>CALFBM010000045.1 GCA_937951645.1 uncultured Rhizobiaceae group bacterium
AACCGGACAAGTTTCTTGAAGTGATTTCCAAATGTGCGGGCACAAGCTGGATGCTCGAAAACCGTGCACCTCATATTGTTGAGGGTGATTATACACCGCATAGCTCTGTGAACATCTGGCCCAAGGATTTGGGTATTGTTCTTGATATTGCCAAGACAACAGGTTTTGAAGCTCCTATCTCGCAAGCAGCTTTTGACCAGTTCAAGGCAGCCAGTGATATGGGATTGGGTGGCGGAGATGATGCAGCTGTTGCAAAAGTTTATGCCAGACAGGCTGGTGTCAGTTTGCCTGGAGAAAAAACATGAGTGCAGATGCAAAATTACGTGAGCATATTTGCATGCTTGCAAAATCAATGTTTGACCGTGGGCTAACGGGCGGTTCAACAGGTAATATTTCTGCCAGAACTTCTGATGGTGGTTTGCTGGTTTCACCAACGGGCACAAGCTTTGGGCGATTGGATCCTTCGCGTCTTAGTTATTTTGATGCTGAGGGAAAATTGATTGGCGGGGATGCTCCGACCAAGGAAATGCAATTGCACTCTGCCTTTTATGAAACGCGTTCGTCTGCTGGCGCGGTAGTACATTTGCATTCGTGTCATTCCGTAGCTCTTTCCATGATGCCTGATGCCAATGAGGATAATTTTCTACCGCCACTTACGCCTTACGCGATTATGAAACTGGGCAAGGTGAAATTATTACCTTTCTTCATGCCGGGTGATCCGATGATGGGGGAGGCTGTTCGGGGTCTTGCAGGTAAACGCAGTGCCGTGATGCTTGCCAATCATGGCCCTGTGGTTGCGGGCAAGGATGTTGAAGCCGCTTGCAATGCGATTGAGGAACTGGAAGATACGGCGCGTCTTGCCATGATGACCCGACACATGAATGCAAAAGCCTTGCAGAATGATGATGTAAAAGTACTGGTTACCAAGTTTGATGTGGAGTGATCTAAGCCTGCCAGACGCCATACGTGCTGCCAAACGTGTCGGCTTTGATGCGGTGGAATGTCATTGGCCCTATGAGTTTGCAGCTCAAGAGGTAAAAGCAGCCTTGGAGGAAACAGGACTTCAAATGCTGGGGTTAAACACGGTTCGAGGTAATGTTGAAGCTGGCGACAATGGACTTGCTGCACTTGTTGGCCGTGAGGATGAAGCACGAAGAGCAATTGATGGTGCGTTAGACTATGCTGTAGCCATTGATGCTTTGAACATATATGTAATGGCAGGCTTTGCGAAGGGGCAAGATGCGCATAATACATTTGTTTCCAACTTGCAATATGCTTGCGATAAAGCAGAAGACCATGGCATTACAATTCTCATTGAGCCCTTGAATGCTTATGATGCGCCTGGCTATTTTCTTTCAAAAATCGGACAAGCTCAAACCATTATTCAAGAAGTTGGCTTTGATAATCTTAAACTCATGTTTGATTGTTATCATGTGCAATTGATGGAAGGAGACGTGAGCAATCGTTTGCGGAAGTTGCTGCCCATTATTGGCCATATCCAGTTTGCTTCAGTACCTGACCGTGGAACGCCTGATCATGGTGAATTAAACTACGGTCATGTCTGTAATATGATTACCGAAATGGGATATGATGCACCCTTGGGCGCTGAATATAAATCACCACTCAAAACAGATGAAACACTGGATTGGATGAAGGACTTTGCGCGTTCGTGAAATTTGTGTCATTAGATGCGCAATTAATGACTGTTTGATTTAAGTAAAAAGCATGTATCAAGCCAATAAGGATAAAATTTTTGCCATTGCGCCAATGATGGATTGGACGGATCGTCATTGCCGTTTTTTTCACCGATTAATGACAAAGCGTGCATTGCTTTATACTGAAATGGTCGTCGCGAATGCTATTATTCATGGAGACCGCGACCATCTGCTAGCTTATAATGAACAAGAGCATCCTGTTGCACTTCAGCTTGGGGGAAGTGATCCTGAAAAGCTTGCGCAGGCTGCAAAAATAGCCAGTGAATACGGTTATGACGAGATTAATCTCAATGTTGGGTGTCCATCTGACCGGGTTCAATCCGGAACATTTGGTGCATGTCTAATGCGCGAACCTGAACTGGTTGGGCGCTGTGTTGCGGCCATGAAAGAGGTTGTGGATATTTCTGTTACGGTCAAATGTCGTATTGGGGTGGATGATCAGGACACTCAGATTGCCCTTGATGATTTGGCAAAAGAAGTATGGAACAAGGGTGCGGATGCGCTTTGGGTGCATGCGCGCAAAGCCTGGCTGGAAGGGTTAAGTCCAAAGGAAAATCGCAGTATTCCTCCGCTTGATTATCAGCGCGTCCATGATTTGAAAGCGGAAAACGCTCATCATTTCATTGGGATAAATGGTGGTATTGATGATTTGATTCAATGCAAGGAACATATGCAGAATTGCGATGGTGTTATGCTGGGGCGGGCTGCATATCATAATTCTTCATTGTTGCGTCATGTTGACAGCGAATTATTTGGTGAAAAAACCCGTATAACAAGTTATGATGAAATTCTACGCGCCATGTGTACTTATGCTGAAGAGCATTTGACCAGGGGTGGCAAGTTAAATCACATTACTCGCCACATGATTGGATTGTTTCAGGGTAAACCTGGAGCAAGAAGCTATCGTCAGATACTAAGTACACATGCCATGAGACAAGATGCTGGCCCACAAGTGCTTATTGATGCATTTGCAGCATTGGAAAATAAAGCTGAGGCTGCTTAAAATTATATTATCAGATATTCCAGGAATGTCGCAAATTTAAAAGTATTGTGGGATTTGTTAAACGATGCTTCTGAAATTGACGTTTTTCGAAAATGGAACAATTACAAATGAAGGCAGCACGACTTCACCAAACACCTGTTGAATATGTAATCTTCATATCTCCTGATTTTCCTATGGTTCCCTTATCAGGAGTAATTGAGGTTTTAAGTATTACAAATAAAGTACTTGGATATGATTATTACAGCTGGAAATTTGCATCTGAGGATGGAAACAAGGTTGTGGCTGCAAGTGGAATTCCAACAGATGTTGACTATTCCTTGAATGATTTACGTCAGATGGTGCGCACTATAAACCCTCCCAAGGTAATTATGGTTTGCGCAGGTAATGGTGTTGAAAAATACGAAACGCCAGCCTTGATGGCAGGCTTGAGAGAGTTTTCGCGATCAGGAATTATGGTTGGTGGCATTTCCACAGGCGCGTATCTATTAGCCGCTTCAAAAATACTGGATCATCGCGAATGTGTAGTTCATTGGGAAATTCTACCTCAATTTCGATCCAGATTTCAGGATGTTAATGTTAATTCAGAGCTTTATAGAATTGATGATCAATTTTGCACGTGTGCAGGAGGACTCTCGGCAATAGACATGACCATGATGATGATTTCGAAAGATCATGATACAGAAGTTTTTGATAAAGTGTGTGGATTACTGGTTCCTGGTGAAATTCGTTTTCCCGAACAAAGACAACGGTTATTAAAAGTTGATGTTTATGATCCAAACAGTCGGTTGGCCTCTGTTGTAAAGATAATGGAGAAAAATATTGCCGAGCCATTATCCATGGAGGAGATTGCAGGGATAATAAGTGTCTCGAGACGCCAGTTAGAGCGCTGGTTTGAGAAAGATATTGGCTGTTCTCCTGCGTATTACTATCTTGGATTAAGATTGGAAACTGCTGATTATCTGTTAAAGAGTACTTCGTTATCAATTATTGAGATTGCCGAGAAAACCGGGTTTGCGGAAAATTCGCATTTCTCAAGCGCGTACCGCAAGCGATTTGATATCTCACCCAGTCAAAGACGCAAACTTTATTCAACAAGCAATACCGGTCCGTAATTAAAAGCTAAAGCCCAGAAAAGAAAATGAGCCTATTACCTCAAAGACGCCAGTTCATTTGTATTTGCGAGTTGTTCAATTTGACGATTTGACAAATCAAATTGAACATTCTCTTCCGTAAGTTCAGCCAGCTCACCTTTGATTTCAACGATGCCCTGATTACCATTAAGACCTACGATGATTTCTTTAACATAGCCATCCTTATCAAGGAATGCTTCTTCGATGTAACCTATTAGCTGCCCATCATTAGAGTAAGCAGGCATGCCTAGCCATGAGTCATTAAGCTCGTGTTCTGCGTAATTACCTTCTTCAAATTCAAATTGTGAAAAGCGTTCATCGTTGATGTTATTTTCTGGTGCATATGAAAGTGCTTCCATGCGTGCTTGTGCTTCACTTGTGTCATTTGCAAATGCAAGTGGAGCAGCAATCATCGCTGATAGTAAAAGTGCAAGACCAGTTTTTTTAACAATTGTTTTCAAGATTTTCATAACGAACGCCTTTCTAAATATGTCGGTCACAACTATTAAATGAGTGAATTGTGATTATGTTCCGACTTTAGAGTCACTTTACATTAATGAATGTGTCAAAGTGCACATTGGGTAATTTCCCTGTATTTTTACGTTTAATTAACCATAAATTTCATTACCTAACGTCATAACGCGTTCGTGACTGCCATGATATTGCCATGATTCCTCATGCGCTGTACGCTCATTTTTATAGGGGTGAAGTAAAAATCTGGGATTAAGTTTTAGTGTATGGAGTAGGTGAAACATGTTGAATAGACGTAATTTTTTATCAGGTGTAACAGCCTTGTCTGCATTTTCCGGCTTGCCAATAAGCGAAGCAATTGCGGCGAAGAAGAAAAAGAAAAAATTCAAGGTAAATCCAAAATATGCACCTCAAACGGTTAGCTTTCGCGGCAGATTTAAACGTGGAACGGTTGTAGTTGATCCGCATAAGCGATTTTTATATCTGATCCAGGGGCGGGGTAAGGCTCGACGTTATGGTGTTGGTGTTGGTAGAGCTGCGCTTGCGTGGTCCGGTACTGCCAAAATCAAGCGCAAGGCCAAATGGCCTAGCTGGACGCCTACTCAGAACATGATCAAACGTGAGCCTGCGAAATATGCTAAATATGCAGGTGGTGTGCCTGGCGGGCCAAATAATCCTTTGGGGGCACGTGCACTTTATCTTTATAAAGGTAACCGTGACACATATTACCGTATCCATGGCACAACAGCGCCCTGGACGATTGGTACAGCATCTTCAAACGGATGCATTCGCATGATTAATGAACATGTTACTGATCTTTATGAACGTGTTCCAATTGGTGCCACTGTAGTTGTTCTTTAACACATTACAAAAGCTGTAAATTTTAATGCCTGTCACAGGAAAGTGTGGCAGGCTTTTTTGTTTGCTTGACGTTGGTTCTTCTGCATTTCATAAGCAAATACAGATCATATAAGGAACTTACTCTTGGATGCACTTCCACCGCTTGCTGAACTTTTACCTTTCATTGGTGCGCTATTAATTGCAGGTGGCATTGCCGGGGTGCTTGCTGGTTTGTTTGGAATTGGCGGCGGGGCCGTTTTGGTTCCCGTGTTTTATCAAATGCTTGGAGTTCTTGAGGTTGATGAAGCAATCAGGATGCATTTATCTGTTGGTACATCGTTGGCTATTATTGTTCCAACCTCGCTTCGGTCATTCATGGGGCACAAGGCCAAGGATGCAGTTGACATGGATCTGCTTAAATCCTTTACGTTCGCGGTTCCGTTTGGTGTTTTGATTGCCACCTTTTTGGTAGCAGGTGCTTCCAGTAGTGTGTTGCGCATTATTTTTGCGATTTGTTCCTTGGTTATCGCCATGAAATTGTTGTTTGGCAAAGAAGACTGGAAACTTGCAAAAGATATTCCGCGCGGAATTGGCAGATTTGTTTCTGGCTCAATTATTGGCTTTTTCTCAACGTTCATGGGTATCGGCGGTGGTGTGTTCAACAATACGTTTATGACACTTTTTGGGCGCCCAATTCATCAAGCTGTTGCAACGTCTTCTGGCGTTGGTGTGTTGATCTCAATTCCAGGAATGATTGGCTATATTTGGGCAGGGTGGGGTGCAGAAAACCTGCCACCGTTTTCTATTGGATTTGTGAATGTTTTAATGGTGTTGATTATTATACCAGTTACTTTGATGGTTGCACCTATTGGCGTTAAATTGGCTCATTCCCTTAGCAAGCAGAAACTTGAAATCGGATTTGGGATATTCCTGATTTTGGTTGCTGCAAGATTTTTTGTCAGCCTGACTTAGTCTCAGCTTTTTCTCGTGCAATGCGTTTGCGACGTGTTTCGCGGCGTGGTTTTTGCTCAACTGTTTCAAGGCGTGCTTCAAGTCCATCCATGATTTCTTTGCGTTCATCATGGGAATATGTCATCCAGCCAGAGATTTCATCCCGGGTGCGACCACATCCAAAACAGTAGCCTGTTTTTATGTCCATTGAACATATAAGAACGCACGGAGATTGAATTGTAGACATTTTGCCTCTGGAATTTATCTATTTAGTGGACAATCGGTATCGAACCACAATATGCAATTATAAGAGTAAAGATATAACAAATTCGGCATTGAAAGGTCGTATTAACAAGGAATTGTAATGAAGCAACGAGAAAGCGGATTACCATTTGATGATATTCGAAACTTGGCGAAAGGTTTGCCAGAGCTTGACGGGGATGCGCTAAATCATACGGCTGCACAACTTGAAGGGTGTGAAAACACTTTTGCAGATTTATGCAAATGGTATTCCGCTTGTAGTGGACGCTCACCTGCCATACACAGACCTTCAGTTACGCTTTTTGCAGGTACACACGCCGTGGAAAATATACTTGATGGTGGTGCATCCAGCGAGCAGTTGCTTACTAGCGTCACCCGGATTTCTGAAGGATCAGCTTATATCAATCGATTATGCCATCAACATGATGTTGGTTTGAAGGTCTTTGATCTGGCTTTGCAAATCCCTGTTGATGATATTTCCTCTGAACCAGCACTGGATGAAAAGTCATGTGCTGGTACGATAGCATTTGGTATGGAAGCTATTGCCGGTGGTGCTGACTTGCTGTGTGTTGCTGCCCTGGAAGCGAAGCCAACAGTGTCTGCTCTTTCAATCTTGTCTGTGCTGGGTGATGTTTCAATCAAGGATATTGTTGAAATAAGAGACAAGGAAGATGAGGCTGTTCGTCAAAACCTTTCTGCTGCATTGTCTTTGGTTGAGGGACATACAAATAATAGCCTTGAAGTATTGCGCAGGCTTGGGGGACGAGAAACAGCAGCAATTTGTGGCGCAATCTTGGCTGCACGGTCACAACATATACCTGTTTTGATTGATGGCTATACAGCGCTTGCTGCCGCGCTCGTTTTACACAAACTTGAGCCAAATTCGCTTGATCATGTAAAGTTTGCGCAAATGCCAAGCAATGAAGCAATTACTGATCTCATCTCCAGGGTCGGCCTTGAAGTGGTTGTTCGGGGAAACCTTACGGATTTTGCAGAAGAGGGGCTTTTGATTGGAGCGGGAGTATTAAAATCAGCGTGCCTGTTGTTGCAGGGCAAGCCGTAGCTTTGATTGAAAAGCTTATGCTGCTTCAGGTTCTTTTAAACGGGCTGCGGGTTTTCTGGTTACGCGATCTTTAGGTAAATATGCAATTGCCTCTGTGCCTTCGCGCAATTTTGATTTTAGATTGAATGTACCTTGATGCATTTGTAAGAGTGCCTGAACAATTGTAAGGCCAAGGCCTGTGCCTTGCTCGGCATTATTAATTGCTATTGTTCCTTGTCCAAATGACGAAAGAACAATGGGGATTTCATCTTCGGGGATGCCCGGCCCTGTATCTTTAATCGAAATATACTGCCCACCCTTTGTCGTCCAGCCAACCTTGACTGTGATCTCACCACCAGTGGGTGTAAATTTAAGTGCATTTGATACCAGATTCAAGGTGATCTGACGAATGGCACGCTCGTCGACCCATATGGTGGGCATATTTTCTTCATACTTGGTGATGAGTACCACGTTCTTCTGCTTTGCCTTGATGCTGATCATGTGACAAGCTTCATCAACAACCGAGATGAGCTTCACTTTTTCTTCTTTTAATTCATGCTTTCCAGCTTCAATTCGGGAGATGTCCAGGATTTCATTGATTAGTTTTAACAAATGTGAACCTGAATTATGGATGTCGCCTACGTATTCTTTGTAGTTACTGTTCTCCATTGGCCCCATAACTTCATCACGCATTATTTCAGAGAAACCAAGGATAGCATTAAGAGGGGTGCGAAGTTCATGGCTCATTGTTGCAAGAAAGCGGGACTTAGCCATGTTGGCTTCTTCTGCCCGGCTTCTGGCTGCTTCAGAAATGGATTTTTCTGTTTCCAATTCTGCAATTAAAATTTCTTTTGTTGTTGTGTGTTCTAGCATTGTGATAACTGATTTTCTGAAGCGACCCGCTATCATGTAAAAGAAAATAATTGCCGTAATGATTATGCCACTCATCAAAATCATGGCAGGTTCATATGTGGTGATGAATCGCCAGGTTAATATGATGCTGGCAGGTGCAATCATCATGATTGCTACGTGTCTAAAAGCATATGCAAGTATGCAGGTGATTGCCTGAAAAACTAAAATGACAGAGAATTGAATGACTGAATATTGATTATCCAAGCAATTGATACAATCCAGAGAAGTATAAATTGCCCAGGTTAATGCGATGAGGGCCTGACCTCCGAAAAACAAGTTACGCCACTTTGATAAATTCTTAGTTTTGCCGGTTATTTTGAGATATTTTGCGGAAATATAACTCAATAATCCGTGTGCAGTGATTGTAATAACTGCCCAGATGCTTGCTGTATACCAACCTTGCCAGTGAGAACTTACTAATGCAATCATTGCGATCAGTATCGGCATGACATAAGTGGCATTGACTTGATGCTGTGCGAAAACCTTTAATAAGTCTTCTTCGTAGGCAATGGGGCCATCACCAATAGATGCCAGTCGTGATCGAAAATCACGTACCGCACTGCTGGATGCCGAACTTCTTTTCGATATATCAACAATGTTTTTATCTACCGATGTAGGAAAGTGTTTCATTAAACCGGCCAAACTCATTACTATAAAAACCCCAATTCGGGGCTGGAACCTAGTTAAATATAGCTGAGAATGGTTAATATGATGTTAGTATTTAAGGCGAGTAATCCTATCTGGGGGTGATTTATTTTTGCGTAGAAATAATAAAATCAAGGATTTTCTATCAACTTTGTTGTTGCTAGGTGGCATGGCTGTAAGCGCAGCGTGGCTTGCCAGGCAAAATGAAGTAACTTTACTGGGGCAATATAAGATTATTGACGGTGACAGCCTGGTTGTAAATGGTCAGGAAATCCGCTTGTTGGGGATTGATGCACCAGAGTACCGCCAGATGTGTGTTATGGAAAATGAAACATCATACCCTTGCGGCAAGCAATCCAGATCACATCTTTCCAGGCTTGCAAAAAAGGGAAAGCTTGAGTGTAAGGGGTGGGAAGAAGACAAATATCAACGATTACTGGCAATCTGTACTGTAAACGAGCTTGAGCTTAATGTGCAAATGGTGATTGACGGATGGGCCGTTTCTTATGGTGATTATGGGCGGGAAGAAGCTAGTGCAAAAAAGCGTAAAATTGGTATCTGGAAAGGCGGGTTTGAAAGCCCGTCAACTTGGCGTAGTAATGAAGGAGAAAGGCATTCAGTTAATTGGCTATCAAAATTTTCTCTTTGGTAAGCTTCAGATAAATATACAATATTTTGGAGAAATAAGGTGATGTATGAAGATTTATGATGGCGGTAGGGCACCTAACCCCAGGCGAGTTCAGATTTTCCTAAAAGAAAAAGGGATTACTATTGAAGCGCAGCAACTGGACTTAAATGCACATGAACACCGCTCGCCAGAAATGCTTTTGAAAAACCCGGTGGCAACGGTTCCATTCCTTGAATTGGAAGACGGTGTCGTGATTTCCGAGACGATGGCAATTTGTCGGTATATCGAGGAGTATCATAAGGAACCAATGCTTTTTGGGGGTACACCAGTAGAACGCGCCATTATTGAGATGTGGAACAGACGTGTTGAGTTCGGTTTCTTTTTGCGTGTTGCGCATTCATTTCGCCATCTGCATCCTGCAGCAGAAGTTTTGGAGGGTGAACAAGTACCCGACTGGGGGCGCAAAAACCAGAAGCTTGCAGTTGAGTTTCTTGATATTCTCGATGCGCAATTGTCTGAAAGCCATTTCATTGCTGGTGATACATTTTCTGTGGCTGATATTACTGCGGTTGTTGCAGTACAATTCTTTAAACCTGCCAGAATTGAAATGCCTGAAAAAGGATTATTGAACCTTAAACGCTGGATTGATGAGGTTTCAGCAAGGCCAAGTGTTAAGCTGTAAGAATGGATATTCTAAAACTTCATCAACGGATAAAGGCTTGCCGGGTTTGTGTTGAACAACCAATTGGAGACCCGTTGCCCCATGAACCACGGCCGGTTGCTGTTTTGTCTTCAAATGCCAAATTAATGATCATAGGACAGGCACCTGGTACAAGGGTTCATGCTTCCGGAAAACCGTTTACGGATCCATCCGGTGACCGTTTGCGCGATTGGATGGGAATTAATGAAGATATTTTTTATAATCCGGACAAACTGGCAATCGCGCCTATGGGTTTTTGTTTTCCCGGCCTTGATAGCAAGGGAGGGGACTTGCCACCTCGCAAGGAATGCTCCAGGCTTTGGCAACATCAGGTTTTGGAAGCCATGCCGCAGGTTGAGCTTATATTGCTGATTGGGATGTATGCGCAAAAGTTCCACATGAAAGATAATGCTGCAAAAACATTGACAGAGACAGTCAGGAATTGGCGTAGTGTTTATAATGAATCTGCAAACCCCAGGCTTTTACCCTTGCCGCATCCATCTTGGCGCAATAGTGGCTGGATAAAGAAAAATCCCTGGTTTTCTACAGATCTTTTACCTGAGTTACGCAAAGAGGTTGCGCGGTTGGTTTAGCATTGTACTTCTTTTAAATAAATATGCTTATTAAGAAGAACTTGGTTCCAATAATATTGTTTATGTGGAATTATATTCTTTGATGCAAGGAGGCTTTCCGTGGACAAGACAGATAAGGCCATTTTGGCAATTTTACAGGAAGACTCAACGCTACCTGTAGCAGATATCGCGCGTAAGGTTGGTCTTTCCACCACTCCGTGTTGGCGACGCATTCAAAAACTTGAAGAAGATAAAGTTATCAAGAAGCGTGTTGCCATTCTTGATCCTGAAAAAGTCAATGCGGGTGTAACGGTTTTTGTTTCTGTTAAAACAGACAAACATAACGAAGAATGGCTTAAGCGTTTTGCAGAAGTTATCGTCAAATTTCCGGAGGTTGTTGGCTTTTATCGCATGAGTGGTGACATAGATTATCTGCTAAAGGTGGTTGTACCAGACATTAATGCCTATGATCTTTTTTATAAAAGGCTTGTATCCAATATTGATATTGAAAATGTATCCAGTGCCTTTGCTATGGAACGTATAAAAGACACAACCCATTTGCCTTTGGACTATGTCAAAACACAATGAATAACGCCCTATTATAAAATAAACTTTGTGATTTTGTTCAAGGTGAAGATCTGATGGATTTATCCGACATTGATGCGATCATGGGTGGTTCTGATGATGCGTTTACGTTCGTGG
>CALFBM010000046.1 GCA_937951645.1 uncultured Rhizobiaceae group bacterium
GCTGCAATTTCTGCATCTTCTTGTGCGCTGCAGCCTGTGGTTCCGATGACTTGAATGCAATTGTGCAAGGCCACTTTTTTGGAAAGGGCAACAGAGGCTTGTGGTACGGTGAAATCAATGACACCGTCACAGGCATCAAGACCTGCTTCCAGGTCTGATGAGATTAAAATACCATTTTCGCCAATGCCGGAAAGTATGCCTGAATCCTTGCCAAGTGCCGGGCTTTCTTCACGGTCAATGGCTGCAATCAAAACTGCATTGGGTATATCATTGATTGCACGAATAAGCGCGCCACCCATGCGTCCGCCCGCGCCCATGACAGCAAGTTTCATATCGCTCATGCGGTTTTCCTTTTTACAGGTGTTTTTCTTGTTGCAGTCTTTTTACGCGTTTTAGATTTGATTTCAACTGTATCAGCGCCGATGCCGTGGAGGCGTGCGTATGTGCCTTTTGCCTTTTTCATCAGGCTTGCATGTGTTCCTTCCTGGGTCACATTGCCTTTTTCTATAACGTAAATTCGGTCTGCATTTCGAATTGTGGATAAACGGTGGGCTATAACAATTGTGGTCCGGCCCTTGACCAGCTTGTCCAGTGCCTGTTGCACCAGAAGTTCGGATTCATTGTCGAGTGCAGATGTGGCTTCATCAAGCAGCAGAATAGGCGCATCGCGAAGGAATGCCCTTGCAATGGAAACCCTCTGGCGTTGACCGCCAGAAAGGTTTCCGCCCATTTCACCGACGGCTGTATCGTATCCTTCGGGTTGTTCAAGAATGAACTGATGGGCTTGTGCCAATTTTGCTGCCGCATGGATTTCATCGTCCGTTGCGTCCGGTCGGCCGTAGCGAATGTTTTCCAGAATTGAGCCTTCAAACATCATGGGTGTTTGCGAGACGTATGCAATGTTATTTCGCAATGACCAGGCGCTTACATCCGCAATGTTTTGTCCATCGATCAGAATTTCACCTTTGGCTAAGTCAAAGAAACGCTGGGTCAATAAAATCAACGTGGATTTGCCGCCACCTGAAGGGCCTACAAGCGCTGTCGTTTTTCCAGGCTTTGCAATAAATGAAATATCTTGAAGTATTTTTTCACCTTCAGCATAGGCAAAGCTTATATTTCTAAATTCAATCTCTGCTTTCGAGACAATGATTTCTTTTGCATCCGGTTTGTCAGACTGACGCGGGGGTGTATCGAGTATTTCATACAGCATTCTTGCATTAACGAGGGAGCGCTCAAAGGATACGCGAAAGCTTGCCAGTTTTCTTGCGGGTTCATAGGCAAGCATGGCTGCTGTTAAAAACGAGAACATGCCCCCTGCATCATGGCCCAATTCTGCAACACGGTAACCGCCATAGGCAACGACACCTGCAATTGCAAAGCCCGCCAGAATTTCAGTTGGCGGTTTGGTTTTGGCGTTTAGCTTGACGATTTTGTTGGAGCGGATTTCTGCCTGTTCTGTCAGATGACGCATTTTTTCTGCCATCTGATCTTCCATCGTGAACGCTTTGACAATCTCCATGCCTTGCGAGTTTTCAATCAAGGATGATGTAACGCGTGCGTTTAAATCGACTTCCTGCTTTGCAGCCTTTCGCATGCGACGAACATATCTGGACATAATGTAGATAATGACTGGCATGACGGATAAGGAAACAACGGTCATGTGCCAGTCTTGAATAAGCATTACTATGATGAGGCCTATCAGGGTGAATAAATCACGTGCAAAAACAATCACGATATCATTCATCATTGTACGCATGGCGATGATGTTTTGATTGATTTGCCCCACGATATAGGCTGAGCGATTTGACTTGTGAAACTGAACGCCAAGGTGTGATAAATGACTGGCGATGCGGCGCTGATATCGAGCTACAATATTATTTCCGATTTTGCCTAAAACAGTCAGATAACCATAGGTTGCCATTCCTCTGATTGAGAAGACTGCGAAAATTGCAAGGGCAATATAAAAGGCTGCATCCAAATCCTGTTTAACAAAAACATCATTGGTTATGTTCTTGACGATATAGGCGACAAATGCCGTGCTTGCGGCAACTGCGCCCAGAAACAGGAATGCGATGAAATATTGCTTGCGATAAAGTGCCCAGTTCTCGGATAGAACACGCCTTACAATTGTATTGCCTTCATCGGATGAAAGGATTTTTTCAGGTGTTGTCGCCAAGGAAGTTCAACCCTATCAAGTTTCTTGCAGTTCCACGCTTTCTTACAGGGTGGGAGGTGGATTTGCAAAGTTTATAACGGCAATATTTTATCACCAATTTCTACGTTCCCCGGTTCAATTATTTTAGCAGTTATCCCGCCATGTCCACGAACGGCTGTATAACCGCCTTTGCCAAAAATTTCTTCCATGCGTGAGCAGGGTGCGCAAAGGCCCGTTCCTTCCAAAATGGCATTGCCAATTTGGAACTGGCGATTGCGAAGTCCTAGAAGATTGATGTTACTTACCACTATATTCCTTCTTAAATCTGAAGGTGCGACGCTCATCTTGCCAAGAAATGATGCGATGACGGCGAGATGTTCATATTGAATGAGCGTGATGCTGCGTTTGCCGCCTGATGTATAATGGTCTCCCTCCAATCCATATTGAGTGATGACTGCAAGATCACTTGCAACCATGGGTTCACGTCTTAATGGGCGAAAACCAATCCATTGAACCAAACCTGGTTGTGCATTTCTTGAAGTGAGAGAGGCGATTGTTTCCATTTCAACTTACCAGTTTAATATTACCAATGTGGAGGTTTTTGATTTGGAAGGGGTGCCTCCACATTGTCCTCAAGGGATGAAAACCTGCTTTCCAGCATCGCAATTTTGCGCTCAAGTTGTTCAATGCGCTTGCTACAGTGTATGAGTTCTGAAGAAAGTTCTTCATTGCTTATTACTGTATGCGCAAGTTCTTCTTCAAGCTTTGTAATTCGATCGTTCATCTCATTCATATTTGTGTCGCTTAAACAATTTGTGATTTTTGTTGTTTGCTAAAAGGTTGATTTGCTCAACAAAGTCAATCTAGTCTGTGAAGTAACATTAAAGGAGTTCTTGTATGAAGCCCCGTTTAAAACTTATCGGCGTTGCAGCTGCCAGTCTATTCACATGCCTTGCGAATGTAAATCTGGCTTTATCAGCAACTGAGCCCAAATTCATTGAAATCAAGGGTGAAGTGATTGACACGTGGTGTTATCTCTCTGGCGTTATGGGCGGGCAGGACGCTGTAATTGGCACTGCGCATCATACTTGCGCATTATGGTGTGCAGCAGGCGGTATCCCTGTTGGTGTGCTGGATGAAGAAGGTCAGATTTATATGGTGTTAAAGCTTAAAGGCGAGGACTCCGCTGAAAAATCTGACAATATTATGGAAATTCAATCAGATAATATTACGGCCAAAGGTATTCATTATGTGCGTGATGGTGTGAATTACCTGATCGTGGAGGATGTGATTGCAAATGACGGTATTACAAACTTCAATCATGAAGATTATGGATCAGTTCCATCCAATTCCTTTCCTGAAAACTATTTGGCAAACAAGTGAGCGAGACAGACATGAGTATTTTCAAAAAGACGTTTGTTTATGCCTCTTGCATTATAACAGGATTGGCTATTTCGACCTCGGTTTCACTTGCAGAAGATTTTTCCGAAGGTAGTCAGGCAAAAGAATTTGGCCTTGCAGATGAGGTTAAATCCACCTTCTCTGCAAAAGTTGTTGACCTTCTTTGTGAGGTTGCAGGTGATTGCGCTGATAATTGTGGTAACGGTAGCCGCCAGCTTGGTTTGGTGCGTGATGCAGATAACAAATTAATTACAGTTTTGAAAAACGGGCAGTTTTCTTTCAATGGCCCGATAGAAGATTTACTGCCTTACTGTAACAAACAGGTGGATGTTGACGGTTTAATGATCGGTGATCCGGAGGAGTTCAGTACTCAGTTTTACATGGTTCAACTCATCAAGGATGCAGGGTCTGATAAATGGAATAAAGCCAACCTTTGGACGAAAAACTGGAATAAGCGTAATCCTGAAGCGAAGGGCAAAGGCCCGTGGTTTAGGCGTGACCCTCGTGTCATCAAGCAAATTGAGGCGAATGGCTATTTTGGACTTGGTGAGAAAGCCGACATAGAATATGCGAAAGAAAATCAGTGATGATTTTGAATATGGAAAAATCCATTGCGGTTGTCTTTGCTTCAATGTTTATGGTTTCCGCAGCTGTTGCGCATGATGGTGTTGTACATGAAAACCTTGGTGAAGCACTTAAGCATCAAGAAGAGACTTCTCCCAATACGCTCGGGTTCCCTGATGTAAAAGGGGGAGATTTTAATCTTGTTGATCACAATGGCAAGAAGCGGACTTCTAAAAACCCTGATGGGCATTTTCAGCTGATCTTCTTTGGTTATGCCAATTGTAAGGCCATTTGCTCAGTTGCCTTGCCAAGAATGGCAGCAGCTGTCGATATTTTGAAGGATCAGGATACAGAAGTAACTCCGCTTCTGATTACTGTAGATCCAGAGCGTGATACGGTTGATAACATGAAAGAGGCTCTGGCCTATCATCATAAAGCAATGATTGGTTTAACGGGCAGTGAAGCGGCACTTGAGGTTGCGTATAAGGCATTTAATGTTGAGAAATCATTAGTATACATGCACCCGGAAGAAGGCCCGATTTATGCGCATGGTTCATTTATCTACCTGATTGGGCCTGATGGTGATTTTAAAACGCTTCTGCCACCGATTCTAAGCCCAGAACGTATAGCAGAAGTTGCAAAGGGCTATATTTCTGGCGAAAAATCATAAACTTGAATCTATAAAAAGTCTTATTGATCAATTCTTTACAACATATGAACTCACAATTAACTTCATGTTAATAATAAGTCTTGCATTATGGCATTAAGTTACCTTACGGAATTAGTGAGTTATTATTATGCAAGCACAGAAAAAAATAGTCGAACAAACTACTGAAAGTGCACCTTCACAAGCAGATGTGCTTCAGCAAATCATGTCTAATCCAGCTGATGCGGTTGAAATTGGTAGCAAGTTGCCAGCAATTCAGCGAGCCAGAGTTGCTCAGTTTTGCTATGGTCGTGTTCACATGCGCGAACTTGGGCTTCGACTGGCAAGTACTTGTGATCTTATGACTTTAAAAGCTGCATTTGGTCGTGGTGGCGAGGTTGTTTTCAAACAATCAAGAGATGTCGATAAAACACTTGGAAAGCTAAAAAATTCTCCGGGTAGTCAATCACCAAGACCAATTACCCTAAAAGGCAGCATTACTGGCTAATTTCAGGTAAATCACATTAATTTTAAAATTGGCAACCAATTTTGATTGAAGTTGGACTTTATTCAGTCGCTATTCAGAGAGAATATGCAATCTGAACGATACTGAAATCAATTTGCCAAGTGTGTATGACAACTATTCCTGAAAATATTCCTTTTACGATTAGTACTTCAGATCCGACAAGCTCAATCCGTTCCTGTGACAGAATGGTTATTGGACAATTAGGTCAATCTCTTGATGGCTGTATTGCAACGCCTACGGGCGACTCCAAATATATCAATAGTGATTGTGGATTAAGGCATTTACATAAAATACGTAGTGCGGTTGAAGCTGTGATTGTCGGGGTTGGCTGTGTTAACTCAGATGATCCGGCGCTAAGTGTTCGATTATGCAGCGGCACTCACCCGGTTCGTGTCATCATTGACCCAAGAGGGCGTGTGAATTTAAAATCCGGCCTTTTCAGTGATGCTATTTCGGATGTGATCATCATAACCTCTCAAGAAATTGAACATCCAGCACTTGGCAAAGCTGAAATTATCAAACTGCCTGCGCATGATTATCACATATCACCGTCCGAGATTATTAAAACCCTTTTTGCCAGGGGGTTTGAAAGAATCCTGGTTGAAGGTGGTAATCAGACGCTTTCCGGCTTTATGGATGCAGGTGTTCTTGACAGGTTACACCTGATTGTTGCTCCTGTTATAATGGGTGGCGGACTATCCGGATTAAACCTTGTGCCTATCGACAAATTACATGAAGCACTTCGTCCGGAAGTGACGCTTTATCCCCTTGGGCGCGATATCTTGTTTGATTGTGATTTGACCAAAACCTAAACAGGCACAGCAAATATATCTTTGTGGCCTACAAATACAGAGGCATTTGAGTTTTCAATTAAATTCAATCGCTCCAATAGCCATTCATTGAAAAGCCTGTTTGTATCTGGCTCAATCTCTATTGCAGCATCTCGCCATCCCTGAAGAAGCAACCTTTGAAATGCCTTGTGCCTTGAATTTCCAATCCAGTCAGAGTTTGCAACATTTACCTGATAGCCTGCTTCTTCAAAAAGTGTGATTGCAGTGTTTGCAGCCTCTGGCCCCAAGGCTAATCCAAAGCCCTTATCGGTTTTTTGATGCATGTTGAATGCCTGGAGTATTTTATGATCTGCTTCCAGGCCTGGTTCGCAGCCTGCTCTTCCATCATAAGTCAGTGCTGCATAAAATGGTATTTTTCTTGAGGTAATTTCCTCTACCATGTGCTCAAGCCATTCTTTTGATACCAAATCGAGGAAGGCAGATGTTGTGACAAGGTCAGGTTGATGTGAAAACAAGACATCGAGCGATTTTGATAAATCGGCAAGTGAGAAATCAACTTGATCGCCTTGCGCCTCGGCTCTTGCAATTTCAAGTAATGTGTCATCATGATCAATAAGATGCCATGATATTTTTTGCGGCATGACAGGTTTTAAGGCACGCAAGGTTGAGCCCGTACCGCTCCCCATGTCAGTAATTTTCAGTACATTGTCTTGAGAAAACCAGCCAGCAATTCCTGCAAGAATCTCCTCGCTCCTTGATATGTGGTCAACAGGTTCGCGCAAAGCCAACCATTCAGCTGAAAACCCGCTCATGATAATTCCTTTAATATTTCAGCAAACTGCCCTGCAGCGCTTTCCCATGTTGGAAAATTCGGTTCTTCTGCAATAGCACCATTTCTGTATTTAGCGCGAAGGTTTTCATTTGTAATGAGTTTTTCCAGCGCTTGTGCAAGGAGACTTGTGTTTGAAGGTTCCACCAAAATCCCGCAATTATCAGGCACTGTTTGCGGAATGGCGCCTGCAGTTGTTCCAATAACCGGAATACCTCTCACAATCGCTTCTGCATAGGCCATACCGTATCCTTCAAATAGCGATGGCAAAACAAAAATACTGGTTTTTTCGTAGGCATTTTCCAATACATCTTCATTGACGGTGCCATGGAATTTGACTTTTTTACCAAGTGTCTCTTGCTTAACAATAGCTATCAGCTCCTGAAACAAGGGTTGGTCAAATTGGGTGCTGCCAATACAGTCCAAGTGCCAGTCAAGATGTTGGAGTGTACTTAATGAAAGCAGTAAATCCTTATGACCCTTGCGTTCGATTACAGAGCCAACGCACAATAAATTAATACACGGGTTATTGTCAGTATTAATGTTTCTTATGGATTTTCTGCCTCGCTCGACACCGGGAAGAACTGTATGAATCAGTTCCGGATTAAACTCAAACAGGCTTGCAACAGTTCTGCTTGTGGCTGGACTTGTAGTTATAACCTTTGAGACAAATTCCAGCCCTTGTTTTTCACGTTCTTCAAGAAACCGGGCTGTTGATTTATCCAGGCCATTTTCCAAACATAAGGGATGATGGATTAATGCAACGACAGGTAATTTTTTGGAAAGTGCTTCCAAAAACTCCGGTGAACCACCACCAAGCAATCCGTCGACAATGGCAAGGTCGGCTTCGTGGAAATTGTTTATCGATTCAATTGCGTGGATTTCTTCTTCTTTGCCTGGTAATGGGTAATTACCTTCAAGACTTATCAGCTCAATATCAACACCTGAATTTTTCCAGACGCTGATTATTTCACGATCATAGCGATATCCACCAGTAGGTAGGTTTATATCCCCTGATATAATGAACAAGATGCGCATTAATTACAGTTTGCCTTCATACCAGGCTCGTGCAACATGACTTTCAGAAATCGTAATGCGAATGGCATCCAGTTCACCCTTTTTGCGGCCAAGTTCACCTGCATTTGCAGCCTTGGCAAGGTGATCAAAAACATATCTTGTCAGAAATTCGGTTGTTGTGTTCTCGCCCTTGAACTGGGGAAGCTCATCAAGGTTTGCATAATTGACGGGCTTTAGAGCTGCGTTCAAAGCATCATGTGCTGCGCCAATATCAATGACTACATTATTTTCATCCAGTGTTTCAGAGATAAAGCATGCATCAACTACAAAAGTTGCCCCATGCATGGCCTGTGCAGGGCCGAAAAACTCGCCCTTAAATGAATGGGCTATCATGATGTGATCGCGGACTTCTACTGCGTGCAAGGGAACTCTCCTATAGTAATTTGATTTGTTATGTATTGTTATATTTGATCAATTGGCAAAGAGCACTGCTATTCTTGCTAAATATGTCGTGAAGATGGTTAGGTAATTCTTCAAACATGATTTCCGGTTCCAATAGCGCATCAAGCACTGGATCTGAGAGTAGAGCCATTGCTTCTTGCATGCGATCAGAAAACTTATGTGTATTGCGCTTTGCCGGTGCAATGTGACCAACCTGACTTGAAATAATCTGAAGGCGTTTTGAATGAAATGCACCTCCCAGATTTATTGTCACGGCTTTTTCGCCATACCAGCTAATTTCAAGGATTTTTGCTTCAAAAGCAGCGCTATTTATTGCCAGTTGCAAGCCTGCAGCTGATGCGCTTGTGTTAAATATGCGATCCATTTCCGGTAAGTCAGATGCTGAAAATTCATTTGGCGTAAGGCACGACAGACCCAATTTTTGAGCAGTTTTTTTCTTTTCCGGATTTGTATCAATGAGAATTGGGGAATGTCCTGAAATTTGCCTGAGGCAAAAAGCTGTGAGTAGCCCAACGACGCCTGCGCCAATTACCATGTAATTTTGTGTGCTGCCAAGCTCTGCATCCCAAACAGCATTTAGTGCCGTTTCCATGTTGGCCGAAAGAACTGCCCTGGATGGGGGCAATGTCTCCGGCAACAGATTACAGGCTTCTTCAGAAACACAGATTAAGTCTTGATGAGGGTGAAGTATAAAAACAATATCGTCTTTTTTTACATGTTTTACATCACTTTGTGTTTCAATAACTTTCCCAACACAGGCATATCCATAACTCACAGGGAATGTAAAATCTCCTGTTTGATGCGGACAGCGCATCCGGATTTCTTCACTTAATGGGACTTTCCCGTGATAAACGAGGCTTTCAGTACCTCGGCTTATACCGCTATATAGTGTTCTGATTATTACATTTTTATCTTTTAAAACAACTAGTTGACATTCTTCTATGGCAGCATTAGATGCTGCATTATAAATTAGTCGGTTCGCTCGCGCGTTGGTAACGTTTATTTGAAGCAATTGTTCAGACACAGTTCAGTTTAATTTCTCTATAACCATACGTAATAAACGGACGTTTGTCTCATTTATGCCTAAAAGACGGGTGATTGAGCATTTGTCAAATTTATTTGTAATTTTGTTCTTGGGTATTCTCAGTATGACACCAACACTTCGTAGACAGATTTTTGCCTCTTTGGTTGTGACTACAATCTTGGGACTTCTCAGCATGATGGCATATTCGCTCTCTTTGGGCGGTATTGTTGCTGCCGAATGGGTATTGCTCATATGTTTTGCCATTACGCTTCCCTGGACGGCAATCGGGTTCTGGAATGCTGTTATTGGTTTTATATTGCTACGTACCAAAGAAAATGCTGCTGCGCATGTTTTTCCTGCATCTGCTGAAATTACCGGCAATGAGGCTATTACGTCTTCAACGGCTATTGCCATGTGTATCCGCAATGAAGATGCATCACAGGTTAATCGAAATTTAAATGCAATGATGGCTCGCCTGGTTGCCTCTGGTGAAGGCAGCAAGTTTCATGTTTATGTTTTAAGCGATTCGCATTTTCCTGAAATTATTACTGATGAAGAAGCAATCTTTGCAAAGCTGAAACAAGAGTGGGCGGGCAAGATTGACGTTACTTATCGTCGTCGCAAGGAAAATCCTGGCTTCAAGGCGGGGAATATACGTGATTTTTGTGAGAATTGGAGTGAAAATCATGACTTTATGCTAACGCTTGATGCGGATAGTGTAATGTCAGCATCTTCAATTTTGCGCATGGTTCGTATTATGCAAAAGAACGAGAAGCTTGGTATTTTGCAAAGCCTTGTTGTGGGATTGCCTTCTGACAGTGCTTTCACCCGCGTTTTCCAGTTTGGTATGCGGATGGGTATGAAATCCTATACACTGGGCAGCGCTTGGTGGCAGGCAGATTGTGGTCCCTATTGGGGACATAATGCGCTTATTCGTTTAAAACCGTTTGTTGATCATTGTCATTTGCCAAAGATTGAAGGTAATGGCCCGCTTTCTGGCTGGATATTGAGCCACGATCAGGTCGAAGCTGTATATATGCGCCGTGCTGGCTTTGAGTGCCGTGTTTTGGCAGAAGAGATCGGCTCTTATGAAGAAAATCCACCGCACATACTTGAGTTTATTCGTCGTGACTTGCGCTGGTGTCACGGCAATATGCAATACTTTAATTTGTTAAATGAACCAGGTTTGTTGCCGACAAGCCGTATTCAACTTGTGCTTGCTATCCTCATGTTTATTGGATCGCCTGCCTGGATGCTATTTATCATTGTGGGTACATCTGCATTTATCTACCCGGAGATTGGCGTCAAAATGCAAGGTGTTGGTCCTGGTTATACTTTATTTGCGATTATCATGGCCATGATATTTGCTCCCAAGATAGCGTCAATTGCGGACGTATTCTTGCGCAAGGATTTGCGTAAATCCTTTGGGGGTAGTCTGGCTATTTTGTCCGGCTCATTTCTGGAAATTGTCTTCTCAATGATGCTTGCTCCAATCATGGCTGTCGCTAATACCATCTTCCTGTTTCAGTTGTTTGTCTTACGCAAGGCCAAAGGATGGGCTACGCAGTCGCGCACTGCAGAGTCACTTCCATTTTGGGTGACTGCAAAACACTTGTGGCCGCAAATGTTGTTTGGCGTCGTTGGTATTGTCGGCATATCAAGTGTTGGTAATTTGGGTGTTGCCGGCTTGCTGATTTGCTTGCCTGTGTTCATTGGCCCGATTTTGGCTGTACCGTTTGGTATTACCAGCTCGCATACGATTTTTGGCAGGCTTGCATCCAAGTTCGGATTCTGGCAGTTGCCGGAGGAAGAGACGCCTCCCGTTATTATACGTGCCTTGAATTTACCTGCCATTTCCATTCGGGCTGAACATGAACAAAGTGGTGAATTGCATTCACCATTAACAACTCAAGAACTATTGGATATTGATGCAGACCTGGATATCGTAAATACTGTGTCAGTCAAGGATATGAGAATTGTTGCTTAACAATTTTTATTGTGAGTTGGGTGGGTTACCATTAAAAATATTCAAGTTACACCTGTAATATTAAGTGGCGGTGCGGGGACGCGCCTATGGCCGCTCTCAAGAAATTCACGACCCAAACAATTCCTAAACCTTGGCGGTGAGCGCAGTCTTTTTCAAAGTACTATATTGCGTTGTCAAAGTGACCTTTTTAATGAAAAACCAATTGTTATTGGTGCCAATGATCATCGTTTTTTGATTGCAGAAGATTTGACGCAATTAAATGTTCAGGCAGATATTTTACTGGAGCCAATACCACGAAATTCCTGTGCCGCGGTTGTTGCTGGCTGCCTGCAGGCAATGGAGCGCGATAAAGAGTCAATTGTATTGGTTCTTGCTGCAGATCATGCAATCAAGAATGAGGTAGGTTTTAAAGCTTCAATTGCCAGTGCCCTGGATGCGGCAAGCCAAGGGTACCTGATTACGTTTGGTATCAAGCCTGATTATCCTTCTACGGGTTATGGTTATATTTTACCCAGTAACGATCATATCATTGCAGGCGGTAATAAGGTTGAACAATTTGTTGAGAAACCTGACGAGGCATTGGCAAAACAATATGTAGATGAGGGGTATTTTTGGAACAGTGGAAACTTCATGTTTCGTGCGGATATTTTCTTGCGTGAGGCAAAACTGCTGGTTCCGGAAATTGTTGATGCAGTTTCAAAGGCTCACCGTAAAAAGAGGGGTGATCTTGATTTTCTAAGGCTTGATCAGGCAGCCTTTACAAGTAGTCCTTCAATCTCTGTTGACTACGCCATAATGGAAAAGACTGATAAAGCTGCTGTGTTTTCCGCTGAACACGACTGGTCAGATATTGGCACCTGGAATTCTGTGTGGCGGAATTTACCAAAGGATACTGCTGATAACGCCTTTCTTGGTGACGTGATTATTCAGGGTGGAAAAAACAATCTGGTTCACTCAAGGGGAAGGCTGACCACACTTGTTGGTGTTGATGATACAATCGTTGTGGTAACAAGAGATGCTGTTCTGGTTGGGGATCAATCCCTAAGTGAACAAATAAAGGGACTTGTTACGAGCTTGAAAAAAGCAGGACGTGATGAAGCAGGCATGGCACTCCAGGTTTATAGACCCTGGGGGAATTATGAGCAGCTTGATAAGGGTGAGGGATATCAGGTTAAACGTATTGTTATTAAACCAGGTGGGGTACTTTCATTACAAAAGCATCAGTACCGTTCTGAACACTGGGTTGTCGTTCAAGGCCGACCTGAAATTACCATTGACAAGGATGTTCAAACGCTTGAGCCAAATCAGTCAATTTATATCCCGCTTGGCAGCTTGCATCGGTTAGCCAATCGCACTGATGAGTCTGTTGTGATTATTGAGGTTCAAACGGGCAATTATCTGGGTGAAGATGATATTGTTCGTCTTGAAGATGATTATAATCGTGACACAAACAATGAGAAATAGAGCTTTTTTACTAATTATTTGAAATCAATGGCAAGCCTGGTGCTATTTCGTGTGCCTGTTTGTTTTCAACAGTGTTGTCTTTTTCATGTTCACGGCGTAAGCGATTGGTTTCATAGGACTGCTCTCTTAGCGCTTTTCTATGCTTGCCTTGAGAGAACCAGGTTAAACATGCGCCGATCAATGCACCGATCATTAATGTTGCAAATATGAAAACAAAAAATGGTAGCGAGATTGAGAAAGCCGGCGCTTCTGTGTTGAGTGGGTCAAGGCTGAAAGTAACCCAATGTCTGTTGGCAACAGACAGTAAAATCATAACGATTGCAATTGGAACAACAAAAAATAAATTCACAAATTTACGCAAGATTTTAGCCCTCGGATCAGAATTGGTATTTTACTTGTTGAGTCTCTCACGAAGTTCTTTGCCGGTCTTGAAAAACGGAACCCATTTTTCATCGACATTTACTTGATCGCCTGTTTTTGGATTTCGGGCCGTTCTTGCTGGTCTGTTTTTAACTGAAAAAGCGCCAAAGCCTCTCAATTCCACACGATTTCCAGTCGAAAGCGCATCGGTAATTTCATCTAAAATAGCATTTACGATGTTTTCTACATCGCGATGGTAAAGATGAGGATTTTTATCTGCAATCATTTGAACGAGCTCAGACTTAATCATGTTACAATCCTTTAACACCAATAATTGTTAGCGGGAACCTTGCCAAATTGACACAAGACCGTCAAGCGGAAGACGGTCGCGAAGTGCATCTTCTAGTGCTTTTGCTTCTGAATTACTTACTTTAATACCAAAAATACGTGCTATTTTGTAAATTGCAGCAGGATTATCAAAAATACTGTCGGTCGGACGTTTTGGTTTATGTTCTATGACTTTAAGATCCTCGGCTATTTTTTTCTCGTCATTAAGCCATTCCAGTGCTTTGTCTTCACCGCCAATTGCATCTACAAGTCCATTGTCCAGACTTTGGCTTCCTGTGAAAATGCTGCCATCCGCAAGCCTCAGGACTTCATACTCTTTCATGTTTCGTCTGTCGGCAACAATATCAACAAACCATTTATAAGAGTCCTGTATGAGTCTGTCGATCATTGCAATTGATTCATCACTTGCAGGATTGAAGGGATTGGGTTCAGCCTTCATGGGCGATGATTTGATCGCCTTTACCTTCACACCAACTTTATCAAGAAGTTCTGAAGCATCAGCATATTGAAACAGGACTCCTATGGAGCCAACAATTGAAGAGCGTCTTGCCACGATGTGATCACTTGCTGATGCGATCATGTAACCGGCAGACGCAGCAAGTGTGCCTACACTTGTTGTTACGGGTTTTACTTCTGCCAGTTCCCGAACCGCTTCGAACATGGCTTCACCACCCACGGTTGAACCTCCAGGGGATGAAATATTTAAAATGACGGCTTTTACCATGTCGTCTTCTTTTAAATTTTTCAGAAGCTTTAGCATGGGCTCGTCGTTGGTGATTACGCCTGTTATATTTACTCTTGCGATGTGATCTGAAGATGCCCCTGATATGCCTGCCTTGTTAAGTCCCAGGGCTATCATGCCCAACAAGGTCAAGCCAAGAATTACAAAAGTTGCAATCCGCCAAAAGCTAATTTTTTTGCGTAACCTTCTGCGGTCAATGATATCATCGGCATTTATAGACACGTTATTTTCCTTTAAAATGATTGACTACAGGTAGCAGTGGATTGAGCTTGCCGCAAGACAGTATATTACCATTTAAAGATCATAAAGAGTGCCATACTTGTCTTCCAGATATTCTATCAATGGTCGTGCAGATGGGGTTGTACCAGTTGCTGACTGGATGAGGTCTTCCGCAGATAGCAGCTTTCCTTTGTCATGAATTTTGTTTCGTAGCCAATTGAGGGTTTGTGTTGTGTTTCCTGTTGCAATTTTTTGATCACGGTCAGGGATATCAATCAGCATGGCTTTATCCAGACAAGCAGAATAAATATTGCCCAAGCTGTAAGTCGGGAAATAACCAAATAATCCTACAGACCAATGTACGTCTTGCAAGACGCCCAGCTTTACATCAATTACCTCCAGGCCAAAATATTTCTTGAAGCGTTTGTTCCATTCTGCTTCAAGATCCTTTACTTCCAGATCGCCTGATATTAACTCACGTTCCAATTCAAAGCGTAGAAGTACGTGCAAATTATAATGAACCTCGTCAGCTTCGGTGCGAACAAACCCTGTTTCCACCCTGTTAACGGCGCGGTAAAATTCATCGGCAGAAGATATATTCATATCAGGGAAATATGATTTCATTTCAGGATATAGCCATTCAGCAAAAGAACGGGAACGTGAGACTTGATTTTCCCAAAAGCGTGATTGGCTTTCATGGATACCCATCGAACAATATTGAGCTGCGGGTAAAAATGGTTCAGGTGCGCCTTGTGCATATAGTGCGTGACCAACTTCATGAGCAGTTGAATAAAGGCAGTTTAAGGGGTCTTTTTCGTCTGTTCTGGTTGTAATTCGACTATCACCGCTGCCCCCTGAACTGAATGGATGCGTTGAAATATCAATTCGACCTGCATCAAAGTCATAACCCAATTGTTTTGCAAGTTTTTCAGCAAGTGCCAGTTGTTTACTGGCCGGGTAATGCCCCATAAATCTCTTTGAGGTTGGTTTTTCAGAAATTTTCTCGCGTAAATCAACAAGTGGTTCCCGCAGCTCTTCCAATAATGGAAGAAGCGTTTCGGTTTTTGCTCCCGGCTCAAATTGATCTAAAAGTGCATCATATAAATTATCTTGCCTGTTACTCAAGCATTGTGCTTCTTCGCGTTTTAACTGAACCAGTTTTTCCAATGCTGGTGCGAACATTTGGAAATCCCCAGCTTCTCTGGCCTTGGACCAGATCATTTGGCCTTCTGCCGAGGCCTTTGCAATGGTTTGCGCCAGGTCTTCAGGGACTTTGGTTGAACGGTTATAATCACGTGTTGCTTCCCGGATGTTTGCCTTGTCAAACTCCGAGATTTCCTTTTCATCAATTGCAGCAACCCACTCAGGAATTCTTGGATCGGTATTTAGTTGATGAATTAAGCCGGCAAGCACACCTGTTTGTTCAGCACGTTGCGTAGCACCCTTTTCTGGCATCATTGTTTCCTGATCCCAGGAAATGATCCCTGCAACCTGACCAAGGGTTGCGACTTTCTTTAGGTGATCGAGAAGAAGTGGAAGTGACATGCTGTTACCTATCAATTGTATTTTTGTACCCTGATAGATAATGTTTTTTAGATGAAAACCAATGGGGCTGACCTTAAATTGCCTCTTTGATTAATTGATTTGTGATTGTATCAAAAATCTTGTTATCCTGCATGCTCCTGGCAAGCATCATTGCGCCCTGGTGGCCTGCCAATAGTGTGCTTGCCATGGAAGATTTTTGCGATTCCGACATTTCCTGGGGTAATATGCTTACTAACCATTTGATGTTTTCGTCAAAAAAATTCTGAACACCATTGGCCACAACGTCAGGAATGCCTGCCCCTTCCGCACCAAGTAATCCACAAAGACATATGGCATCATCCTCTACCAATGCTGAACGGATAATGCTTTGATATACTTTCAGTTTTTGCTCCATAGTGGTGGCATTTTCTGTTTTTACGTTCAAGGTATCAAAGAATCGTTTTGAATATCGATCAACAAGAGCAGTCCCCAAGTCTTCCTTTTTGGGGTAGTGATAATGAACACTGGAGCTTTTAATATTGGTATCATTTGCCAAATCGCGGAAACTGACAGCATTATAACCACCTCTTCGCATTCGGTGTTCTGCTGCATTCAGTAGTTTTTCTGTCGTTGACATCTTGCTGTCGCTTTCATCCATCTATTGATACATATTTAAAGACCGGGAATCTCGAAATGAAATTTAATAAGGGAAATTATCTACCCGGCAACATCGGGGACCAGGCTACAAAGTCTGCTTTAAATGGGATTGCCTGTGTCGTTAGGCGAGTTTTTTCAATTTTGACTTTCAGGCGTCTGCCCAAATCCGGCAAACCATCAAATTCTCCATCCAGCATTATGATTTCTGCACGTCCTTCAACATTAAGAACGCTGGAATTTTCGAAATCCATGATCTGAAGACCTACCCGGTTATCCAGCAAGATATTTCCGTATGTGTTGAAAAAATTGTTTCCTGTATAATCGGGTATCATAATTGTTTGATCATCAATTATCTCGATGAAACCCGGATTTCCACCTCTGTGATTAATATCAACGCCTGCCTTTGGATCATCATCCAGCACAGGCGCGCGTGACGCTATGAAGAGTGTGTCTGCATTATCAATAATTGATTTGAGTGTATCATTGATAATTGTGCTTTCTTCTGTCTTGTGAGCTGCATCCAGATTTGCCACTGAGGACATTTCCCTGATCTGAATATACTTGGGACAATTGCCATAGCTCTGGTCAACACGCATCTCCAGTCTGTTATCCTGGCAGGATGTAATGGTAGCGTTGAGGCGGTTTCTTCTTCTGCTTTCAAATTCGACACCAACAATACTGATTTTTGCGCCTGGTTCGATTATTAGTTCTTCTGGCTCTCCTGCGATGGGTTCGGAATTAATGATTAATGTGTTTGCGTCCGGGCTTTCAATAAAGCCTGGTTTGCCAGTCCTTATCAATGCGTAAGGGTGGCCAGTCTTGTCTGTGATACCAATGTGGATCATCGACAGTTGTGCGAAAAAATCACGGTGCTGATCCGGCATATGATCGCGTATCATCCGTTTGCCAAGTTCTTCAAGACGCTCTCCAACGCCTATGCTTTCCTGCATTTTGATTTCGCCTTCATGGAAGACGGAAGGTGATGCCTCCAAATTTTGATTCTTCATAATTTTGGCCTTAGGATTTAGAACTTGTTGATGGGGATTTTCAGATAGCTGGTTCCATCTTCTTCAGCAGGTGGCATTTGGCCCGCCCGCATGTTGACCTGAACGGATGGCAGGATTAATTTCGGCATGGAAAGATTTGCATCGCGCTCTGTTCGAAAGGCAATAAATTCTTCCATTGTGGTTCCTTCCTTTACATGCACATTTGCGTCACGTTGCTCTTGAACTGTTGTTTCCCATTGATACTCATCGCGACCTGGTGCTTTATAATCATGGCACATAAAGAGACGTGTCTTTGGGTTTAGCTGAAGAATTTTCCAGATGGATTTGTATAGTTCTTCGGCACTTCCGCCAGGAAAATCGGTTCTGGCAGTACCGAAGTCTGGCATGAACAGAGTATCGCCTACAAAAGCTGCGTCACCAATTACGTAAGTCATACACGCAGGGGTATGGCCGGGAGTAAAAATTGTTTTTGCTTTAAGAGCGCCAATTTGAAAATGCTCACCATCTTCAAACAGTTTGTCGAACTGGCTGCCATCCATTGCAAATTCAGTGCCTGCATTAAAAGCTTTGCCAAAAACTTCCTGGACGGTTGTAATGTTTGCGCCAATGCCAATCTTTGCACCTAATTTTTGCTTGAGATAGGGTGCCGCCGAAAGATGATCTGCATGCACATGGGTTTCCAATATCCATTCAACATCAAGCTCATGCTTTTCAACATGCTCAAGCAGTCTATCTGCTGACTCAAAAGAAGTGCGGCCAGATGCAATGTCGAAATCCAAAACGGAATCAATTAATGCGCAAGACTTTGAGGTAGGGTCCTTGACGATATAGCTTATTGTATTTGTGGCTTCGTCAAAAAATCCGGTTACTTCCGGAGTGATATTGTCAGACATGGATATCTCCTCTTTTAACGTAATTGTTATTTCTGGACTGTTGTATAAACCATATCAGGTTATTCACCTATCTACAGATAGATAAAATAATATCAAGCGAATGTCAATTGAAGTTTCTGTGTTTTGTTGCCAGATTGGTAAACTAAACGTGAGAGTTTTTTAAATTAATACAACAGGTAATTATATGAATGGTCCCTTACATGGCGTACGAGTTATCGATTTGACAACAGTGATTTCCGGGCCATCGGCAACCATGATCCTTGCAGACCAAGGGGCTGACGTGATCAAGATTGAAGCCCCAAGAGGTGACTTTGCACGCGATGTTGCAACACGTAGAGGTGGCTTTTCTGCTTCCTTTGTCAATAATAATCGCAACAAGCGCTCGGTTGTTCTGGATTTAAAAACCAAAGAAGGTATTGATGCGGTTTTGCACCTTGTTAAGAGCGCAGATGTTTTTGTCCAAAATTTCAGGCCTGGTGTTACTGAACGATTAGGCCTTGGTGAGAAAACCTTACGGGCAATAAAGCCGGATCTTGTTTATGTCTCCATAGCGGGTTTTGGGTTTACCGGACCTTACAAGGATAAACCTGTTTATGATCCTCTTATTCAAGCCGTCTCGGCATTGGCTTCTGTTCAGGCCGGGTCAGATGACAAGCGTCCCAGGCTTGTTCGTACGATTTTACCGGACAAGCTTACAGGCATTCAGGCCAGTCAGGCGATTGTTGCTGCCCTGTTTGCGCGTGAACGCAGTGGCAAAGGACAGCATGTTAAACTTTCGATGCTTGATACAATCATATCTTTCCTTTGGAATTCCGATATGGGAGCTCATACGTTTGTGGGTGATGAACTTGAAAAAGAGCAGGCACAGTCCTTCATTGATTTAATATATGAAACCGCAGATGGGTTTGTCACGGTTGCAGTGATGCAGGACAAGCAGTGGCAGGCATTTTGCAGGGCGGTAGGGCGTGATGAGCTTTTGGCTGATGCACGGTTTTTAACGGCGCAGGATCGTGAAAACAACAAGGATGCACGGCTTGAGGAAATCCAAAATTCAGTTCTCAAGTTCAAGAGTGATGACATCATCAGGATTTTGGAAGAGGCTGATGTGCCTTGTGCGCCAGTTTTGACTCGAACCCAAATGCGAAAACATCCGCAAGTGGTGGCTAATGAGATTATAACAGAATTTGAACATGATGATGCCGGGCTTTTGCGGCAAACAAGGCAACCCGCTGTGTTTTCAAAAACACCTGCCTCAATTAGAAGGGGTGCGCCAAAGCTTGGAGAGCATACGCATGAAGTTTTACAAGAGGCGGGTTTGGATACACAGTTGCTAAATTCAATTCTAAAGCATAATGAGGTTTAAACCGGAGGCCGGCTTTTGAATTTTAGTCTAAAACAACTGGAAGCTTTTATCTGGGTTGCTGATCTTGGCAGTTTTAGAAAAGCAGCCGACAGGCTTAATACTACGCAGCCCAATATATCATCGCGTATTGCAACCCTGGAAATCGCGCTGAAAGTCAATCTGATGGAGCGTGATGCCGGCTCTGTTCGGCTGACTTCCAAAGGGCAGGAGCTTTTAAAGCATGCCCGTGAAATTTTACAAAAATCAGAAGCGCTTGTTGTCGCAGCCGATCAAACATCTCTTTATGATGGTACGCTCAGGCTGGGTGTTACCGAGATGATTGTGCATACCTGGTTGCGCGATTTTCTTAAAGCGCTGAAAGACGGATATCCGAATATAACGGTAGAATTAAAAGTTGATTTATCGGTTAACCTGAAAAAAGAGCTTTTCTCAAGGTCGATAGATCTGGC
>CALFBM010000047.1 GCA_937951645.1 uncultured Rhizobiaceae group bacterium
GGTCCGCCTATTGTCGCGACGCCTGTTTGTTCCAGCAGGCTTGATGCCAGTTCCTTGGCTTTCCAGCCTGTATTTTTGATATTGGGAAATGCGTAGAATGCACCTTTTGGGGTGGCGCAGGTTATGTTTGGAATTGCGTTCATTTTTTCAACGACGAGTTTGCGACGATTGTCGAAGGCTTTCATCATTTTGTCTACGTCGTCTTGCGGCCCGTCTATTGCGGCTATGCCGGCCATTTGAGCAGGGGCGTTGACGCATGACCACGCGTTCACGGCCAGTTTTCGCACATTGTTGTAAAGTTCATCCGGCCATACAGACCAACCCATGCGCCAACCTGTCATCGCCCAGGTTTTTGACCAACCGTTCAGGATAATAAGCCTGTCGCGGATTTCCGGGTAAGCGAGCAGGGACTGATGAACCTCGCCGTCATAGGTCATCACGTCATAAATTTCGTCTGACATGATTGCGACGTTTGGCCATTCTTCCAGTCCTGCGACGAGTTTATCAATTTCGGATTTTGGCGTTACGCCCCCGCATGGATTTGCAGGCGAGTTGATGATGAGCAGTCTGGTATTTTCATTGATTAATGAAAGCGTTTCTTCTGCCGAGAATGCAAAATTGTTTTCTTCGCGAATTGGCACGGGAACTGGCGTTGCACCTGTATATTCGATCATGGAACGATAGATTGGAAAACCTGGGTCAGGGTATAAAATTTCTGTGCCTGGTTCACCAAACATCAGGATGGCTGCAAACATGGTGACCTTGCCACCTGGCATGATCATGATGTTTTCTGGTGAGATTTCCACGCCAGTTGTGGTGAGTGTTCTGCGGCTAACTGATTCACGACAGGCGAGGGTTCCATTGGCTGGGGTATAGCCGTGATGGCCGTCTTTCAAGGCCTTGATAGCAGCTTCCACAATGTGGTGAGGTGTTTGAAAATCAGGCTGGCCGATGCCAAGATTGATAATATCCATGCCTTCGCTTGCCAATTGTGTGGCGCGTGCAAGAACTGCAAAAGCATTTTCTTCACCAATTCTATCAAAACCGGAAACTGTTTTTAGCATTGTAAGACCTCTAAAACCTGATTATCTTTGGTTTGAAGTATAGCGGTAATCTGGAACGAAAAGCCATGAGAGATTTATCAAACTGGACTGGGTGCGAACGACCTCATCGTAAAGTGATGGAGGGACGATATGTGCGGCTTGAGCCGCTTGATATTGAAAAGCATGGTGATGGACTTTTTGAAGCAGCAACAGCAGGCGATTCAGACGGGCGGTTTCGCTGGTTGCCTGAGCATACGCCCAAAACACGCGAAGAATTTCAAATCTGGCTAGAGGCCGCACAAGCCTCACCTGACCCCATGTATTTTGCGGTGATTGATTTGAAAACGGGAAAGGTTGCAGGTCGTCAAACCATGATGCGTATGGACCCTGTTAATGGTGTTTCTGAAATTGGGCATATTCACTGGGGGCCATTAATTCAAAAAACGCCTGCAACAACTGAAGCCTTTTATTTGTTTGCTTCGCATCTTTTTGATGAGCTTGGTTATCGGCGATTTGAATGGAAGTGCAATAATAAAAATGAACCATCAAAGGATGCTGCGCTGCGCTATGGCATGCAGCCTGAAGGGGTGCATCGCCAGTTGGCAGTAATCAAGGGTGAGAACCGTGATACAGCCTGGTATTCATTGCTTGATTATGAGTGGATCAAGGCAGGTGAGGCAATGAAACAATGGCTAGAGCCTGAAAATTTTGATGAGGATGGCAAGCAAATTCGTCGTCTTGAAGACATTCGGAGAAATCTGTGAACCCCAATCGTGATTACTCCTTGATGAGCGAAGCAGATATTAAATCTGCTGATACCAGCGACTGGATTGCTGTTCTGCCACTTGGCGCATATGAGCAACATGGGCCTCACTTGCCGTTTGATACAGATACAATCATTGCCAAGGGCATGGCCTGCGCATTGGCTGAAAAATTGCCCAACAGCTTGTCTGTAACCTTTCTGCCAACAGAGCCGGTTGGCTATTCGATTGAACATATGGATTTTGAAGGCAGTAAAACACTGGCTTTTGATGAAGCGGTCAAGCGCTGGGTCGGGATTGGCGAGAAGCTTGCTTCACAAGGCATTCGCAAGATGATGATCCTGAATGCGCATGGTGGAAATTCTCCGCTTATGACAATCGTTGCAACCGAGCTTCGTGTGCGTTGTAACATGCTTTGTGTTGCAACAAGCTGGACACGGTTTGTCATTGCCGGCGATGTTATCAGCCATGAAGAAAAAGCATACGGCATACATGGGGGTGATATAGAAACATCCGTTGTTTTGGCTTTGTCTTCTGAAATGGTGGATATGGACAAGGCAGAGGATTTTGGTAATTTTCAAAAGACACTTACCCAAGAAAATAAACATCTTCGCGCCTATGGATCCCACGCATTTGGATGGAAAGCCCGGGATTTAAATGCGCAGGGTGTCAATGGTGACGCCAGTCTGGCAACTGCTATAAAAGGTGAAGCACTCATTGCACAAGCTGCAAATGGTTTGGCTGAACTTGTTGAAGAAATGCACCGTTTTGATGTGAGTATTTTAACTTAATGTTGGCCTGCAATTTCCATGATGGAATTGATGATTTGATCACTGGCTACATAGTCAGGCTTATGACCTGCATCTTGTAGTACAAACAGTTTTGAGTTCTTGATGTCTTTGGACAAGCCGTTGATTGAGTGAATTTCAAGACTGACAATATCATCCTTGTCACCATGATAGATATGCGTTGGAGCAGAAATTTCGTGGTAACGATCTTTAAAAATCTCAACATGTTGATGAACACGGGCAATGTCTTTTGCATTGGAATGAAAGTTCTTTGGGACAAGGGCGAGTTTGGTTGCGGAGGTTTCCTTGTAATCTACAGGCATTTGGTTGGGCAGGAATAATCGCTTAATTGCATTTGGATAAATAAAATGACCTGCAACGGGAGCCAGTGTGCGTGAGAATAACCAGCCAATGAAGGGGGTATTCCCCAAGTCATAATGCCAATCAACGCCTGTATGCCAAGGGTGTGTCACGGGTGCGAGTAAAACAAGTCCGGCAGTTCTTTCCGGATATAAGACACCGAATGCTGCTGTCAACGCGCCGCCAAAGGAGTGCCCGACCACAATTGCCTTTTCAATTTCCAGCTCATCCATGAGTTTGGCAATTGAGCTGGTTTGCGTTGCTACGTCGTTTGAACCTTCAAAACTTTCTGAGTAGCCCTGGCCTGGGCGGTCCAGAAAAATGATGCGAAATTTTTCTTCCAGCGCTGGTTTGTAGATTGGCATGGGATCGTTTAAATTGCCGCCCGCGCCGTGAATGAAAATAATGGCTGGTTTGTTGTTGTCAGTAATTTTTCCCGTGTCAACAAAATGAAGTTTCGCGCCATTTATTAAAGTGAATTCTCCAACCGGGGGGAAGTCCTTTTCTATGTTGCGGGTAATAAACCAGGTGGCTATGAAAAGACCAGCAATGGTTATCAGGATAAATCCTGCAAGTATCTTGAAAAATAATATCATTATTAAAATCAGGTTCGACTTCCTGTAAGCTCTTCTTCAAGAGCAATAACGGCATCTTGTGCTACCTTGTTTGCCGGATATATTTCCAATACGCGATACCATGCTTTTAGTGCATCTTCTTTGCGATCAAGTCTTTGCATGATGACTGCAAGCCCCGATAAAGCGCCAAAATGTCTTGGTTCAAGTGTAAGTGTTTTTTCGATATCAGCAAGAGAACGGCTATAATCAAGTTTTGCGAAATATAAAGTGGCTCTACGATTCCAGCCTTCTGAAAATTCAGGATTCAAGACAATGACCTGATCCAGCAAGTCTTCGGCTTTTGCGTAATTTTTACTGCGCATTGCTGTTCCGGCCCACGCCATGAGAAGATCTATGCTTTTGGAACCCGAAGCTGTCCATTCACGCCATATCATGCGTGCAGTTGCGCTTGAAGAGGTTTCTTTGGGGTCTTTTCTTAATTGTTCAAAAAGACGCTCCAGTGTTTGATTGCTCTCAATAACAGCATCATTGTTTTCTGGTGGCAGAATCGGTTGTACCGTTTCTTCATCCGGTGGTGTGATGGTTTGTGCAACAGTAAGTGGTGATGATACCAAAACAAGGCTTGAGATGAGAAGTGCGCGTAATATTTTCATAATTCTAAGATTAGCGCAGGTTTTAAAAACGTCAAATGTTGAATTATATTGATTACGAAAGAGTGATGGCCGCTGTGAATTAACGCAACGGCCACCTGAAACTTGAATCTGGAGGCTGCTATTAGCCTTGACGTGCTTTAAAGCGCGGATTTTGTTTGTTAATTACATAAACACGACCACGACGACGAACAACACGGTTTGCGCGATGGCGACCCTTTAGGGATTTTAGAGAATTTCTGATTTTCATAGTACTATACCAATTTGTGCCATTGTGGCGGGGTTACGAACCTTATTTTGCTGGTTCTTCCAATAATTAACGCGCCAGCAATTATGCGGACGCGCTTGATAAGGTGGGTGATAAGCTTAAATGTAAAAAATGTCAAATATTAAGCACTAAATCTGCATGGTCGCGATTGGCATGGCAGTCGTCGCAGAATGTCGCAACCTTTTTGGCACAACAGAATTTATTGCACCTCAATGGCAGGGTGTTATATAACGCTGCTAAATCATCTATCAGGACTTTAATTCATGGCTAAATTTTCTGCCTTTGCAGTTGCAAAAGAAGCAATGCGTTCCAACAAGGGTTGGGAGAAGCAATGGGAAAACCCCGAGCCACGCTCAAGTTACGATGTTATTATCGTAGGTGCTGGCGGACATGGGCTTGCAACTGCTTATTACCTGGCTAAAGAACACGGCATTACCAATGTTGCTGTTTTGGAAAAAGGCTGGCTTGGTGGTGGTAATACGGGCCGTAACACGACGATTATTCGCTCGAATTATCTCTATGATGAATCTGCCGGCATGTATAACCACGCGATCAATCTTTGGGAGGGATTGTCCCAGGAATTGAACTATAATGTCATGTTCTCGCAACGTGGTGTGATGATGATAGCGCATAATGTGCATGATGTTCAGGTGTTCCAGCGTCACGTGCATGCAAACCGCTTGAACGGTGTTGATAACAAGTGGTTGACTCCTGGAGAAGCCAAGGCCTTTTGTCCACCGCTTAGTATTTCAAAATCTGCCAGATATCCTGTTATGGGAGCCGCGCTTCAAAAGCGTGGTGGCGTTGCCCGTCATGATGCGGTTGCCTGGGGTTATGCACGCAAAGCATCCGAGATGGGTGTTCATATTATTCAGCAGTGTGAAGTTAAAGGCATTAACCGCGATGCCAAAGGGGCTGTAACCGGTGTTGAAACTACACGTGGCACAATCGGTGCCAAGCAAGTTGGCGTTGTGGCTGCGGGTCATACATCGGTGTTGATGGAAATGGCTGGCGTTCAAATGCCGCTTGAAAGCTATCCGCTACAAGCACTGGTATCCGAGCCTGTTAAACCGATTTTCCCATGTGTGGTGATGTCGAACACGGTGCATGCTTATATCTCGCAATCTGATAAAGGCGAGTTGGTGATTGGTGCAGGTACTGACCAATATACATCATACTCACAAACGGGTGGGCTTCACATTGCAACCCATACACTAGAGGCAATTTGTGAAATGTTCCCGATTTTTGGTCGCATGAAAATGCTTCGCTCCTGGGGCGGTATTGTGGATGTAACACCTGACCGTTCGCCAATTGTTGCGAAGACGCCTGTTAAGGGGCTTTACGTCAACTGTGGATGGGGAACAGGCGGCTTTAAGGCGACACCTGGTTCAGGCAATGTCTTTGCACATACAATCGCAAAAGATGCACCGCATAAAATCAACGAAGGCTTGCATTTAGAGCGTTTCAGAACTGGCCGTCTGGTTGATGAAGCAGCCGCTGCAGCCGTGGCGCATTAGGGGTAATATCATGCTAAAAATTCACTGTCCTTACTGTGAGCAAGACCTGCCAGAGACTGAGTTTCATGGAGAAGGTGAAGCGCATATAGCGCGTCCTGTTAATATGGCAGGTATTTCTGATGAAGCGTTTGAGAAGTTCTTTTTCATTCGTGATAATCATAAAGGCATTGTCTTTGAGCGTTGGCGTCATTTGCATGGTTGTGGGCGTTTCTTTAATGCGGTGCGCCATTCGGTTTCTGACAAGTTTATCAAGACTTACAAGGCCGGTGAGAAAAAGCCAAAGCTTACAAAAAAAGATATTGATGCGGTGCTTCCGCCTGCCAAATCCACACCTGCCAATGAGCCAATTTATGCAGATGGCATTGAGGGGAAGAAGTGATGTTGCGTTTTTACCCCCCTCTGTCACTGCGTGACATCTCCCCCACTAGGGGGGAGAGTGGTGTTTTTTATTCGCCGCAGTTTTTCATAGCCAAACTATCTGCTTTGTTGATGTTTCAGTTAAACGCTGAAAGTCGTATTTTGTTTTCACTCTTCCTCCTTGCGGGGGAGATGTCCGACAGGACAGAGGGGGGTATATAATGACCAACTCAACTCCAAATACAGGTGCGAATCGTATTGCTGGCAAGGGGCGTTTGTCTCCTGCCAAAACAGTGACATTCACTTTCGATGGCAAATCCTACAATGCAATGGAGGGTGATACGCTTGCGTCTGCACTTCTTGCCAATGGCATTCACCTGACAGGGCGATCG
>CALFBM010000048.1 GCA_937951645.1 uncultured Rhizobiaceae group bacterium
AATAATGTTCAAGAAAATACTCATCGCAAATCGTGGCGAAATCGCTTGCCGTGTTATCAAAACAGCAAAACGAATGGGGATAGCAACCGTTGCGGTTTATTCAGACGCTGATGCCAACGCGCTTCATGTAAAGATGGCAGACGAGGTCATCCACATCGGCCCACCACCTGCAAATGAATCCTACATCGTGATTGAAAAAATCATGGATGCGATTAAACAATCAGGCGCAGAGGCTGTTCACCCAGGCTATGGCTTCTTGTCTGAAAACCCAAAATTTGCTGAAAGCTTAAAGAAAGCCAAAGTCGCATTCATCGGGCCACCAGTAGGTGCAATTGAAGCTATGGGCGACAAGATTACATCCAAGAAACTGGCGCAAGAAGCAGGCGTCTCTACTGTGCCTGGCCATATGGATTTAATCGAAGACGCGCAAGAAGCCATCAAGATTTCAAACGAAATCGGCTACCCTGTGATGATCAAGGCTTCTGCTGGTGGCGGTGGCAAAGGCATGCGCATTGCATGGAATGATGAAGATGCTCGTGAAGGGTTCCAATCTTCCAAAAACGAAGCCAAAAACTCGTTTGGGGATGACCGTATTTTCATTGAAAAATTTGTCACCCAGCCCCGCCATATCGAAATTCAGGTTCTGGGCGATAATCACGGTAATTGCATTTATCTGGGCGAGCGCGAATGCTCCATCCAGCGCCGCAACCAGAAAGTAATCGAAGAAGCCCCTTCCCCATTTCTGGATGAAAAGACCCGCAAAGCCATGGGCGAACAGGCCGTTGCACTTGCAAAAGCCGTTGATTACTCATCTGCTGGAACAGTGGAATTCATCGTGGATGGCGAGAAAAATTTCTACTTCCTGGAAATGAACACTCGTCTACAAGTAGAACATCCCGTTACAGAACTCATCACTGGCATTGATCTGGTCGAACAAATGATCCGTGCTGCTTATAATGAGGTACTTTCCATCAAACAGGAAGATATCAAACTAAACGGCTGGGCAATCGAAAGCCGTCTTTATGCAGAAGACCCCTATCGTAATTTCCTGCCATCCATCGGTCGCCTGACACGCTACCGCCCACCAGCAGAGGGCAGTTTCAAAATGAAAGGCTCCGTGCCAGCACAAACTTTTACGACTAGCAAAAGTGCCAGTGCGTCAACGGACGGTGACGCGGATGCGTCAGCGGAAATCATAGTAAGAAATGATACTGGCGTATTCGAAGGCGGCGAGATTTCCATGTTCTACGACCCAATGATCGCCAAACTCTGCACATGGGGAAAAGACAGACCGTCTGCCATTCACGCCATGCGCGAAGCACTGGACAGTTTTGAAGTAGAAGGCATTGGCCACAACCTGCCGTTCTTGTCTGCCGTGATGGACCATGAAAAGTTCTGTTCAGGCAACATCACCACTGCCTTCATCGAGGAAGAATACCCAGATGGTTTCGAAGGCGTAACAATCAATCGGGACGGGCAAAACAAACTCGCCGCTGCGGCAGGTGTCCTCAACATAATCACAGAGCTGCGCCGCACTAGACTGTCAGGCGCACTTGTAAACCACAAACGCAAAGTCGGTAAAAAATGGGTCGTTGTGATTGATGGTAACCAAATTCCAGTCAAACTCAAAAAACTGCGTAATGAAGGTGCAAAAGTAAAAATCAACGGCAAAAAAATCAAGGTCAAAACCGAATGGCGCCCGGGTCAATCACTGGCGCATGTGAAGGTAGGCGATGAAACGCTTGCACTTAAGGTAGACAGAACCAACACAGGCTTTCGCATCCGCTGGCGCGGCGCAGAAATGGACGTGAAAGTCCTGACCGAAACCCAAGCCAAATATCTGGCCATGATGCCGGAAAAAATCGCAGCAGACATGTCCAACTTCCTGCTCTGTCCAATGCCAGGACTGGTCGTCTCAATCAACGTAAAAGAAGGCGATGAAGTACAGGAAGGCCAGGCACTGGCAACCGTAGAAGCCATGAAAATGGAAAATATTTTACGGGCAGAAAAGAAGTGCAAGATTGCAAAAATAAATGCGAAAGCTGGTGACAGTCTGGCGCTGGATGATGTGATTATGGAGTTTGGGGAGTAGTGAATAAAGCGAAATCATTCAGAGTATTACCAATGGCTTCTATAGCTTTATAACAGTTCAAGAATAAATCCCTTGCAATAATGTTCCTATTTTGTTCTATTGCGACTCCATCATTATGGAGTCTCAATGCAAGTTATCAACGTCAACTACCTTTTTCTCGATATGAATTCTTACTTCGCTTCTGTGGCGCAGCAGGAGGAGGCTTGTTTGCGCGGGCGGCCTGTGGGGATCGTTACAACAGATAAACGCGGCGCTTGTTGTATTGCAGCAAGTTATGAGGCGAAGCGCTTTGGTATTGGAGTTGGTACACGGCGCGAGGAAGCAAAAGAGCTTTGTCCTGACATTGAGTTTCGCGAAGCAAAGCACGATCTTTATGTTGATTATCACCATCAAATCATTGAGGCGATTGAGCAGGTACATCCAATTCAAAAAGCCCATTCAGTTGATGAGTTCTCAATTCGCCTTCTGGGCACTGCCCGAGACCTGCAAACAGCTATGCAAATAGGCGAAGAAATGCGCCATAGCATTGCCCGGCATGTTGGTGTCGCCATGCGTTGCTCCATCGGCCTTGGTTCCAGCAAACTGCTTGCAAAAATGGCAGGCGAGATGAAAAAGCCGGATGGCATGGAATGGCTAACCCCAGAGGTTATGCCGCAAAAGCTTGCACAATTTAAACTGGGCGATCTTCCCGGCATCGGCAAGCGCATGGAAAAACGACTTATCAACGCTGGCATTGCCAACATAAAACAGCTTTATGAACTCCAACCCAAACATGCACGAAAACTCTGGAATGGTGTAACGGGTGAGCGCTTTATCCTTGCCCTGCAAGGCCATGATATTCCTGATCCTGAAACCACGCCCCATTCACTTGGGCACGGGCAAATCCTCACCACAGGAAACCGCAATCCGGAAGGGGCAAGGCTGGTTGCACGAAGATTACTCATCAAGGCAGCCACAAGACTAAGACGCGGAGAGTTCTTTGCAAACCATCTATATTTATCAGGCAAATGCGAAATTAATAAAAGACGCTCACGCTCTATCTCCATACAGGCAACCCAGGACAGCTTTCAGCTTTTAAATCTGTTTGCACAAAACTGGCCGCAACTTGGATTGGAAAAACCCATGTCAGTCGGCATTATGCTGGGTGGTCTAACGCACGAAAGCCAACACACGGCCGACCTGTTTGAAGACAGAACTGCTTCTGGCAAAACCAATACACGCAAACAATTATGCTCAGCTGTTGATGCGCTTAATCAAAAATTTGGGCAAGACACAATCATCTATGGTGAAAAACCAAAAACCATTACCAAATATTCAGGTGCAAAAATTGCCTTTGGCCGTATTCCACTCAAAGAAGAGTTCAGGGATTGACCCACCAAAAATTCACAACCCATTACGTCTTTATGCGAATTGGAAATTTCACTCACAAGCTTTATAAGAAGAAGATACATGGAGTGATATTGTATGAGCAAGAAACCAAATACACGTGACTGGCTTGATCTGGCATCCAGGGAGATGCGTGGTGGAAACCCGGATGATCTGGTCTGGAACACCCCAGAAGGCATTCCTGTTAAACCACTCTATACCCAGGATGACCTTGAGGCCGTTGAGCATATGGGAACACTTCCGGGATTTGAACCTTTCCTGCGCGGACCAAAAGCAACCATGTATGCAGGCCGCCCGTGGACCATACGCCAATATGCCGGCTTTTCTACAGCAGAAGAGTCAAATGCATTTTACCGCAAGAACCTGGCTGCAGGTCAAAAAGGCCTGTCTGTCGCTTTTGATCTCGCGACACACCGTGGTTATGATTCTGACCACCCGCGTGTAATCGGCGATGTTGGCAAGGCTGGTGTTGCAATTGATTCTGTTGAGGATATGAAGATTTTATTTGACGGTATTCCGCTGGATGAAATGTCTGTCTCAATGACCATGAATGGCGCAGTCATCCCAATTCTGGCAAGTTTTATTGTAGCAGGCGAAGAACAAGGCGTAGATCGCGCCAAGCTTTCAGGCACTATCCAAAATGACATCCTCAAAGAATTTATGGTGCGTAACACCTATATCTATCCACCTGGGCCTTCGATGCGTATCGTGGCAGACATTATTGAATATACGGCCAATGAAATGCCAAAATTCAATTCAATCTCCATCTCTGGCTACCACATGCAGGAAGCTGGCGCGAACCTTGTGCAAGAACTTGCCTATACGCTGGCTGATGGCCGTGAATATGTACGCGCAGCAATTTCAAAAGGCATGGATGTAGACGCATTCGCAGGCCGCCTCTCTTTCTTTTTTTGCATCGGCATGAATTTCTTCATGGAAGCTGCCAAACTTCGTGCAGCACGGCTGCTTTGGTCAAAAATGATGGCCGAGTTTGAGCCAAAAAACCCAAAAAGCCTGATGCTCCGCACACATTGTCAAACCTCAGGCGTATCACTACAAGAACAAGACCCATACAACAATGTTGTGCGTACAGCATTTGAAGCCATGTCAGCAGTATTGGGCGGCACACAATCGCTACACACAAATTCATTTGATGAAGCCATTGCATTGCCAACAGAAACATCCGCCCGTATTGCCCGTAACACCCAGCTGATATTACAGCATGAAACGGGTGTTACCAATGTCGTCGACCCGCTAGCCGGCTCTTATTATGTCGAAAGCCTGACACAAAATCTGGTTGATGAAGCATGGAAACTTATCGAGGAAGTGGAGGCTGCCGGTGGCATGACCAAGGCAGTCGAGGCAGGCCTACCAAAAGCACGTATTGAGGAATCTTCCGCTGCTCGTCAGGCACGCATAGACAAGGGCGAAGAGGTAATTGTTGGCGTCAACAAATACAAACTCGCCCAGCAAGACGATGTAGATATATTGCAAATTGATAACGAAAAGGTTCGCGACGCACAAATTGCAAGACTGTTGCGCACCCGCAAAATGCGCGATCAACCTGTCTGCGACATAGCACTTGGCAAACTCACCAAAACAGCCAAAACCGGCGAAGGCAATATTCTGGAAGCAGCTGTCGAAGCAGCACGTCAACGCGCAACAGTTGGTGAAATTTCTGATGCAATGGAAGCAGCCTGGGGTCGCCACGAAGCAGAAATAAAAACCATCTCGGACGTATACGGCGCTGAATTTGAGGGCGATGAAGCCTTTACCAAATTACAATCCGATATTGCATCCATGCAAACAACAATTGGCCGCAAACCACGCATCATGGTCGTAAAAATGGGGCAAGACGGCCATGACCGGGGTGCAAAAGTCATCGCAACCGCCTTTGAAGGCATGGGTTTTGATGTGGTTGTAGGCCCGCTATTCCAAACACCAGGAGAAGCTGCAGATATGGCTGTGAGCGAAAATATTGACGTTGTCGGTATTTCTTCTCATGCAGCAGGCCACAAAACACTTGCCCCCATGTTGCTGGAAGAGCTCGCAAAACGAAATGCTGCCGATAAAATTGTTATTTGTGGTGGCGTTATCCCTGCCCAAGACTATGCATTCCTGAAAAAGGCAGGTGTTACAGAAATCTATGGCCCAGGCACAAATATCCTGGAATCAGCTTCAAGCCTGCTTGGACATATTAAAGAGAAATTTAGGGGCAAGAATTACGCGGCTGAATAAAATTAAATAGTATTAGACTAATATACTTACCTCTGGTTTATATTAGTAATGTATAACCATTTAAAAGATACACTTAGATGTAAACCACTAAGAATTGGAATTTCGACTCGAGCTCTTTTTGATCTTGAAACGGAACATGACATCTTTGAGAGTGAGGGTGTTAATGCATATTCAAATTTCCAACTTACAAACGAAAGTACTTTAATAGAAAGAGGTGCTGGATTTGATGTAATCGAACAGTTGCTAAGACTAAATGACAAAGGCAAGCCATTTGTCGAAGTTATTTTGCTATCAAGAAATTCACCAGACCTTTCACTTCGTGCATTTAATTCAATTAAAGAATATAAATTAGCTATTAAGCTCGGAAGTTTTACAAGCGGGCGCTCTATTGGACCTTATATCAAAGCATGGAATATAGATTTATTTCTTTCAAATGAAAACTCTGATGTAAAGTCAGCAATTAAAGCAGGCAGCGCTGCAGCAAAATTAGGAATGCGCCCAAAGCATTTACAATCTACGATTAATAAAGATGAAGTGCGTATTGCATTTGACGGAGACGCTGTTGTTTTCAGTGAAGAGTCTGACAAAATTTTTGCTGAGCAAGGAATAGAAGCATTTCTAGAGCACGAAACTAAAAATGCAAACATACCAATGTCAGGTGGGCCGTTTGGTGAGTTTTTAAAAAAACTATCCGTGCTACGTAAGGTTTATTTAGATAAGAATGATGTAAGCAAAGTTCGTATTTCTATAGTTACAGCAAGAAATGCGCCAGCACATGCTAGAGTAGTTAAAACATTACGGGCTTGGGGTGCTCCTGCCGATGAAGCTCATTTTGTTGGAGCAAATGACAAAGGTCCAATATTAAAAGCATGTAACGCACATATATTTTTTGATGACCAAGAAAAGCATATACTTAGTGCCTCATCGGTTGTGGCATCAGGGCACGTACCTGGACCGCACAATCCAAACGATCCAATCATTCCATCTGAGTAACAAACAAAACACAATCAGAACTTAGAATGAAGTAGAACTAAATTTGCCTTAGTTTAAATGAATAAAGTTAAACATATATATAATCATAATTCGCACTCGGAGATTAAATGCCACCAGATTATATCCTAGTATTTGGTATTTTAGCCGGTGCGCTAATTCTATTTGCCTCGGGCAGATTACGATATGACTATGTGGCAATTATTGCCTTGTTAATTGGCGTTTTTTTAGGCGTCGTCCCAGCTTCAAGTGCTTTTTCAGGGTTTGGTCACCCGGCAGTTATTACAGTCGCAGCCGTTTTAATCATAAGCAAAGCTCTTCAAAACTCGGGCGTTGTAACATTTTTAACAAGGTTTCTCGCACCAACGCGAAAATCAGAACAAAAACACATTACTGCAAATACGATACTGGTTGCCTTGTTATCAAGCTTTATGAACAACGTGGGTGCATTGGCACTTATGTTACCCGTCTCACTTCAAAATGCACAAAAAGCCAGTTATTCGCCTTCAAAACTCCTAATGCCTCTTTCGTTTGCTTCTTTGCTGGGAGGGTTGGTTACTTTAATCGGCACACCAACCAATATTGTAATCTCGACTTATCGCATGCAATTTACAGGCGAACCCTTCCGCATGTTTGATTTCACGCCTGTTGGTATCGTTGTTGCAATCCTTGGATTGCTTTATATTTCTACAATAGGTTGGCGACTGCTTCCAAATCGTATTCCAAACACCCGAAAGTCCAGACTTTCGCATGTGGAAGATTATATCACCGAAGTACAGGTCCCGGTTGGCTCAAGGATCATTGGCCTTAGCATTCGCCAACTGGAACGCGATTGTGAAAACGAACTCGCTGTCATGGCAATGATCAGGCAAAACCGAAGCAGACCAGCACCACAAGGCAGTGAAAGAATTCTGGCGGGAGACACACTTATTCTCGAAGGGGATCCATCAATTCTTACCCCGCTTATTGCAAGTGGCAAATTAAAACATTTTGAAAAATCGACCAATACTTATCTAACTTTAGGTTCAGGTGATGTACGGATTGCTGAAATGGTGCTTTTGCCTAATTCTTCCATTAAAGGCCAGTCAGTGCGCGGTTTGCGCATGCATGACAAATATGGAATTAATCTGCTGGCGATTTCAAGACAAGGTGAAAAGCCAATAACAAGACTATCGCAAACACAGTTCAAAACAGGAGACGTTTTGCTCTTGCAGGGTGAAGTGGATGCTCTGCAACAAGCTGGCAATTCACTTGATTTATTAAGCCTTGCAGAACGGGACATGCCTGAGCAGGCCAGCCGTTATAAAATGCTTATTTCAATTATGATTTTTGCAGTGGCAATCACCTTGGCTGCAACCGGCATACTGACAGTTCCGATTGCTTTTGTTTCTGCTGTCGTGGCACTTATCGCAAGCCGGGCCATCAATGCAAGGGAAGTCTACACGAGTATTGATTGGTCTATCATTATTCTGCTTGGAGCTTTAATTCCGCTTGGGGATGCACTGCAAACAAGCGGCGGCACTGTTCTTATTGCAAATACAATTCTCAGTATAAGCATGGGTCTTCCCAATTGGGCTATTGTAGCTTTCTTGCTGGTCAGCTCAATGTGGCTATCTGATATTATACCAAATACACCAACAGCGGTATTAATGGCGCCAATTGGCGCAACAATTGCATCTCAAATAGGCGTCTCAGCAGACCCATTTTTAATGGCCGTTGCGATTGGATGTGCAACACCATTTTTGACGCCAATCGGACACCAGTCCAATACAATTGTCATGACCCCGGGCGGGTATCGCTTTACAGATTATATTCGAATAGGGATCGGGTTGGAATTTTTGATCGTACTAACCACAGTACCGATGATTATGTGGGTTTGGCCTGTTTAAATAAAATATCAGCCGCTAACCAAGTAATAAAACTTACAACATTAACCAGTAATGCCATCAAACTCACTTACCACACGCTCATAAATTGCGCGTTTAAACTCCACAATCAGTCCTGGCAATTCGTGCATATCTTTCCATTCCCATTTATCAAACTCCTGTTGCGAGCCATCAGGTGGATGGGTAATATTCACCTCACTTTCATCCCCTTCAAAACGGAAGGCAAACCATTTTTGGGTTTGGCCGCGGTATTTTCCGCGTAAGCCAATACCAATAAGTTCATCAGGCAAATCATAATTGAGCCAGTCTTTGATTTCACCAATCACACTGGCGGTGGTAACACCTGTTTCTTCCCAGAGTTCGCGTTTCGCCGCTACAAGTGGGTCTTCACCCTTATCAATACCACCTTGTGGCATTTGCCACCGAAATGCATCCTTACCAAAAGTTTCTGTATTAGGCATGCGTCGCCCTGCCCAGACTTTGCCCTCGGTATTTAAGAGCATAATTCCAACACATGGCCTATACGGCAAGTCATCAGCTTTTAATTTACTCACTTTTGCGGATCCTTCACCACAGATGAAACTGGCGTTATTTCAATACCATTTTGTTTTGCCTGTTGGGCAAATTGAGCAACCAGATCGATTGTATCAGGAAAAGCATTACCAACGCCGATTGCAATGCCTGTGCGTTTGGCCTGTTCTACAAGCTTTACCAGTTTCGCGGCAATAGCCGAACGAGATCGCACATTATCAAGCAAAATATTACCCTTGGCATAAGGTACAAGTTCTTTCACGGCCACCCCTTGAGCAACAGAATTCTTCACTGTGCCATCTTCTACAAAAAGCAATCCGCGTTCAGAAATTTCAGAAAAAATAGGTGAAAGACTGGCTGGCTGAGATAAAAGTCTGTTGCCAAGATAATTCATAACACCAACATAGTTGGTAATTCGGCTCATCGACCAATGTAAATTGGCAATATTTTCTTGTAGGTTTGCATCTGCTTTAAGGGTATGAGGTCCTGGGTTATTTTGCGGATAGTCAATAGGTTCCATCGGCAATTGCAATAAAAGCTCATGCCCTTTTTTACGTGCATCCTGCATCCACCGTTTTAGACTATTGCCATAAGGCGCAAAGGCAAGCGTTACATTTGGATGCAGTTTTTGCAGCGCTATTTGCGTACTGGATTGACTGATACCCAAACCACCAATGACAATAACAACACGTGCAACGCCAAAATTACCCTCCGTATCTGCCTGTCGTGAATATAAATCCATTGCACGAAGGCCATTTTTTGAGCGCTTCGGTATAATACCGGTTGCACCGCGTTCAGAAAGCTCCGGATCAGGCAAATGGGCAAGTGCCTGCTCTTGACGACGTATCTCCTTTGCTTGCACTGGCGGTTGGATAACAGGCGTCAAAGGCTTTAATCGTTCAAGTGGCTTAACTTCCTGAAAATTGCCCCCGTCAGGATCAAGTGTATGCTCACGTTTCGGTATGGGTTTTAAAACTTTCGGCTCTTCTACCTTTGGGGGCTCAGGTGCCGGCACACTAGGTACCTGCGCTACTTCTTGTGGTTTAGAGGTCAGAGAAGATAAATAACCAAAACCCCCATAAAAATGAAAAACTGGAAATCCGATCAATAGCGCCAGCCCGACAGCAATTAGTACGCTGTTGGGTTTCCTGGCATCTTGCTTTGAAGAATATCCCTTAAGAGGTTTATTGAAATCGTTTTCCGGTTCCATCAGTTAGAAAATCACACCCGCAATATTATGGTTTCAATGCATAGAATCAAACAAGGGAGAGCATAGCCCTCCCTTGCCAAAAACCAAAGTGCTTTGATTTAGTTTTGTGTAGGAACTGCTTTTTCCGGATCTGGCGGGAAAGCAGCATGCTGCTTGTTTCCGCGAATAAGATCCTTTGCATAAATCAGCTGAAGATCATCCTTGGGATCAGGTGGTACATATGCAATTGAACCTGAACCTTCTTCATCTTCTTCATTACCAACAATATGGCCCCGAAGACTGGATTCACCTCTTGCTTCAACACGCCCTTGTAGTTCTGCTGGCAAGGGTTGCTCAACGCGAATATCTGGCTCAATGCCCTTACCCTGAATGGAGCGATCTGCAGGTGTGTAGTAAAGTGCTGTTGTTAAGCGAAGTGCACCATTTGCGCCTAGTGGAATAATCGTTTGGACTGAACCTTTACCAAATGAACGCGTTCCAACAATTGTTGCACGCTTGTGGTCTTGAAGGGCACCGGCAACAATTTCAGAAGCACTGGCTGAACCACCGTTCATCAAAACGATAACAGGTTTGCCACCTGTAAGATCGCCTGGTCGAGCAGCATGACGTCGTGTTTCATCCGGATTTCTGCCACGTGTAGAAACAATCAAACCGCGATCAAGGAATGTATCAGAAACACTAACAGCTTGATCAAGAAGACCACCTGGATTCAAACGAAGGTCAATCACATAGCCTTTAAGCTTATCATCACCTACTTCTTCGCGAATACTGTTGATTGCCTTTTCCAGACCATCATACGTTTGCTCATTAAATGCATTGATATCAACAAATCCAATATCGTCATCCTCTACACGGTAACGCACAGAACGAACTGTAATGACGTCGCGTATAATTGTAATTTCAATCGGCTTGTCAGCGCCTTCACGCGCAATCGTTAGTACAATCGGCGTATTAACTTCGCCGCGCATTTTTTCGACCGCTTCTGCAAGGCTTACACCACGAATACTCTCACCATCAATTTTTGTAATGAAATCACCAGCCAAGACACCTGCCTTTGCTGCAGGGGTTTCATCAATGGGAGAAACTACCTTTACAAGTTCGTTTTCCATTGTAACTTCAATTCCAAGGCCACCAAACTTGCCACTGGTGTTAACCCGCATGTCAGAAAATGCCTTTGCATTGAGATAACTGGAATGCGGGTCAAGCGAAGTAAGCATACCGTTAATCGCGCTTTCAATCAGCTCTTCCTCTTTTGGCTCGGTTACATAAGATGAACGCACCCGCTCAAAAATATCACCAAAAATACTAAGTTGGCGATACGTACCAATCCCTGCTGCTTGCGCGGAAGAAGAATGATTAAGGCCATTTGAAACCGTAATCACTGCTGTTGCGCCAATTGCTGCCCCTGCCAGCAGTAAACCAAATTTACGAACCATCAGTAGTTCTTTCCTTGTTGTTGACCGACCACCAAGGGGTCGGATCGATTGAATTTCCATCCTTACGGAATTCTACATATAAAATAGGCTTTGTTGTGTTAACGTCAACCAGCCCCGTACTTGCAATTCTTTGTGCGCCCATTATCCCGATTGGTTCTCCAACCAGAACAAATTGACCAGGCTGAACGTTAATGGTCTCCATACCCGCCACAACAATATGATAGCCTTGACCGGCATTCATTATCAAGAGTTGACCGTAAGACCTAAATGGCCCTGCGTAAACCACCCAAGCATCAGCAGGTGAAATAACACGCGCATTTTCACGCGCTTCCAGCGAAATACCTCTGGTCTTATCTCCTGCTCCATCATTTTGTCCAAAAGATGCCAATTGAGCACCCTGCACAGGAAGTGGAAGAAGTCCCTTTGCAGCAACAAAGCTAATTGCCGGTGCAAGTCGTCCGGGATCAGAAAACGCATCATTTTTTTCAAATTCACGTCCAGCGGCAATACGGGCTTCTTCTTGTTTCTTGCGATCAATTTCAGCCAAACGTGCTGATTCTACAGCTTTTTGGGCAGATTCAATTTCATTTTCCAGATTTGAAATCAAATCATTTAGAGAGGTTGCCTGCGCAGCCAATTCAGCCGCTTTTGCGCTTTCCTGTGCCAGTTTAGCCTGCGCAACCCCCGCGAGTTTACGTTTTTCAATCAAAAGAAGATTGAGTTTTTCCTCCTCCCCTGCAAGCGAAACAAGCTCGGCAGACAAATCTTTTCTCTGCGCATCAATATCATTTGAGATGCGAACAAGATCTTTTAACTGACCCAATAAAATATCTGTTTCAGCACGCACCTCTGGCACAACAGACCCAAGCAAAATAGCAGAACGAACAGATGATAGGGCATCTTCCGGCGTTACCAACAAGGCAGGTGGCGGATTACGACCCATACGCTGAAGCGCACCCAGAACCTCCATCAACAAGGCTTTCTTGCTATTTAAAAACACACGAACATTAGCCTGCTCATCGCGCAATTGTGATAAGCGCGTTTCAGCTTTTGTAATGCGTTTTTCAATATTTCTGGAATTTACAGAGGTTTCAATCAAAGTACGGTTAAGCGTAGAGCGGTCTTTTTCAAGAGAATTAATTTCACCAGCAAGCTCAGCTTTGCGCTGTTCACTCAAGGAAATCTCAGATTGAAGGACTTTCAGCTCTTCCAAATTCTTGTCGCGCTGCGAAGACAGATCTTGCGCATAAACAGGCGATAACACCATCAACAAAAACGCACATGCCAAAGCGACAAACTGCATCCCATGTTGTTTAAGTTGAAACGACAAATTGATTCTCCATTGTGTGAAAAGAATACATCAAAATGGGTTAATGATGAACTGACGGAATGGCAATCTAATTGGTAAGGATATCATTGCAAAGTTTAATAGTGGCCATGCGCCAGAAGCGGGCAGGATTTTAAATCGCGCTGATCACTGCCTTGAATCCGAGCTAGACTTTGAAACGGTGTCGTAACTGCGAATACCATTATAACTAGTTTTTCATTTCATGAACATCAGAGAGTGTAGTTGCTGCAAGGCGCTCAACCAAGGTTCTTTCTATATCTTGCATCACGGTTGAAACTTGATGATGTAATGCATGTTCGATAGAACATTGGTGTGTTCCCTCAACACTATTAGTCGCAATAAATTGTTCGTCTAAAGCGAGATAAACATCTGCAAGAGTAATATTCTGTGGTGCAAGTGCTAACTTCCATCCGCCAGAGTGCCCCTTTTCAGATATTAAAAGCCCGGCCTTACGTAACTTTCCAAGTACACGGCGAACAACCACAGGATTTGTGCCTGCGTGTGCTGCAATATCTGCAGATGTCTGCGATTGCTTTGGCTTTAGTGCCATATGACCAAGCGTATGCAGAGCAAGTGAAAGACGGCTATTTCGTTTCATTTTTAAGAACCTTTAAAATAATAATTTCACGTAACATTTTCAGTTGCATTACTCTAGTAACTATGTAAGTTACGTGAATATAACTTAATATGAGGTTTTCATTATGCCTGCCTCCTGACTTCCAGTCACTGCACTTTCTGGCTCGTTTGGTACCGGAAAAACTACTCTGCTTAGGTAACTTAAAAACATCTCTGAACAGGAAAAAGAAATGAAAAAGAAAATTTTACTGGCTACGCTTGTGTGCAGTCTGATGGCTTCATCCAGCCTTGTACAAGCTGCAGACCCAAAATCTGGTAAACCATTATCTGAGACTAATGAGCTTGCCACTTATCCGTACGTGGAAGGTGAATTCATATGGGAGATACAAGGTGATTTTACCACAGATTCAGATGATCCAGGTACTGAATTAAATGATATATTTGGATATCTGGAACTGGCAGCCTCAATTTATCTAAATAAAAAAGTTCAAGTGAATTTTGTTTTAATTGGAGAGCCTGTTCTAGATCCCGATCCTGGCGAAGATCGTTTTTTTGAAGACCACGGGCTTTATCTTGAAGCCTTGAATACTCAAATAAACTTTTCAGAAAATACCAACCTCGTTGCAGGTAAATTCGGGCCAGGCTTCGGTACGGCATGGGATGTGACACCGGGTATATATGGCGTAGATTTTGCCGAAGATTATGAGCTGGCTGAATTCATCGGCGTTGGTTTAAACCATACATTTGATGGCAAAGGTTTTGGTGAAGTAACTCTCGGCGCAAATATATTCTTTGCAGATACAACGTTTTTATCTGATTCAGTTATAACTCGACGCAGCCAAACAGATATTATAGATGGCGGTGCAGGCAATACTGAAGAATTGGATAACTTCTCAATTACGCTTGATGGAGCTGATATCCCTACGCTTGAAGGCTTTTCATGGCACTTGGGTTATCGTCACTTATCTGCCGGATTGGGTGATGTAGATGATGAACAAGGTTTTGTTGCCGGTTTCATCCAGGAAACAGACTTGGGTGATGAAAAGTTCGCCATATTTAATCTGGAAGCGGCAACCTTTGATAACTTTGGTGGCAGTGCTGATGATGTAGATTATCTTACTGCTGGTTTAACATTGGCAGATGGCCCATGGCATTTGGACCTTGCCGGTACAATAAGAGATATAAATGTAGCAGGTGGAGCAGACAATGATGACACATTATTCCAAGCTTCAATCGGCTATACTGACCAACACGAAATTGATTGGAACGTAGGTTATAAATTTGCAGAAGAAGGTGACGTGGATAGTCATACCTTGGGTATTTTTGTAACGAAGGCTGTGGAATTTTCTACAAAGTAGGCTTTTCTTATAATATAAATTTGAATAATGGCTTGGGAGGAAGAGAGGTTATAATACCCCCTTCATCCCTGCATTAATTGCATAAAGTCTGATCTGCCACTGATAGGATAATCTGGCAAGAAATGCCAAGTAGCTTTGTTGGCCTAATTGTCATTGGATAGAAAAGCATGAATATCCGTTTTGAGTCAGAGGCCGTTATTAGCTACTTACCAAAATAGATTTTTGAAATCACCAAACCCCATCACTCCCGATGATAGGGATGCCCTGACAAAATCGTAATGCCCCGATAAATCTGTTCTGCCAGTAAAATTCGGGCTACCTGGTGTGGCCAGGTCATTGCCCCTAGCCGGATTTTTCGAACAGATGCAGATTTTAGCTTATCCCCATGACCATCAGGACCACCGATCGCAAAAGCAAGCTTGGCAGTGCCCATCTCTTGTTCAGTTCGCAGTAACCGTGAAAATTCCTGGCTGGATAAATCCTTGCCATGCTCATCAAGCAGAATAATTCGTGCACTCTCGCCAGCTGCTTGAATGAGTTGGCTGGCTTCTTCTGATTTTCGTTTTTGCGGTTCTTGCGCGCGCGATTCTACGATTTCATGCAGCTCTGGCCCCATGAAATGCAGTGCTTTTCCGGATTTTGAAATTCGGTCTGCATAGCGGTCATAAAGCTTTCGCTCGGGGCCGGATTTCATGCGGCCAACCGCTAAGATACTTAAGCGCATAAAACTGTTATTGCTCTAATGCGCTTCTTCAGATGCAGGCATTTGCCACATCTTTTCAAGCGAGTAAAATTCACGCACTTCCGGCCTAAAGATGTGCACAATAATATCGCCTATATCAATCAAGACCCAATCAGCACTTTGCAAGCCTTCAACCTTGATTGACTTAAATCCTTCAGATTTAAGTTGACGCAAAAGATGATCTGCAACCGCACTTACATGGCGTCCGGAACGACCGGATGCTATGATCATATAGTCCGCCAGAGCTGATTTATCTTGTATATCAATTTTAGTGATTTCTTCTGCCTTGGAGTCATCAAGACAAGTCATCACCGTTTCCAAAACACGTTCAATCGCTGCTATCGCCGCTTTCTGTGTTTGTTTCGTACCTTTTTTAGGTTCCGATGTCTGCATTGCTGTAGTCAGTGTATCCCTCTCGCTATGCAGTTAAACGATGGCATTATTACCATCTTCCCCAGCATAGTTCTGATTCTATGATCGTTTCAAGACACTTTTTGTGCCTATTTATGTTGGTAAAATTCTCAAGCCTGTTGCTGAACCCTCAATTGTGTAGAAGAAAGTGAAGATCTCGGACCGTGTAAAAATGTCCATGCCGGTGGCTTCATATTGGCAAGAAGAGGCGCATCCCCTTCATCTATTCTGAACCGAGAAAGAGCAATAGAGGCCATCCCCGAATGATAACTCAGCGTTGAGCCAGGTCGATCAATCACGGCAATCGGCATCATATTTGCAATTTCACGCCAATCCTGCCAGTGATGAAAATCTGCCAAATTATCAGCCCCCATCAACCAGACAAAATCATTTCTTGGACGAAGTTTCCTTACAAGTTTCAAGGTATCAGCGGTGTAACGCACTTTATGAGCCATCTCAAAGGCCGTAACTTTAATGCGAGGATGAGAAATAATCGCGTGACATTTCTCAATCCGCTCTTCTAGCGGCGCAAGCTCGGACACGTCCTTTAACGGGTTACCGGGAGTTACCATCCACCAAATTTGGTCAAGTTCAAGCCGTTTCAAAGCCAAGTCACAAAGGTTTAAATGCCCTTCGTGCGGCGGATTAAAGGACCCGCCGAACAAGCCTATGCTTGCGCCATCACCAGCAGTTGGCATGCGCATTGCTTCGCGAAGGATAGGATTTTTATTCAAGGCCGTGTTTGTCCATTTCCACGCACGAGATATTTAAAACTCGTCAATTGTTCAACACCAACAGGCCCACGCGCATGCATTTTTCCAGTTGCAATACCAATTTCGGCACCCATGCCAAATTCACCCCCATCAGCAAATTGCGTTGAGGCATTATGCAAAAGAATGGCTGAATCAACTTCATTAAAGAATTTTTCTACAACATCATTATCTTCCGCTATTACGCACTCTGTGTGACTGGATGAATATTTTTGAATATGCGCAATTGCACCATCAATGCCATCAACCAATTTGGCTGAAATAATTGAATCCAGATATTCTGTTGTCCAGTCTGCTTCAATAGCCGTATTGGCTTCAGAGAATAATGCAACCACTTCATCATCGCCTCTGATCTCGCATTTCGTATTTCGAAGCGCTTCCAGAATAGGCTGCAAATGCGTTTGTGCTACAGCTTTATCAACCAGCAAGGTTTCTGCAGAGCCACAAATACCAGTACGGCGCATTTTTGCATTTAGCACAATATCAATTGTCATTTGCATATCCGCAGACTTGTCGACATAAACATGACAAAGCCCTTCAAGGTGTGCAAACACTGGCACACGGGCGTCGCACTGGACACGCTCAACGAGAGAACGCCCGCCACGTGGCACAATCACATCAACACAGTTATTCAAGCCGGTAAGCATTTCACCCACAGCAGCCCTGTCTGTTGTAGGCACAATCTGAATGACTTCAGCTGGCAAACCAGCCTGCTTTAATCCTTTAACAAGTGATTCATGAATGGCGCGTGATGAGTAATAAGAGTCTGAGCCACCGCGCAAAATAACAGCATTTCCTGACTTCAAACAAAGCGCACCGGCATCTGCTGTTACGTTAGGGCGTGATTCAAAAATAACACCAATCACACCAAGCGGGGTTCTGACCCTCGAAATATTCAACCCATTTGGCCTATCCCAATTAGCGATCACATCACCAACAGGGTCTTCAAGTTCTGCAATTGCCTTTAGACCATTCATCATGTCCTTGATGCGGTCTTCGTTTAATTTCAATCGGTCAAGAAAAGCAGAAGAAATGCCATTAGCAACTGCTGCAATCATATCCTTTTCATTTTCAGACATGATATGCTGGCGTGTTTGCCAAAGATTTTCTGCAGCACTTTTCAAGGCTTGGTTCTTGGCGTCAGAACTCGCAGTCGCAAGGATGAGTGCTGCTGACTTGGCGCGGTTGCCAAGCTCAGCCATCATGGTTTTTACATCTTGTTCTTTTGCAGTATCAAGCATCACTTTTTTCCATTTTAGTAGCTTGTGTTCTTAAAACCAGATTGTCACGGTGTATTAACGCACCTCTTGAGGTCATGCCTAAAATGGTTTCAATCTCATCGCTCTGACAACCTGCAATTTGACTGGCATCCCTCACACCATAAGAGACAAGCCCACAACCAAGTTCCTCGCCTTCAACAGAAACAATTGCAACGACATCTCCGCGCGAAAACTCACCTTTTACTTCCGTTACACCTGCAGGTAACAGGCTTTTGCCACCTATTAATGCGCGTGCAGCACCTTTATCAATAACAATACTGCCACCCAATTCAATTTGACCCGCAATCCATTTCTTGCGCGCAGTAACAGGCGTTTCTTTGGCATCAAACCAGGTCGCATTACCACCATTAAAGAGTAATTTAAGCGGATGTAATTCCTTGCCAGAGGCAATCACCATTGACGTACCTCCCGCCATGGCAATTTTGCCAGCTTCAAGCTTTGTTACCATCCCACCCTTGGAAAGTTCCGTACCAGCATCACCCGCCATCGCTTCAATTTCTGGCGTAATTTCAGTAATTCGGTCAAACCGCCTGGTATCTGCATCCTTGCCTGGAATGCCGGAATAAAAACCATCAATATCTGAAAGCAGAACCAAAAGATCAGCACTCACCATTGTTGCCACACGAGCCGCCAAACGATCGTTATCTCCATAGCGAATTTCGCTCGTAGCAACGGTGTCATTTTCATTGATGATTGGCACGGCACCCAGCTTTAACAAGGTTGAAATTGTTTCGCGTGCATTTATATAACGTCTGCGCTCTTCCGTATCGCCAAGCGTCAGCAATACCTGTCCTGCCTGATAATCATACTCTCCCAGCGCCTCACTATAGGCACGGGCCAACAATATTTGGCCAGTAGCTGCAGCAGCCTGACTTTCTTCCAATTTCAAAACCCGTAACGGGAGTTCAAACTGCTTGCGCCCCAATGCAATAGCACCTGAAGAAACAAGCAAAACCTCACAGCCTGCTTCCCGCAACATATTTACATCTGCACATAATGAATTAAGCCAGTTACGCTTTAAACCGGCTTCACGATCAACCAGAAGTGCTGACCCAATTTTTATGACAATACGTTTGAATGAAGAAGCAGCGACTACCATTTAAGCCAGTCTCCTGCTTGAGGCACCTCGTCCTGCGCATTGGCTGTTATCTCGGCTTCTTTGTCACCATCAACCGCTGCTAGCATTTTTCGAAGGACATCTTCAACACCTTCGCGTGTTACAGAAGATAGCTCCATAGGCTTATAGCCAAGTACTTCTTCCAGTGCTTCGAGTTTTTCTTCGCGGTGCCCGGGCAAAACACTATCCACCTGGCTTAGCGCAACAATTTCCTGTTTTTCATGTAACCCATTACCGTATGCTTTAAGCTCACCACGAATAACACGGTATGCTTCTGCAACATCTTCTTCATTGGCTGAAATTAAATGAAGCAATACGCGTGTGCGCTCTACATGTCCCAAGAAACGGTCACCAATACCAACACCCTCATGGGCACCTTCAATAAGGCCAGGAATATCAGCAATAACAAACTCACGGTTATCAACTTTCGATACACCCAAATTAGGATGAAGCGTTGTAAACGGGTAATCTGCTATTTTGGGTTTGGCCGATGTAACGCTTGCAAGAAAAGTTGATTTGCCCGCATTAGGCAGACCTACTAATCCTGCATCCGCGATCAGTTTTAACCGCAACCAAAGCCAACGCTCTTTACCTTCAAGGCCGGGGTTAACGCGTCTAGGTGCTTGATTGGTAGAGGTTTTAAAATGGGCATTACCAAAGCCACCATTACCACCTTTGGCAATACGGTAGCGTTGTCCTAATTCATCCAAATCAGCAATAAGCGTTTCATTGTCTTCTTCATAGATCTGAGTTCCCACAGGAACTTTCAAAACCACGTCATCAGCGTTTGCGCCATTGCGATTTCGACCCATGCCGTGGCCACCAGTAGGAGCCTTAAAATGCTGTTGGAAACGATAATCAATGAGCGTGTTAAGACCATCTACAGCCTCAACCCAGACATCGCCGCCCTTGCCACCATCGCCCCCATCAGGGCCACCCATGGCAATATATTTTTCACGGCGGAAAGACAGTGAACCAGCACCACCATCACCGGAACGTATAAAGACCCTGGCCTGATCAAGAAATTTCATATGATACTCTCCCCAGGCCTTTCTGATTGAAATTAGGCAGCGACTGCGCCCATCCAGCTTTCACGAGTAATGCGAAAATGGTCAACAATCTGATCTTTTTGCATGACATCAGAAAAATGGGTTTCTTGCTTCCAGAAATTACCACCACATTTTTCAATGACACGACGCGAAGCCTTATTATCTGTCAAAACAGAAATTAGCAAAGTTTCTTCGCTGCCTGCCTTGAAAAACAAGTCCACAATAGCGCGAGCAGCTTCTGTGGCAAAACCCTTGCCCCAAAACTCCTCACCCAGCCAATAACCAAGGTGCGGCAAGTCAAAACGGCGCTTCACAAGATGAATACCGCAAATCCCCATCAAGGTTCCTGCTGTAGCGTCAGTTATTGCAAAAACAACTTCGCCTGCTTCAGGTTTGGAAACATTATCAATAAATTCTTCTGCATGTTTATCAAAATACGGATAAGGCATGGATTCCAGCATGCTCGAAATTTTGCGATTATTGGCAAGCATGGCAATATCCTGCACATCATCCTTGTTGGGCGCACGCAGAACCAGATTCTCTGTTGTCAGAATTTCACAGGCGAAAGCGAGGCTTTGCGCTTCATTTCTTTCTTCTCGTGTCATGATCTTCTCCAAAAGCAAAAAGGGAGGCGGTGTCCCGTCTCCCCTTCCAATCTTGTAAAGTTATACTGGCCGGGGTTTGGAAACACCGGCTTAATGATAACCGGTTATTCAGCAGCTTCTGCCGGGACTACATTGATAAATGTTCGTCCGTTAGCTTTGCGCTGGAATGATACCTTGCCGTTTGCAACAGCAAAAATTGTGTGGTCTTTGCCCATTCCAACATTATCACCAGGGTGCCACTTAGTACCACGCTGACGTGCAATGATATTGCCAGCAACAACTGTCTCATCACCGAATTTCTTGATACCAAGGCGTCGACCTGCGGAATCACGACCGTTACGGGACGAACCACCAGCTTTTTTATGTGCCATTTTATTGTCTCCTAAACGTTTGCGACTTAACTAGTCTTTTCTTTTGCCTGAGCCTGCCAGTCTTCAATCTGTGCAGCACTAAATGGCATATATTCATCTACTTTTGCAATATCTGCAGCTGATAAGCCAGCAATTTGTGCAAATGTCATGATGCCTTGCTCATTCAACTGCTTTTCAGCAACCGGGCCAATGCCCTTAATATCTGTTAGCTTGTCAGGATCACCAGTCGGTGCCTTGAACAATGGCTCCCCACTTGCAGGTGCATCAGCCTTGGCTTCTTTCTTCGGAGCCTCTTTCTTGGCCGCTTCTTTCTTTGGAGCAGCTTTCGCTTCCGGCGCTGCTTTTTCCTTGGCAGGTGCGGCCGGCTTGGGCGCTGCTGCTTTTTTCGAAGCTTTTTTGCCGTCAGTCAGAATTTCAGCGATACGCAATAGCGTGTGATGCTGACGATGACCGATTGTACGACGCGAGTTTTGACGACGACGCTTCTTGAAGGCAATAACCTTTCGGGCACGGACTTGACCCATGATTTCTGCAGAAACCATTGCACCCTCAACCAATGGAGCACCAATTGTAGCGTCAGCACCTTCACCAACCATCAAAACTTCAGGTAATTCTATAAAATCACCGACTTCGCCAGCGATTTTTTCAATTTTTAACGTATCCTCAGCGACAACACGATACTGCTTGCCACCGGTTTTTACGACTGCGAACATCTTTTTTCCTTCCAGTGTTCAACCAAGCTCTCACAGAACAAACCTTCTGCGGGCCATCTTTTTCAGTCTTCCGACATATTCAAAATATGAATAACAAATAAAAGGCGCAGAAATATCTACGCCATTTGGGGTTATATAGACTCGAGACAGGCATTAAGTCAAGGATTATAACTGATTTAAGCTATCACCTTTTAATAAATAATATTGTCTGTTTTTTACAAGACACGACCATAAAACCCTAATTGTTCTTCGGGCGAAAATTTAACGTCTGGTCGATCATAATAAGAATAGACAGCGATAAGCCTTTGCCTGTCACCTATTATCTTCGTAACCCTGTGGGGTGTATTGATACCTCGAAAGACATTGAGCGTTCCCGGAGCAGGATTAACCGAGCATTTGAGCGGATCAGAACCTGATAAAAGCTTTGCAACACCTTCATGATTTGGGTCTGTATCACTGCGCAAATCAGTCCGATACTCAAACTCGCCACCAGCCTTGGGTGATTGCAGCAAAAGCGTAGTGGTAAATTCTGAGCGATCAAAGTGCCAGTTTAAAGCCTCTCCTTCCTGATAAGCCATGACATTTGCTCGCGCCAAAGGGTCTGACATCGTATGCAATTGGGTCTTGTCCATAACAAGGGCAAGAAAATC
>CALFBM010000049.1 GCA_937951645.1 uncultured Rhizobiaceae group bacterium
AAAGCAGCCCTTACTGGTAACAAAATGACAATTATCGTTTGCAAATGCGAAAGCGGCAATATTCCTGTACCTGTCATCGAATACGATGCACCGGTTATCAAATACCGTTTCATGGAAGAAGTTAAGCGCAAGAACGCATAATCTCCTTTTCCGTATCATAAAAAACAGCAAGGCGCTTTCTGTGAGGAAAGCGCCTTTTTTATTGGTGAATGGCAACAATTCGAAGAAGTTACAATGTTATAATTTCTTTATCTCATGTACTTTAGATGGATATAAAGATGCCTCACGAGGATGAATATCAGCATAAATCTCCAGAATATTATTTTCAGGATCTTTAAAGAATAAGGTTCGATGATGCCAATCTTGATTGGTTGGCTCCTCAATGATTTCAACCCCCTTACTTTTTAATGTTCCATAGGCAATATCCACATCTGCAGGCGGCACTCGAAAACTTAATTGAATAGATGCAGAATCTCTGTCAATTTCAGAGCCATCATAGATACGCCCACGCGGTCTGAGTGAAAGATATAATGTCCCAACTCTAAACCCAGCATTTTGCCCTGGGCTTTCAAATTCCAACTCAAAATCAAGAATATTTGCATAGAAGTCACGCATCTTCTCTAAGTCATCACAAAGAATAATTACAAAATCCAAACTTCTAATTGCGCCAAGGCCACTATAATCAGTCATTGTTATAAAACCTTCTTTTAGAAAATACTGTTAAGCGTATGCTAATAGTATTCTGGAATTTTTCCAACCAGTAGTTTTTAAATTGCTATTCAACAAATGCCTTAATCTGGGCTCAAGCCAGCCGTTCAATCAATCAAAATATACGCTCGTTCCTTGCTAGAGAAGGAAAATATAAAATAAAGTTCTTGTTTTGTTCTTTTTTGTTTGCTAGGAATATTTTCCGAACATTAAAAACCAACAGGAGAAAGAACATGGGTCAGCCACGAGAACAAAATGCTGATACACTTCATGTGCATGAAGCCTATATGAGTACTTCTGTTATTGCGAAAGGTCGCGATACTTCTGCAGACAAACTTCGTGAAACTCCGCTTAACAAGGGGCGTGCGGCGACGCTTAATCCTTCCAGTCGTTTTGACAAGCATTCTCGCCATGTCTTTGACGACGGTTGGCAAACGCTCGATGAACTGCCTCCTTTTAAAACCCATGTTCAGGTTGAAAAACCCAAGACCATCATTACCAGAAATGAGTCTCCCGATATTGGTTTTGACCGTTCAATAAACCCTTATCGTGGGTGTGAGCATGGTTGTATTTATTGTTTTGCGCGACCTTCCCATTCCTTTATGGGGCTATCGGCCGGACTTGATTTTGAAACCACACTTTATGCCAAGCCCAATGCGGCACAATTGCTTGAAAAAGAGCTTGCGAAGAAAAATTACAAACCACGCACCATCGCGCTTGGAACCAATACCGATCCTTACCAACCCATTGAAAAGCAATGGCGGATTACGCGTGAAATACTGGAAGTCCTGGAAGCGGCCAATCACCCTGTAGGCATTGTAACCAAATCAGCACTTGTGACACGAGACATTGGAATTTTATCACGCATGGCCGCCAAAGGGCTGGCCAAGGTTGCCATATCAATCACAACGCTTGACCGTAAGCTTTGTCGCTTGATGGAACCGCGTGCAGCCACGCCTGGTCTTCGGTTGAAAACCATTCGGGACTTGTCAAAGGCTGGCATTCCAACCTCCACGATGGTTGCACCGGTTATCCCTGCCTTCACTGACCATGAAATAGAACGCATTCTTGATTCAGCACAAGCGGCTGGTGCCCAGGAAGCCGGATTTATCTTGCTCAGACTACCGCGAGAGGTTTCACCCTTATTTCGCGATTGGCTCTTGAAGCATTACCCAGACCGTTACCGCCATGTGATGAACTTGCTACGTGCCATACGAGGTGGCAAGGACTATGACGCTGAATTTGGCAAACGCATGCGCGGTGACGGACCATACGCATGGCAAATTGGCAGACGGTTTGAAATCGCCTGCAAGAAACTTGGTCTAAACGAAGTCAAGCGCAGGCTGGATAGTTCACAGTTCACACCGCCCTCACCAGAAGTAGAAAATCAGCTTTCCTTATTTTGAGGTTTCATTTCGATTTACCCGGTAAGTTGTCGCCGCAAATTCCTTACCGGGCTTTCAAGAGAGTCAGTGAGTAGATAATATCCCCGTATGTCACTCACTGATTCTCTTAAATCCTTCACGCTTCCTGCTGCACCTGATTTCCTGATTGAAGCGCGCAATCATGATCTGGGCAAATTGTCCATTGCAGGTGTTGATGAGGCAGGACGTGGACCATTGGCTGGCCCTGTTACTGCTGCCGCGGTTATTTTGGATCCTGATAATCTTCCACGGGGATTAAATGACTCCAAAAAGCTGACTGAGAAAAGACGCGAGATATTATTTGATGAAATCCTCAAAACCTCACATGTTGCATGGTGCAGTCTTAATGCGGAGACCATTGATACCATCAATATACGTGAAGCAGCGCTACGTGCGATGGAGATATCTGTTTCCCATCTACCTATAAAAACAGACTATGTCATGATTGATGGGCGTGATGTACCAAGAGCTTTAAAGGGTATAGGAGAAGCCTTTGTGAAAGGGGATGCAAGATCGCTTTCCATCGCGGCAGCCTCAATCATTGCCAAAGTTGTTCGCGATCGCATGATGGTTGAAGCAGACAAACATTTTCCTGAATATGGCTTTGCCGGGCACAAAGGCTACGGCTCGCAAAAACATCGCGATGCGATCCATGAATTTGGTCCTTGTCCTATACATCGCAAAAGCTTTTCACCCATCAAACAGATGGTTGAAAATATTAAACCCTGAATCCAGATAATAAAAAAGGCGCTCAAGAGCGCCTTTGAATTTAGCTGTCTAAAAGTTGTTTAGTTCAGCTTTGCCTTGATATCGGCAATGCTGCTTTTGAATAAACCGTTTGCAGTTGCGCCTGTTACTTTACCCGCAACAATTTTTTCTGCGGCAGCAATTGCCACATCAACAGCAGAGGCCCTGACATCTGCCATCGCTTGTGCTTCTGCTTGAGCAATTTTCTGCTCTGCAGATGCTGTGCGACGTTCAACAAATTCTGCGGTCTTGCGAGCAGCATCTTCCGATAAGGTGCTTGCTTCACGCTTGGCAGCGGCAATGATCTCTTCTGCTTCTTGTTCTGCAGCTTGACGCTTGGCTTGATACTCAGCAAGAAGGTTTTGAGCTTCTTCACGTAACTCACGCGCTTCATCAAGTTCATTGCGAATTTTATCAGAACGTTCATCAAGGCTTTTGGTTACCATTGCCGGAACCTTAAGATAGAGAACCAAACCAGTGAAGATTACAAGGCCAACAAGTGCCCAAAAGGTAGCATCCATGTTATTTTCCTATTTAACCAAACTTGACACGGCTTTTGTAATTTCCGCATTGGTGAGTTTACCACCAATGAGATCTTTTACAATTTCGCCGGTTGTTTCATTGGCAATTGTACCAACTTCAGCCATTGCTTTTGCCTTTATGCTGGCAATACGAGCCTCGGCTTCAGCCAGATTACTTGCTAATTCTGCTTCAACCTTTTCACGGACCTTGGCTGAATCGGCTTTTGCTTTTTCAGTTGATTCCATTGCGATGCCATGGGCATTTTTCTTGGCTTCTGCAAGCTCATGCTCGTATGCGGCATGTGCTGCATCTGCTTCAGCTTTTAGACGCTGAGTCTCATCCAGATCTCTTGTTATACGATCACTGCGCACTTCCAGAATACCTGATATACGAGGAATAATCACTCGACTCATAATAAAATAGAATGCGCCAAACGTAATCGTTAGCCACAATAGTTGTGATGCAAATGAAGCGGGATCAAATGGCGGGAAAACATCCGGTGCACCATTTGTTGCTTCTTCAGTTGCTGCCAGTGCTTGGCTGATAAACATCATACCACTCCGCAGAGATTGAATTAAATAGAATAAGCAGATGACAGGACAATACTCCTGTCATCTGGTGTCTTGATGATTAAACTGCGAATAGCAGTAGAAGTGCGATAAGCAATGAGAAGATGCCAAGAGCTTCTGTCACCGCAAAACCAAAGATCAAACGACCAAACTGACCGTCTGCTGCTGAAGGATTGCGAAGTGCACCCTGCAGGAATTGACCAAATAGGTTACCCACACCAATACCAGCTGCACCTGTTCCGATAGCTGCCAGACCTGCACCGATTAATTTTGCTGCTTCTGCGTCCATTTCTAAACTCCTTTTGAAATGTAATTTTATTAAGTTCCGTTTTGACAGTTGCCTGCCAGTTTAATTAGTGACCCCCAGGATGAAGGGCATCATTAAGATACATGCAAGTAAGCATGGTGAATACGTAAGCCTGCAGGAAAGCCACCAGGAATTCCAATGCAGTAAGACCGATTGTCATGAGCAATGGCAGGATAGCACCTGCTACACCCAGCGCACCAAAACTGCTTAATGATACGATAAAGCCTGCAAACACCTTCAAAGTAATGTGGCCTGCAAGCATGTTGGCGAACAAACGAACTGAATGACTGATGGGTCTTGCAAAAAACGAGATAACCTCGATTGCTATGACAAGCGGCATGATTGCAATTGGCACACCACTTGGTACGAATAATTTCAGGAAGCCAAAACCGTTCTTGGCAAATCCTACAATAATAACTGTAAAAAATACAAGGAACGCCAGCGCAACCGTTATAATCACGTGACTGGTAACGGTGAAGAAATACGGGAACATGCCAAACATGTTGGCGACCAGGATGAACAAGAATAACGAGAATACCAATGGAAAAAACTTCATGCCTTCGGAACCGGCTGAATCTCGCAACATTCCGGCGACAAACTCATAAGTCATTTCAGCAAAGGACTGACCTCTTGATGGAACGATACCACGACCGCTAGTAGCCCAAATGAAGAATACTGAAGTTAGAACAACCGTTGCAACCATAAAAAGCGCAGAATTGGTGAAAGAAATATCCGTACCACCTACTTCAAGTGGAATAAGGGTTTTTAAGTGAAACTGACTAATAGGATCGTTTGCCACTTTGCTTCTCTACTTTTCATAGCACCATAAGAGTGCAGTTAATTTTCTGGCGAAAAACGCCTTACATTTGTTTTGTTATGCGAATAACATTTAAAATGCCAGCCACAAAACCGAGCATCATGAATAATATCATGGCAAATGGTGACACACCAAAAATCCAGTCAATTCCGTATCCTATTGCTGCTCCCACAATAATTGAGGAAACAAATTCGGATGCGATACGCATGCCATTTGCCATGCCTGCATTGTCCGGTTTTTTGATCTCGTCGCTCTGCTTGCCATTAACATCACGTCCATGACGCCTGTTAATATCATTCAGTCTACTCTCAAGATCATCCTTTGCACTTGTATCAAATGATTGTCGTTTCTTGTTCATTTCAAGCCTTCACTCTTGGATTAGGTATATTACCATTAAAACCCAATGATATGCGATTAAAATTGCCTATCGAAAGTCCTGAACTGAAACCGAAAATACATCCATCGAAAAAGCCCTAAGGATGCGGGCAACATAGAGATGCGTATCTTTTCTGTCAAGCGAAGTTGATACTACTTAAGTCTTTGAAAAACAAACATTTAGACAAAGAAAAAACCCCTGCGACAATCCTGCCGCAAGGGTTTTTGGAG
>CALFBM010000050.1 GCA_937951645.1 uncultured Rhizobiaceae group bacterium
TGATGAGCCGCGCAAAATTGCCGAGGCGGTGGTGGAAATGGGGCTTCGCCATGTTGTGATTACCTCTGTGGATAGGGATGATTTGGCCGATGGCGGCGCGCAGCATTTTGTTGCCGTTATCGCGGCCATTCGCGCAGCCTCGCCTAAGACGACCATAGAAATTTTAACGCCAGATTTTCTGCGCAAAGACGGGGCGATTAATACGGTCATAGATGCACGGCCCGATGTGTTTAATCATAATCTTGAAACCGTGCCGCGCCTATATTTGAAAATTCGCCCGGGCGCGCGCTATTACCATTCATTGCGCTTGCTAGATCAGGTTAAGCAGCGCGATCCGCAGCAATTTACCAAATCGGGCCTGATGGTTGGCCTTGGCGAGTCCAAAGAAGAGATCATGCAGGTCATGGATGATATGCGCTCGGCGGGGGTGGATTTTCTAACCATTGGCCAATATTTACAACCGACCCGTAAACATGCCCCGATTGATCGATTTGTCCCGCCCGAAGAGTTTAAAGCTTATGAGACCATCGCTCGCGCTAAGGGCTTTTTGCTGGTATCGGCGAGTCCTTTGACGCGCTCGTCTTATCATGCCGATAGTGATTTTGCACAGCTAAAGGCGGCGCGCCGTGATCAGTATTCGCGTCAGGCTTAGCCTTTGCTAAGGCCCGCATAGTTTGGGTAGCATGATCTTTTGGGGGCCTCCTGGGACAGGCAAGACGACTGTTGCAAGATTGCTTGCGGGCGAGGGAGGTTTGGCTTTTGAACAAATCTCGGCAATCTTTTCTGGTGTAGCAGATTTAAAAAAAGTTTTTGAGACCGCCAAAATGCGTCGTATGAATGGTCGCAAGACCTTGTTGTTTGTTGACGAAATCCATCGCTTCAATCGCGCTCAACTTGATAGCTTTTTACCTGTTATGGAAGACGGGACAGTTGTGCTCGTCGGCGCGACAACAGAAAACCCATCGTTTGAATTAAATGCTGCCTTGTTATCACGCTCCACGGTGCTGACCTTCAACAGTCATGATGGCGATAGTCTTGTACAATTGCTGGCACGTGCAGAAGAACTTGAAGGTAAAAACCTGCCGTTGGATGATGAGGCAAGAGCTTCTCTGCTTCGCATGGCAGATGGTGATGGCCGCGCTATCATCTCGCTTGCAGAAGAAATTTGGCGTGTTGCAAAAGAAGATGAAATTCTCGATGTTGAAACCTTGCAAGAAGTGCTGCAACGTCGTGCACCGATTTACGACAAGGGGCAAGATGGCCATTATAACCTGATAAGCGCCTTGCATAAATCTGTGCGAGGTTCTGATCCGGATGCCGCACTTTACTATCTGGCTCGCATGATGGAGGCAGGCGAAGATCGCCGCTTCATTGGACGAAGGCTGGTTGTGATGGCAAGCGAAGACATTGGCAATGCAGACCCGCAAGCACTGGTTGTCACCATGGCAGCAACGCAGGCTTTTGACTTTTTGGGAGAGGCAGAAGGAGACAGGGCACTTGCCCAGGCCGCTGTTTATTTGGCCTCTGCACCTAAGTCAAATGCCGTGCATGTCGCCCACAAGAAAGCCATATTTGCAGCACGTGAAAACGGTTCGCTTCTTCCTCCAAAACACATTCTAAACGCGCCTACAAAGCTCATGAAAGAACAAGGTTATAATGACGGTTATCTATACGATCATGACCAGCCAGATGCTTTTTCTGGTCAGGATTATTTCCCAACTGATATAGGGCGGCAAAAGTTTTATGAACCAGTAGAACGCGGCTTTGAACGTGATATAATCAAGCGGCTGGAATATTGGGATAAATTGCGGGCAGAACGGGGATAAAAATGACTAATCTATTGTGGGTTGCTGCAGGTGGTGCGATAGGAGCTTCACTGCGCCATTTGGCAAACCTTGCTGGCTTGCGCCTGATGGGGACAACATTCCCTTGGAGTACACTGTTTGTAAATGTGTTGGGTTCGCTCATCATGGGGTTTTTTATTGCATGGATGACAAAACGCACAGGCACACCACCTGAGCTTCGATTGTTCATTGCAACAGGCATACTTGGCGGTTTTACAACGTTTTCAGCGTTTTCGCTTGATCTGGCAAACATGATCGAGCGCGGCGCAATGGGGAGCGCTTTCAGCAATATTCTTGCAAGTGTTGTAATTTCTTTGGCTGCGGTGTTTATCGGGCTTTGGTTTGGGCGTTCTTTCCTATAAGACAAAGCCAACGAATAATTTAAGAAAAGCATTATGGCTGGAATAGAAACCAAAACTGTCGATACAGATGAAGCAGGCATGCGCCTTGACCGCTGGTTCAAGCTGCATTTCTCTGGCCTTGCCTTTGGCCAATTGCAAAAGCTTTTACGCTCTGGGCAAATACGCATAGACGGTAAACGCGCCAAGTCAGATACCCGCGTTGCAGCAGGTCAGTCTGTACGATTGCCGCCACAAGTAACATCACTCGGCAATACCCCAATCGCAGGGCCGCTTACACGTAACACAATCCGGGATCGCAATGATCTTGATGTGCTTCAATCCATGTTGCTGCATGAAGATAAAAAAGTGTTGGTCTTTAACAAACCTGCTGGCCTTGCCGTGCAGGGTGGTTCCGGCATCAACCGTCATGTGGACTCCATGTTGGAATCCATGCGTAGTCAAAAGGGTGAAAAGCCGCGTCTTGTGCACAGACTGGATCGCGAAACTTCTGGTGTACTGGTGGTTGCCAGGACACGCGGTGCAGCACAAGAATTGACCAAGGCATTTCGTCATCGCACGACCGAGAAATTTTATTGGGCCATATGCCGTGGTGTGCCACGAAAACGCGAAGCACAGATTTCAACCTATCTTCTACGCGAACAGACACCCGAAGGTGACAAGATGAGAGTCGCAAGACATGGTGAGCGCGGTGCAGATCATGCAGTGACCAAATATCGTGTTGTCGATAATGCGGGACCCAATATTTCATGGCTTGAATTAAGCCCGATTACAGGCCGTACGCACCAGTTGCGTGTTCATACAATGCACATCGAACATCCCATTCTTGGGGACCCAAAGTATTTTGATGTAGAAAACTGGGAATTCCCGGGCGGTATTCAAAAGCGATTGCACCTGCATGCAAGGCGTATCAGGATCCCGCATCCATCCGGTGGAGGGATGTTGGACGTAAAAGCACCTTTGCCGCCTCACATGGTGCAGACATTTAACCTGCTGGGCTTTGATGAA
>CALFBM010000051.1 GCA_937951645.1 uncultured Rhizobiaceae group bacterium
TGCGTGAAGGCTTTGCTAAAATCACTCAACTCACCTCAAAAGAACGCGTTGCAGTATTCATGCATGAAGGAAAGCTATCGGCAATATCAAATGCCTGCGCTCACCAGAATGGTCCGCTTGGAGAAGGTAAAATTATCAACTGCCTCGTAACCTGCCCTTGGCATGGATTTCAATACGATGTCACGAATGGCTCATCACCCGCCCCGTTTACTGAAAAAGTTCCGACCTATAATCTGAAAATTGAGGGCACTTCAGTTTTGGTCAATCGCAAGGCAAACGCACCCGGCACATTTGTTGAGCCTTTGACTGCAGACATTACAGGAGCGACATCATAATGAGTGAGAACAAAACACCATTTTTTGTTGGGTACTTGGACATTCCCAAAGCGCTAAAGGCTTTCTTGTTAAAAGTCGCATTGCTGGTTTTTGCAGGCTTTACAGTGGGTGCAGTCCTTGCAGGTGCATCGCAAGATGATCCGGGTCAGGCAGGCTTTAGGTTTGATTACGGCAGACAAACACTTGTGGGTATTTTAGAAACAAAACCCTATCCATTGCTCTATATCACACAAGGAAATGACCGCGTTAAGGCGGGGCATACCATGATGCTTTCAGGTCAGGGGAAAACCCCTATAATGGCTAATCTCGCCTCATTTGAAGGAAATGAGGTCAAGGTATCTGGCATAATACTGAAACGCGGCGAATTAGACATGCTACAAGTGGCTGGCGGTGGCAAAGGCGTCGAAAGCTTATCCGGCAAAGGCAAGATTCCAGTCAGTAAACCCATTGGTAAATGGAAATTGCAAGGTGAAATCTGCGATGGAAAATGCCTCGCTGGTGCCATGAACCCGGGACGTGGCCTTGCCCACAAGGCGTGTGCCAACCTCTGTTTACTTGCTGATATTCCACCTGTTTTTGTTTCAACAAACCGCATAGAAAATCAGGAATATTTATTAGTGGCAGGCTCTGATGGTGGTCCCTTTCCAAGAGAGTTATACAATTATGTCGGGCAGTTTTTGGAGTTGGAAGCTGATATTGAAAAACGAGGTGACTTATTGGTTTTGAAAGTTGATCCAACCAAAATTAAGGTAATCGAGTGAAAAAGCTGATCTACCTCACAATCGTTGCCGCAACCGGGTTTGTACTTTTATACATCTCACGCTTTTGGCTGTTCAGCCTTTGGGACAGACCAGGCTTGTTTGATATTAAAGCCCTTCCCCCACAAGGTGGATTATTACGTTCTTGGCTAAGAGGCACTGATTTTGTACCATTTGAATTGATGATTTGGGCAATATGCGGGTTTCTGATTTTAACCGCTCTGGAAAAAATCTTTGATTGGTTCAAAAGACAACTCTGAAATAACAGGTTTCTTTCAAAAATCAGGTTAGTAATTTTTTGTTTACCCATAAACTTTTACGTTCACGTAAATATTGCATTTTTTCAGTGAATGATTATACCTTTGCAAAATAATTTTTAATGTGGAGATATCTAATGAGTCTGGATTCAGCAGTAGAAGCAATTGGCGCAAAAGTAAGTGGCGGAAGCAGCATTGGCGCAACCATAAAATTTGATTGTGGCGATGATGGTTGTGTATTCATTGATGGCAATGCAACACCACCAACTGTTTCAACAGAAAATGCAGATGCAGATTGCACAATTGTTTGCGATAAAGATGTTTTGGAATCACTCATAGCAGGTGACCTAGACCCGACAGCTGCTTTCATGCAAGGTAAGATCAAGGTTGAAGGCGACATGGGCGTTGCCATGAAGTTAAGTTCAATCTTGTAATCAAATCATATTGCATATTGATTTTTAAAGGGACGGCAGACATGCTGTCCTTTTTTATTATTCCAAATTATGAGAGCAAAAAATGGCTGACCACGGATATGAAGAAGGACGCTTGAACTTACCCTTCGTTGGCTTTGCAACCTTCGGCAAAAAACCCACATGCGAAGATTGGGATGCAATCAATGCAGATGTTGCCATTCTTGGCGCACCTTTTGATTTTGGCACCCAGTATCGCTCAGGCACAAGGTTTGGTCCTCGTTCAATACGTGAAGCATCCACCCTTTTTTCATTTGGCCACGCTGGCGCATACGACCATGAAGATGATGCAATTTATCTGGGTGAAGATGTCAAGATTGTTGATATGGGTGATGCAGATATTGTCCATACAGACACCGAAAAAAGCCATGCCAATATTGAACAGGGTGTACGCAAGGCTTTAAAGGCCGGTGCAATACCCGTCGTACTCGGTGGAGATCACTCAGTTAATATTCCATGTATCCGCGCCTTTGATGATCAAGAACCTTTTCATCTGGTTCAAATTGATGCCCATCTTGACTTTGTGGACGAACGTCATGGCGTCAGACACGGGCATGGTAACCCGATGCGACGTGCCGCTGAAAAAGAGTACGTAACAGGCCTTTCACAAATCGGCATTCGCAATGTCTCATCAACCGCAAAAGAAGGGTATGATGACGCACGCAAAATGGGTTCCGACATCATATCTGTGCGTCAGTTCAGGAAGCTGGGGGTTGAAGGCATGCTTGCACGTATTCCCAAAGGTGTTCGCTATTACGTTACAATAGATATTGATGGATTTGACCCATCCATCGCACCTGGTACAGGAACGCCAAGCCATGGTGGGTTTCTATATTACGAAGTCCTCGAACTACTTCAGGGTTTATCAAAAAGAGGAACAGTAATTGGCATGGATTTGGTAGAAGTCGCACCCGATTACGATTCCTCTGGTTCAACTTCTTTTCTTGCTGCTCAAGTTTTATTAAACTTTCTTGGTTTCATATTTCACGAGCGTAAAAAGCAAGATTCGCTGTAAAATTAACTAAAACTGGAAAAAAGCCTGTCCAAAAATGAGACTTTTTGATTGACGTATTGATAACAACCGTGTTTTTTAATAATTGGAAAAGATACGCTTAGACCAGAAAACAATTCAGGCACGCGTATACAGGGAGCAGTATAAATAATATGGCTGAAATCAAGTCTGCCACTGAAGCGTCTTATGTCCGCTTTGAAAATGTCCAGAAAAGCTATGATGGTGAGGTTCTTGTTGTTAAGGACTTAAACCTTGATATTCAAAAGGGCGAATTCGTAACCATGCTTGGGCCATCTGGGTCTGGTAAAACAACTTGCCTCATGATGCTTGCTGGGTTTGAACCTGCTACACATGGTGAAATCTTTTTGGATGATCGCCCGATCAATATGGTGCCACCGCACAAGCGCGGTATTGGCATGGTATTTCAAAACTATGCACTTTTTCCGCACATGACGGTCGCTGAAAACCTTGCCTTTCCTCTTCAGGTACGCGGCATGAGCCGTTCTGATCAGGAAGATCGTGTAAGGCGCGTCCTTGAAATGGTTGAACTCCCACAAATGGCAGATCGTCGTCCGGCGCAATTGTCAGGTGGACAACAACAACGTGTGGCTGTTGCACGTGCATTGGTATTTGAACCTGATCTTGTATTGATGGATGAGCCTCTGGGCGCACTAGACAAGCAATTGCGCGAGCAAATGCAGTATGAAATTAAACACATCCATGAAAATCTGGGTGTAACAGTTGTATACGTCACCCATGACCAAACTGAAGCACTTACCATGTCTGACCGGGTTGCAGTTTTTGAAGATGGCGTCATTCAACAGTTATCATCACCTGAAAGTCTTTATGAAGATCCGCAAAACTCGTTCGTTGCACAGTTCATTGGCGAAAACAACAAGCTGAATGGTGTTGTTGAAAAGATTGCCAAAGGCATCTGCCAGGTTCGTACCGATGATGGAACACTGCTTTATGCAGAAAAGGTAAACGTGGACGGAGTTGGTGACAAGACAACTATTTCACTAAGACCGGAGCGCATAGAAATTGACCCGCCAAAAGGCACAAAAAATGTGATAACAGGTCGTATTGAAGAATTGATCTATTTGGGCGATCATATTCGTGTTCGAATGAATGTTGCTGGAAATAAAGAATTTATTGTCAAGGTACGTAACAGAGCTGACAGGCGTCCCCTTAAAGAGGGACAGGACACAAAAATCGGCTGGCTTGCAGTTGACTGCAAGGCACTGGATTACGTCGGGCAATAATAGAAATTCGTACTCTTTGTTTCACTTGAAGAGTACGTGATCAGATGTTCAGGTAAAACCGAGCATAAAACCAAAGGGAGAGAGTAAAATGAAACTCACAAAACTACTTGCAGGCACGGCAATCAGCCTTGCTATCGCATCAGGGTCTACAGCAGCTATTGCCAAAGACCTGACAGTCGTATCTTGGGGCGGTGCTTACACCAAGTCTCAGGTTGAAGCTTACCACAAGCCTTACATTGCCAAGACTGGTACAAACATCAAGTCTGAAGACTACAATGGCGGCATCGCTGAGATTAAAGCTCAGGTTGAAGCTGGTAATGTAACCTGGGATATCGTTGATGTTGAACTATCAGACGCTATCCGCGCATGTGATGAAGGCCTGTTGGAAACAATTGACCATTCAACACTACCTGCTGGTGCAGATGGCAAACCAGCTACGGAAGATTTCCTTCCAGGCACACTTTATGATTGCGCAGTAGCAAACATCGTATGGTCAACAATCTTTGCATACGACAAGTCTAAAATGGCTGATGGTCCAAAGACCATGGCTGATTTCTTCGACACAGCAAAATTCCCTGGCAAGCGTGGCCTTCGTAAAGGCGCTAAAGTAAACCTTGAGTTCGCTCTAATGGCTGACGGCGTTGCTGCTAAAGATGTTTATTCAGTTCTAGAAACACCAGAAGGTGTTGATCGTGCATTTGCCAAACTAGACACCATTAAAGGTGATGTCGTTTGGTGGGAAGCTGGTGCTCAGCCTCCACAAATGCTTGCGGATGGCGAAGTAGCTCTTACAACAGCTTATAACGGCCGTATCTTCAACGCTGTTGCAGGCGAAGGCAAGCCGTTTGAAATCGTTTGGGATGGTCAGGTTTGGGACTTGGATCTTTGGGTAATTCCAAAAGGTGCCAAAAACAAAGAGACGGCTCTGGACTTCCTGGCATTCTCAACATCTACTGAGCAGTTGGCTGCACAGGCTTCATACATCTCGTATGGCCCGGCACGTGCCTCTTCATCGCCGCTAGTGGGCAAATTCCACAATGCAGACATTGATATGGGTCCACAAATGCCAACAAACCCGGCTAACCTGACAAATGCTGTACAGAACAACTTTGAGTTCTGGGCAGACAATGCAGACCAGCTGAATGAGCGTTTCAACGCCTGGTTGGCAAAATAAGTCCTAAAACGTCAAGTGCGGGATTTAGGTCCCGCACTTATTTTACAAAAACTTTTACAAAAACAAAGAATTCAAAAGTCGCTTTAATCAGCTGACTACCAGTGGGGAATAAAGATGAGCGACACAGCCATCAACACAATGGGAAATAAAGCGCAGAACCTTGCAGCTGACAATGCCCCGTTGATTGCCGCAGACGGCACTCCGCTAAAGCAAAAACTTGCAAAAACAACCAGGACCATGAAAACGAGAGCATTTCTGCTCACCATGCCACTCGTGTTGTTTATTATTATTTCATTTGTCATTCCAATTGGCCAAATGTTGCATCGCGGATTTTATAACCCGGCTGTGAGCAATGTGATGCCAAATTTCTCAGTCGCAATTAAAGACTGGGATGAGACAACAGGCGAATTGCCACCGGAAGAAATCTTTGAAATTTTTGTCAAAGACATGACACTTGCAAGAAAGAACCGTGAAGTTGGAAAAACCATTGGCAATATGGCCACTCGCATCAATTACGAAATGCCCGGCTCCAGAAGTCTGTTTACCAAATCAGCACGAAAAGCAGGTAAGATTACGCAAGGCCCTTACAAGGAAGCGCTCCTTGCGATTGATAAAAAATGGGATAATCATGCCCTTTGGAGAACAATAAAACGCGCCTCCAATGATTACACATTATCCTTTTTCCTTGCTGCCTTGGACATGAAATATAATGAGAACGGTGAGATCACTCGAGCTGATCCACTCTATCAAATCTACATTCCAATCCTGATGAAGACACTTTTTTTATCAGCTCTTATAACTGCGATTTGTTTTGTAATTGCCTATCCGGTTGCATATCTCTTGTCGACGTTACCGCTACGCACTTCAAACTTGCTTATGATTCTTGTGCTTCTTCCATTTTGGACATCCTTGCTTGTGCGCACATCTGCGTGGATTGCAATGCTGCAACAACAAGGCATCATCAATAATATTTTTGTCTTCCTGGGTTTGCTCGAAGACGAATCCCGTATCCAGATGATTTACAATCAAACTGGTACAATTATTTCCATGGTACATATTTTATTACCATTCATGATCCTTCCACTTTACTCAGTGATGAAAACCATACCACCAAGCTATATGCGTGCTGCCAAATCCATGGGCGCTACAAACAGTTATGCTTTTAGACGTGTATACTTCCCGCAAACGATTCCGGGCATAGCTGCCGGGACACTGCTCGTCTTCATTCTGGCGATTGGCTATTACATCACCCCTGCCCTTGTGGGTGGTAGCGATGGCCTGTTCATCTCTAACTTGATTGCCGATCATATCAAGAAAACATTGAACTGGAGTCTTGGCTCTGCCCTTGCAGCAATTCTCCTTGTAATCGTTATGATTTTCTATTGGATGTACAACAAGCTTGTTGGCGTAGATAAATTGAAGTTCGGATAAAGTCATGAGCACAATACCAATGACCAAAGAACAAAAATTTCACAGTAACCTAGGCCTGGGCGCCTTGTTGCTGGCAACAGTAGCGTTCTTTTTCTTAACAGGGTCATTTGCTGGCACGATTGGGTTCTTCCTTATTTTTGGCATTCCATTTTTTGCCATGGGCCAACTTCCAGGTTACGCAACAATCAAAGATAAAGTCGGGAAATATATATTCCTTACAGTTTGCACATTAATTTTCATCTTCCTGATCACGCCAATCCTCATCATAATTCCACTCTCGTTTAACGCTGAGCCTTATTTCACCTTCACAGAGGGCATGTTGAATCTTGAAGCAAGCGCCTACTCAAGCAGATGGTATGCGGACATCTTCCGCTTTGGCATGACCGCACCTGATGGAACAGAAAACTGGTGGAGTGATATGTGGAATAATGCCACCTGGATTAGAGCCACCAGAAACTCGTTTTTCATCGCAATCTTTGCAACACTTCTTGCGACCTTCTTTGGAACACTTGCAGCATTGGGGCTTTCGCGCCCTGAAATGCCTTACCGCGCGCAAATTACAAGCCTGCTGATTTCACCAATGATCGTACCTTTGGTAATCACTGCAACAGGCATGTTCTTCTTCTTTGCTCAAAAGGACATTTTCCCGTTCTTCCCGGAGAGTTTGGTAAACACATATACAGGCCTGATTTTAGCTCATGCAACGCTCGGTGTCCCTTTTGTCATCATAACCGTGACAGCCACCCTTTCAGGATTTGACCGTTCATTAATCCGTGCCTCTCAAGGCTTGGGCGCAACAGGCTGGACAACCTTTAGAAAAGTCATCATGCCATTGATTACGCCTGGCATGATTTCTGGCGCACTGTTCGCCTTCATCACATCGTTTGATGAAGTGGTGGCCGTAATCTTCCTGGCGGATGTAGACCAGCGTACAATTCCGCGCCAGATGTTCTCTGGCCTGCGTGAACAGATCTCACCCACAATTTTGGCAGTTGCCACCATTCTGGTTCTGATTTCAATCGCACTGCTGACAACATTGGAACTTCTGCGTCGTCGTTCAGAACGCCTTCGTGGTCTTTCACCTGGCTAATGCCAAACAAGATTGAACAGTTTCGCAAACTCATAGACGGAGCAAAAAATATCGTCATCTTGACAGGAGCAGGTATATCAACAGAATCTGGTGTTCCTGATTTCAGATCACCTGGGGGTCTTTGGGAACAATTTCGTATTGTACAATACGACGAATACATTGAAAGCGAAGAAGCCCGCATAGAAGACTGGCATCGCCGCTTTTTCATGGCAGACCAAATAGGCCAGGTAGAACCCAACATCGGTCACACAAAAATTGCCGAATGGATGAACGCTGGCAAATGCAAACACCTGATTACCCAAAACGTCGATGGCCTGCATTTGCGTGGTGGTGCACCACATGACCAAACCATAGAAATTCATGGCAATGCCACTACGGCATCTTGCATCTCATGCGGGGAACACCATTCAATAGAACTTTGCCGCACGCTCTTTGAGGCAACTGGTGAAAGCCCCAAGTGCCAATCATGCGATGGCTTGGTCAAGGCTGATATCGTTATGTTCGGCGAGAAAATGCCCGTAAAGAAAACAGCAGAAGCATTCAAGATTGCAGAGACGGCAGACTTGTTTATTGCGATTGGAACATCTCTTGTCGTTAACCCGGCTGCAGGCTTACCCCTTCATGCAAAACACAATGACGCAAAATTCATAATCCTCAATCGAGACCCAACAGAGTTGGACCAGTTTGCAGATTGTGTAGTAAATAGTGAAATTGGTGACGTTATGAAAGCATTTTAATTAAGCGCCAAACAGAATACCAGTGTCACCTGTTTTCCATTGCGGATATTTTGACATAATCGACTTAAAGCGTTCACTCTCCAAAAAACTTTCCAACCAAACAATCACATTTGGCCAGTCTTGCGACCAGAACCACTCTTTATCAACATGAGCAAATTGTCTGATGAAGGGCAAGATTGCAGCATCAGCAAATGAAAACTTATCGCCAAACAAATATGCCTGATCTTCAAGCATTTTATTCAAGGCCTGAATAAATTCGGCACCTTGCGCACGCTCTTTTGATGTATCAACCGTATCATCACGATTGCCATATTTATAGGAATCCAGTGCAGTCTTAAATGGGCCATCGCTTGCATCAACGAGCGCATTCATCCTGGATAAATCATCATCGGAAAATGCTTTCCATCCTTGATGACCAGATTTGGATAAAACCCAATCCATGATATCGCGGCTTTCATCTATAATTGTGCCGTCTTGCAAGACCAAGACGGGCACAGTTCCCTTTGGACTTGCCTCCAGCATTTCTGCAGGTTTTTCTCTGAGAACAACTTCACGCAATTCCACTATCGTAGAAGTAGCGGCGATTGCTAAACGTGCCCGCATTGCGTAAGGGCATCTTCTAAATGAATAAAGAATCGGTTGGTTCATTACAGTTCAAAATTAATTGGTTAATGAGATATTAATTTATTTGACAAAAATAAAAATAACAAATTTGTCACTCAGAATCAAAAAGGTTAACTTCACTACATAAGGTGATTCGCAAAATAGATAATAGCGGCAATCTATTAAACTTTAATTTCACATGGACCAACGGGGGATCCGATGAACAAAGCACTAAAAGTTGCTGATATTGAAGATAGCAGTATTGAGCTGCATACCAATAACGACGCCAAATCAAGTAACATAACAAGCATAGACGCAGAAGCAATTCGAGCAAAGATAAAAGCGGCTCGTCTTGAAAAATTAATGGCAAGGCAACTTGAAAATGAGTTATCAATAGAACTCGATACCGAAATTGAGTCACCAGAACCTAATATTAATTCTGTACAGACCGAAGAAGTCTCACTATCAAGGGCAAAAATGCCCATTGAACTTGAAATACCGACTTCAAAGGCACGTGGTTATTCTGTAGGCAGCTCAAAGCGCATGCGTAATATCCAGTCAACAAGGCATTCATGTGATGAAATGGTTTCACGCATTAGATCGGGCTCTGATATTCTTTCAGGTCTTAACGAGCAAACAACAAATCTTGTAAAGCAACTTCAATTCATGGAGCAAGAATTTGTCCGTTTTGAAGAAGCAGAAACAATAGCCACAAAACTTGCATCAGATCATAAACGGGTGACAGGCGAGTACGAAGAAGCCTTAAACCTGATTGAAAAACAAAACAGACAATTAGACGTATTAGAAACTCAGCGCGTTAACAGTAATGCTAATTACGAAAGTACAAAAATTGAGTTAGAGAAACTGCAAAGACAACATCAACGAGAAGCAGAGCTATTTGCTGAAAGTCAAATCGTCAACGCTGAACTTGAGCAAGATAATTATTGTTTAAAAAGTAAATTAGAGGCAGCCGAGGCGTCTTTTGCAAATACAACTTTGGATTTGCAAACAACAAACAATGCACTTAAGCAAAAAGACATGGAAGCCGCAAAAGCGCACGCGGAACTAATTTCTACGAAAGAACGTCTTACAAATGCAGAAATTAGCTTAGACGCAACAAGTCAGGAACTTGAAATCTTGTCTCAGGATTTTACAGACAAGGAAATTGAACTTCAAAATACCCAGTCACAACTATCTGCTTCTACTGAAAAGCTTTTGGCTATTGATGCAAACCTTGCTCATGCAACAAAAGAGTTGGAAAGCTTAACAACTGAAGCACATGATAAAGACATGATGTGTGCAAAACTTACATCCGACTACTCTTCTTTGATCAAGTCAAATTCAAAGGTAATGGCAGATTTTGATAACATCCAAAAGAAATATGATGAGTTGAACAAACACGCTCTTGAGCAACAAAGCCAACAATATGCACGTATTCATGAACTTGAAAGTACACTACGCGATACAAGACGCAAACTGGAGTTGAAAGAAAAATCCAACGCTGAATTGAGTGTGGAACTTGAAGCAACTAACAACTTGCTGGTTCTGCATGAAGAAATGGTTGCAGCGCTTTCACCAGAGGATCGCCGTTAATTTAAAAACCAGCTGTAAAAGACTCGACTTAATCTGACAGACCATCGCCAACAAAACGTATAACTGTCAGATCAAATCTGAACTTCTACAACTAATGACTGTTTTCATGCGGTACGTTCTGATTGGAACGTGCCGCATGTTCTTTATGTGCTTCTCTTTTTTTAAGCTTTTGTTTGTCTTGATCAGCGGCAATATGTTTCTCACCGCGTAATTTTGCCAATTCCATCTGCTTTTGACGTTCAATAAACCGCTGTCTTTGTTGTGTTGACTGCTTGTCGTAACATCTTGGGCACGACACACCTTTTGCATAGAGCTCAGAGGTTTTGTCTTGATCTGTAATGGGATGGCGGCATGCATGACACAAATCATAAGGTCCCTTTTCCAGGCCATGCCCTACACTCACTCTCTGATCAAATACAAAACACTCCCCCTTCCAAAGGCTTTCTTCCTCAGGAACAGTTTCAAGATATTTTAATATACCGCCCCTAAGATGAAATACATCTTCATAGCCTTGTGCTTTCATATATGAAGTGGATTTCTCACACCTAATACCGCCAGTGCAGAACATGGCAATCTTCTTGCCTTTCAACAGATTATCCTGTCCCTCAACCCACTTAGGCAATTCACGAAAGCTGGTAGTTTCCGGATCAACTGCATCTTTAAAAGTTCCTATCGCTACTTCGTAATCATTGCGGGTATCAATCACCACTACATCAGGATCATTGATAAAATCATTCCAGTTTTCAGGCTCGATATAATCACCAACAGTCTTTGTGGGACTAATGCCTTCAACACCCAATGTAACAATTTCTTTTTTAAGCCTGACCTTCATACGATAAAACGGGTTCTCGTCTGACCAACTTTCCTTATGCTCAAGATCAAAAATTCGTGGATCACTCTTAATAAAGTCAAGAAGCGCCCGAACACCTTTTTCAGGCCCGGATACAGTACCATTAATACCCTCATCAGCTAATAATATTGTACCCATCACTTCATTTGAAATGGCATGTTGCTGTATACCTTGCTGCAATTCTTTAAAATCAGGCAAGGCAACAAACTTGTAAAAAGCGGCGACCATAAATAAAGACAATTGGGAAAACCTTTAAATTGAACGGAAGCCATTTCATAAAAAAAAATGCTGACGAATGCCAGCATTTTCTAAATCTCTGAATAAATAAAAAACCTTAAGCAGATTTTTTCCTGCCGGACTTAAGACGAACAATCTTGTTCTCTTCAGTTGCTTCAAGCAATTTTTCTTGCCTAATCACCAGTTTGTTATACTTGGCTTCAATAGAATTAAGCGAAATCAACCGCTCAGAGAGTTGTTTGTTCTCAGTGGTTAACCGATCAATGATGAGGGAAAACTCTACATTCTCAGCCATCGCCTGCTCTTTACTGTCAATCAAACTTGAAATTCGCAATTCAAGCTCTGAGATACGACCAACAGAGGCAAACAGTTTCTCACGATCCGAATTATGAGAAGTTTTGATCTGATCCATTTGTTGTTTGGCAGAGCGCAAACGGTCATCCTCATCAGACAGAGCTTTCATCAGGTCTCTATTTTCTTCCTTGAATTGTTCAACCGTCTGCTCATTAACACGAGAATGCGCATCCAATGCCTCGGTCTTTGATTCAAGCGCATAAATACGATCATCCTTGGCTCGCATTTGTTCTTTAAAGTGTTTTGAACGAGCTGTTAAATCATTCGTCGCAATTTCAAGCTTAGTCTCAAGGTCAATCTTCTCGCGCGAGATCTCCTTTAGTTTAATCTTAACATCATTGAGAGTGGATGTTAATTGCTCACGTCTGGTGTTTTCAATTTCCAGAAAACGGCGAGCTTCTTCAAGTTCGCGTTCATATTCAGCAATCTCATGGGCTTTTACAGAAATATCCTCTGAATTTTCCTTTATGACATTACGCATGTCATCATTTTCAGCTTCAAGTTTTTGAATGCTCTCATTAACATTGGCAAGCTCGAATGAGTTTTCATTCATGCGTGAACGCAAATCGTCATTTTGACCATTAAGTAATTCAATACGCTTTATATTTTGGCTCAACTCAACATGAGCTTGTTGCAAAGCCTCGCGGGTTTCTTCTGTTCTGGCCTTGAGTGATTCAATCATTGAAGACTTGTTATCAATATCTGCTTGTGCCGCTTCCAATCGCTGGTTTGATAGTTGAAGCTCTTCTCTCAATTCTTCATTTTCACCAACCAAACGGGCATTTTTTGTAATGTCCTGCTCTGCAGTGCGCAAAAGATCATGGACACTTGCCAGACTGGATTCTGAGCGGGAAGAAGAAGATTTTGCTTGGTTAATTGATGTTTCAAAATCGGAAACAACTGACTGAATTTTCTTGAGCTTTTCAAGTTTTGCAAGCATTTCAGGGGAAAGTTGCTGCTGAACCTCAATAGAATTATTATCAACGTTGTCAGACAAATTATCATCAAATGGTATATTTGGAGATTGTTTTTTGGATGAGAATATATCGAGAAACATGAGGCAGCCTTCACTAGATTAAATACTAAACAATTTTTAACTAGCCCCATGTGGCCACATTCAAAAATATAGGCTTCCAAAAGTCTACATACTTAAGGTTGCAATTAACTATTTATTAACGTTTGAACACTGTTTGTATCAATAAGCTATTCAATGCACTAGCAAGTTAATTATTGCCTTTTTGACCGCACTGGGTAATTCTTCTGGCATGAACATTACTCTTGATGAAATAGATCTAAAAATACTCCGCATTTTGCAAAAATCTGCTGACATGAACATTAATGACATCGGTATAAAAGTAGGGTTAAGCCATACACCTTGTTGGCGCCGCATTCGCAAGATGCAGGATAATGGAATTATAAAATCGCAAAATTGTCATCTGGATGCTGAAAAAGTTGGACTGGATGTTTCAATTTTTGTCTTCGTCAGGCTAGACATACATTCCGCTGAAGTTTTAGATGAATTTGAAGCCTCAACGCAATCAATTCCTGAAATCATGCAATGTTATACGATGAGCGGAGAATTTGATTATTTGCTGCGTATCGTTGTTGCCAGCGTCCGTGAGTACGAAAAAACAATCAAGGGCAAGCTTTTAAAGCTACCACATGTAGGTGTTATGAATTCTCATTTTGCCCTAAGCGAGATCAAGAACACTTCAGCATTGCCAATTTAGATTATTTTCCTAATATTTAATTATTATTAGCCTGAAAATCTATTTACCTACAATATTACCATTAAATTTGAACTGTAATTTCTCTTGTGATGCGCCATACTAATAATGGGAAGATTCATTTGGAGAGCTCCATGGGAGAAAACAAACCAGCCGCCAAGAGTTTTGCAGCAAAAAACATCTCTCTTGAAGATAAATACACCGCCACTGAAGGCAAGGTATTCATGAATGGCACACAAGCGCTTGTTCGTTTACCCATCGTACAAATGAGGCGCGACCGTGAAGCAGGTTTAAAAACTGGCGGCTTCATTTCTGGTTATCGCGGCTCTCCGATTGGAGCATATGATTTTGCACTCCAGCAAGCTCAAAAGCATCTGGATAAAGAAGGTATTGTTTTCCAGCCAGGTACCAACGAAGACTTGGCTGCAACTGCCGTTTGGGGAACACAACAAATAGACACCACACCTGGCTCAACCGTCGACGGGGTCAGCGCCTATTGGTATGGCAAAGGCCCAGGCGTTGATCGTTCAGCTGATGTCATGAAACACGCCAACTCTGCTGGCACATCAAAATATGGTGGAGTCCTGGCATTTGCAGGCGATGATCACACAGCAAAATCATCTACCATTGCACACCAATCAGATCATGCTTTCATGGCAGCTATAATGCCAATGCTATTTCCTTCCAGTGTACAAGAGTTTGTTGAGCTTGGCCTGTTGGGTACGGCGATGTCGCGTTATGCAGGAACATGGGTCGGCTACAAGGTTATCTCTGACACCATTGAAACAACAGGCGTTGTCGATCTTGCCGGAGAGCGCAAAAAATTCATACTACCAACGGATTTTGAAATGCCGGAAAGCGGCTTAAATCTGCGCTGGCCTGATGGTATTTTGGAGCAGGACGAACGCCTGCAAGAACATAAAGCTTATGCAGCAGTGGCCTTTGCACGTGCAAACAACGTTGACCAAATTATTCTTGACAGCAAGAAACCACGCTTTGGGATTGTTGCATCAGGCAAAGCCTACGAAAATGTCCGCGAAGCGCTTCGCCAGCTTGGCATTGATGAAAAGACCGCAGACAAAATCGGCCTAAGACTTTATAAAGTTCGTATGCCTTGGCCATTGGAACCAGAAGGCATACGTAATTTTGCAGATGGTCTTGAAGAAGTACTGGTCATAGAAGAACGTCGCGAGATTATAGAAAACCAAATCAAGCAACAACTGTTCAACTGGCGCGCGGATGTGCGCCCTCGCATTGTTGGCAAGTTTGATGATAAAGACCAGCACATCCTGAAGCTTAATGAAGAAATGACCGCAGGCGTAGCAGTGCGTGCGATCGCCAGCAGATTACTGACCTTTGATCTTCCTGAAGGCATGGCAAGCAGGCTCAAGCAAAAACTCGCCTACTATGAGGAACGTGCAAGTATCAAGAAAAACCATGAGGCTCCTGTTACCCGAACAGCACATTTTTGCTCAGGTTGTCCGCATAACACATCCACTAAGGTACCTGACGGGAGTCGTGCAATGGCAGGCATTGGCTGCCATTTCATGTCTGTATGGATGGACAGAAAAACTGAAACCTTCAGCCATATGGGTGGCGAAGGCGCAAGCTGGAACGGATTAAATCACTTCACTACCGAAGACCACGTTTTTGCCAATCTTGGAGATGGAACTTATTTCCATTCAGGCTATATGGCAATCAGGGCAGCAGTCGCTGCGGGCACCAACATCACGTATAAAATTCTGTTTAACGATGCTGTTGCCATGACGGGTGGACAAACCCATGATGGGCAAATTGATCCACCAACCATTTCAAAACAGATACAAGCAGAGGGCGTAAAAGAGGTTTGGTTGATATCCAATGAACCTGAACGCTATTCAAGTTCGATGCTTGCGACAGGCACACAAGTTCGCCATCGTGACCACATCGAGGAAGTTCAAAAACACCTGCGTACGGTAAAAGGTTGTACTGCAATCATATATGATCAAACCTGCGCAGCCGAACTTAGAAGACGCCGCAAGCGTGGGCTTGCACCAGATCCTGACAAGCGGGTATTCATTAATCCGCTTGTATGTGAAGGCTGTGGCGATTGTTCTGTTCAGTCCAATTGTATTTCCATTGAACCACTGGAAACAGAATTTGGCCGCAAGCGTAAAATCAATCAATCATCATGCAACAAGGATTTTTCCTGTATTGAAGGCTTTTGTCCGTCTTTTGTAACTGTTAAAGGCGGGACACTTAAAAAGCCTGAATTGCCAGAGCTTGACGCCTCATCCCTACCATCTCCCAAAACGCCTAAACTCGATGATGTTTATAACATAGCAATTACAGGTGTTGGTGGAACAGGTGTTTTAACCATTGGTGCTATTTTAGGCATGGCAGCTCATATTCAGGGCAAGGCAGCACTCATGCTGGATATTGCAGGTCTTGCTCAAAAAGGTGGCGCAGTTCTTTCCCATGTTCGCCTGGCACCAACGCCTGATCTGGTAACTGCACCTCAAATTGTGACAGGTGAAGCTGACCTGCTTCTTGCAGCTGACACGGTTGTGGCTTCTGCACAAAGTTCAATAGCACTCTTCAGCCCTGAAAACACCAATGCGATTCTCAATACACATTTAAACCCTGTCTCAAATTTCATCTTCGACCGTGATTATGATTTCCGCGAAGAAGGCATCATAGACAATATTCGCCAACATGTTCGTAAAGATATTACGCAAGTAGACTTTACAAAACTTGCAGAAAGCGTCTGCGGAGATTCAATTGCAACCAACATCATGATGATTGGTTACGCTTGCCAAAAAGGCCTGATACCGCTTCCCCCTGAAACGATAGAACGCGCTATTGAACTAAACGCAGTTGCCGTTACAGCAAATAAACGGGCTTTCAACTGGGGAAGAAAGTTCGCAAATAACCCAAGTGAGATTGAAACCATTCTTGATAAGTTGCGTCCGGTTTCAAAAGAACCAGACACGCTTGAAGAAATCATCAACAAACGTGCGGATTTCCTGGAAGACTATCAAGATACAAAATACGCACAAAGCTACCGTAATTTTGTTTCAAAGGTAGAAATGGCCGAAAGCAAACTGGGTAAATCTCGCGAGCTAACCAATGCAGTTGCCAGGAACCTATTCAAACTAATGTCCTACAAAGACGAATATGAAGTCGCCCGCCTTTACACAAATGGCGAGTTTGCGAAGCAAATTTCGGATGTTTTCGATGGTGACATCAAACTTAATTATCACTTGGCTCCTCCAATCATTGGCTTTGGCAAAAAACCAAATGGCAGACCTCGCAAGCGTAGCTTTGGCCCATGGATGATGAAGGGTTTTAAAACACTTGCCAGATACAAGCATTTACGAGGAACCAAACTTGATGTTTTTGGTTATTCATCCGAGCGAAAAATGGAACGCAGCCTGATAGAAGACTACAAGCAAACCATCACAGGACTTCTCACCAAGCTGGATGAAAACAACAGACATTTCGCCAGCGCAATTGCCAGAATACCTGATGACATTCGTGGCTTTGGCCCTGTTAAGGAAGAAGCATTGAAGAAGGCTAAAACAAAACAGAAGAACTTACTTCAGCAATTTGAAAAACCGCTAACGCAAAACAAATCAGGCAGGACAACCAAAGCCGAACCTGCCGAGTAAGTGACCGCCAGACTATAGTCTGACCTAGGGATTAGAAAATAAAATCGTCTGAAGAAAGATCACTTGCAAGTACGTTTTCAAGCAGAATTGTACCGTAGCTTCCAACTTCGATAACAGCGCCTTCTGATGTATCTGAAATGGCAAGATTATCCATTGATGTAATACCATCAAGATCTAGCCAAATACGGTCAGTGCGACCTATACCTGCCTCAAAGTCGGTGATAACATCATTACCAAACAGAGCCTTATACAAGAATACGTCATTACCTGCACCGCCTGTTAGAGTGTCATCATCCTGCATGCCAATAATATAATCATTACCAGCTCCACCATTTATGATGTCATTACCAGCTTGGCCAACAAGTCTATTTTGTGCGTCGTCACCAATGATCGTGTCATCGTAATTTGAACCATCTACATATTCAACGCCAGTATAAGTATCACCTGTTGCTTCACCATCAAAACCACCGTTTGCTAGATCAACACCAACACCTGCTACAGCGTCTTTATAAACTGCCGTATCACCTGTTCCAGCACCACCATCCAGTATATCAGCACCTTCACCACCAACTAGGTAGTCTTTACCTTCACCACCAAAGAGTTGGTCATTACCTTCGGCACCAACAAGACGGTTATGAGCATCATCACCAATGAGGACATCATCATAATTTGAACCATAAACAAACTCCACACCACTATAAGTATCACCATCTGCTTCTCCAGCAGATCCGCCATTTACAAGATCAACGATAACACCACTATTCGCATTGCCGTAATCAGCTGCATCCCGTGAGCCAGAACCACCGTTTAATTCATCCGCGCCATGGCCACCAACAAGAATATCATTGCCAGCACCACCGTTAAGAATATCGTTGCCTTTATCACCAACCAAACGGTTTACTTTATCATCGCCTGTAAGAACATCATTATAATAAGAACCATAAATATATTCGATACCGCTAAGTGTGTCGTCTTCTGCATAACCACCAAAACCAACACCTGTTTCAAGATTTACAATAACACCTTCATGCGACCAGTCGTATTCAGCAACATCACGATCACCTTCACCACCATCAAGGTGATCAGCACCACGGCCACCAAGTAGCGTATCATCTCCGCCGCCACCATAAAGTTGGTCATCACCATTTCTACCAACAAGACGATTGGTTTTATCATCACCAATTAAAATATCGTCATGATGAGAACCATGAATAAATTCTACGTTCTCATATGTATCGCCTTCGGCTTCACCGCCACTACCCGTACCATTATTTAAATCAACCACAACACAGGTAGAGCTGGCATGGAAACCAACTATATCCCGCTCACCTGTGCCACCATCAATATCATCCGCACCTTCACCGCCAATAATGGCATCATTACCGGCACCGCCCTCGATAACATCATCTCCAGCACCGCCATCGATCAGGTCATTACCGCCATCAATAGCAGGATTAAACCCATCATCAACGCCGAAAACACCAACATTATCAATAGTCATACCCAGAGAATCAGACCTTCCCGTTGCTCTGAATTCCAAACGCGAACTATCAGAATCAACAGGTACTTCAATCGTAATCGTTGTCCAGTCAAAATCGGACAGACCTCGACCTTCAGCAGTGGCAGAAAAAATCAACTCCCCGTCCCAGTAAACTTCAATACCATTAGAAGCCTCACTCACACCCGGGCGTGGTGAATAATCAAATGAAACTGTGTAAGCCAGATTTGGATCAAGACCTGTAATGTCACGATAGATAATTGAATTTGCGGTTGAATCCAACTCAAGAACCGTATCACCATCAGAAGCAGTTCCTACGGCACCTGACCGTTGAAGTTCAATTAATGGCGCTCCATCAGGGCGCTTCCAGCCATTTACTTCCTCAAACAATCCCCAGCTACCACGATTGAAATCATCATGAAATTCAAAGGAATTATTCAAATCATTCCGGTTATTGCGATCAGTATCACCTTTAAGAGTATCATTACTACCCTGGCCAACGAGCGTATCATCAGTGGTAAACCCACCCAGGACGTCTTCATTCTCTGTCCCAACAATTGTTTGATCGCTACCGTGGAGATAATCTGGATTATTCATTTTGTAAGCTCCCTGGCCCAACTTTCAAGAGATTCCATAATTATGAAAAAATAATATACGCTCAAGATATCAAGATAAGTTTGACCTAGAGGGCAAAATTTTAGTGGATTTGGAAAATGAAAATTATTATTTATTTAACCATACAGATATGCCAGTAAAAAACCCGGCAAGAACACTGGGCTTAATAAATTTCCAATTCAGAAAATTCTGACCAAAGAGTGGAATTTAAAAAATCATGGTGTCCAGTAATTAAACTGTAGTTGAGCTAACTCTTCATCAAAGAGACCACGCAAATCAACAATTGGTGCGCCACGACCAATGACAGATGCAAGCCTGAAAAGGTCAATCTCTTCAACAAAGCAATCATGTTTTGCTGTTACTACAACCGCATCATATGGGCCTTCTTCTTCCAAAGAATTAATGACTTTTGCACCTCGGCCACCTTCAAAATGCCCATCATCAGCAATTGGATCATAAGAGAAAACATCTGCTCCTCGTGTCCAAAGACTATCCATTACAGCAAAAGATTTTGAGTTACGAATGTCCGGGCAGTTATCTTTAAAGGTACGACCAAGAACAAGAACGCGCTTGTCTTTTAGATTGTGTGACTCAGGGTCAAGCATCTCATGCAGCTTGTCAGAGATATAATGCGCAGTACGTTCGTTGACTTGACGCGCTGATGCAACCATATCCATGGCAAGACCATGGCCACGGCCTGCACTTAAAAGATAAAATGGATCAACAGAAATACAATGTCCACCGACAAGGCCTGGGAAGTATTTATGGAAATTCCACTTGGAACCTGCTGCAGCAACAACATCTGTTACCTTGATATCCATGGCATCAAACAATTGCATCATTTCATTGATAAGAGCAATGTTCACATCACGCTGGGTATTTTCCAAAATTTTTGCAGCTTCCGCAACTTTAATAGATGCTGCTTTAAACAAGCCTGCTTTTACAACGCGAGAATAAAGCTCTGCCAAAAAGTCAGTTACTGCTGGTGTAGACCCAGAAACAATCTTTGAAATATCACCCACACGACGCGCATGTTCGCCTGGTGAAACACGCTCCGGCGAGTAACCAACATAAAAATCAATGCCTTCACGCATACCGGACTCTTCTTCAAGAATGGGTACGCATTTGTTTTCTGTAGTGCCCGGGTCAACAGTTGATTCATATACAACTACACAACCACGTTTCATGTTCTGACCAATTGTTCTACTTGCAGCAAGCACTGGGCGATAATCAGGCTTGTTACCTTGCATCACAGGTGTTGGAACACAAACCATCATGACATCTGCATGATGAAGTGCATTCACATCGCAGGTAAAATCCATATTCTCTTTTGTAAGGTCTTCAGGAGAAGTCATATCAGTTGAATCTTCACCATTTCGAAGCGCTTCAATCTTTGAAGCATCAATATCAAAACCAATAGTACGTGCATCATCTGCAAAACCTACCATCAAGGGTAATCCAACATATCCTAGCCCGAGAACGGCTACGATTGATTTTTCCGGTCGTGGAAGTTTAACCGCTTCAAGAATTTCAAACGGCTTCTGTACAGCAACTGATGTGCTCATATTATGTATCCCTGCTCATTATATATACGCTCTTCTTTGGAGCTATTGTTCAACGCATCTTTGCCCGCGTTGGTATGACATTTACATCACAGATTAAAACATTTGGTTATCAGGCTTGGTTAAAATAACCTTATGATTTTATTGTATTTCTACAGACCTAAGCAACTATTTGTTTACTCTGTTTTCGAATACAAAAGCAGTTACTTCCCATTAACTTTGAATCTTAAGAACACATTTATATGCCCCTTATATATTGATTTGCAGGGACGCTAAACGCGGGGCATAATACCGCTTTTAGTCATGCAAATAAAAAGAGAAAAAACGCATGATTAATTTAAACGGCATAGAATGGCTCTTTGCCATACTGGTGCTTATCATATTCACGAACAGGTATCTGTTTGGAAGCATTCTTCGTATGTTGGATAAACGTACGAAGCATGGATTCAGCAAAGAACCAGATGTGTGGCCAACTGTAACAATTGTTACGCCTGTATATAATGAAGGCGCAACCGTTATCCAGACAGCAGATAGTTTTGCCAAACTCAATTACCCAAAAGACAAATTGAATGTAATCTTTGTAGATGACTTATCTACAGACGACACTTACGAACATCTTCTAACGGCGCAAAAAAATCATCCATGGATGCAAGTAACGCGCAACCCACACAATATGGGCAAACGTCTGGGCATCAAGCGCGCTGTTCTTACAATTAATACTGATCTTGTCATGTCTGTTGATTCAGATGTGATTGTTGAGCGCGATGCAATGCGCAATATGGTAAAGCACATGCACTCAACAGGCGTTGATGCAGTTGGTGGTTGTGTGTTTGTATCCAATGCCGACGAAAATTGGCTGACACGAATGCAGGCGGTTAAATACTGGGTTGGTTACATGTTCTTGAAAAATATCGAGAACACCTTCGACCACGTTATGTGTCTGTCCGGATGTTTGACACTGTATAAGCGTGAAGCATTAATTGCTGTAGATGACGATGTTGCTGACCGCCGTTTCCTTGGTGATGAAGTTAAATACGGTGAAGACCGCTTCCTTACTCGCAAGCTTGTCGAAAAAGGTTACAAGACACGCCTTACCTTTGATGCGCAGTGTTATACAAAAGCACCTGCAACAATGGCTAACTACATTTCGCAGCAGTTACGTTGGCGTCGTTCAAACATGATTGATCTGCTCACCGCCATTCCACATATCAACAAGTTCAACACCTATGTTGCCATTCATTACATTGCCATGGGCATGTTATTGTTGTTCTACCCAATGGTTTTGTTGGTTGAGTTCATTCGTCTGGGTTTCATTATTCCGATGATGCTGCATGCATTACTGGCTGCATGTTTCGGCATTGCTTATGAGTTAAACAAACACAAAGTTCCTGAAATGGCTCGCACAGATGGTATCTGGTTTATGGCCATGGCGCTTATCTTCCCTGTAGTTTACTTGACGCTAAACCCGTTGGCACTTGCAACACTTGGTACTACATCATGGGAAACTCGTGGCGCTGCAAAAAAGAAAAAAGCAAAGGCAGTAATTGCTAAATGATGCCAACTTTGCTGCATACGGGCGAGGCACCGGTTCAGGAAAATCTACGCAGCCGCATCATAGTAATGGGGCCTGCAGCACACGGCATTGCATCTGCACTTGTTCGTATGCAAAGCAATTCGGAAATTCATTCTGCAAACACAGCAGCAGAAGCAATTGAAATTCTGAGAACAGGTGACTTCGATCACTTGCTAATCGACAACCGCGCTGACGGTGCGTTGAGCCTAACAATTCCAGCGCTCTCTCGCCTGGATTCAATCGAAAACATAACAGTTCTGGCTGGCCCTCAGTCCAGCCCATCCATTTCTGCTCTCCCTGGCGTGGCAGCGGTTATTACAGAGCCGTATAATCCACTGGAAATAGCAAACTCACTAGGCATTGAAGTACGTGACAGTCGTTCACAAGAACAATCAGATAATAATCAAGGCCGCCGGGAAGAAGATAAATCACCAGCGGAAGAAATCCACGGTGGGGTGGAAGAAACCAGTGTAGATAACCATGAAGAAAACGAGCGTCCCCTTGCTCTTCGGATGGTGTCTGCACTGGTTCATTTTATTCCAGGATTAACACCCCTGCTTTCAATGCTTTACAAGAACCTGGCTCTTACCGTTCTTTCAGCATTATTCATTGCATTTGTAAGTTACGGCATCATGATTGCCTATTTCCTTACATCTGGTGACTGGTCAAGCCCATTACAACTACAGCGTGGCCATGAACTTGTTATCAAGGCAGAACGCGACCTTGGTGAACTTCAGGTCAAACGCAACCTTGTGACACAACAATTGGCAGATGCACAAAACAAGGCAGACCGTGGTCGTTCTGCATTGGAACGTGCAGTAACGCTTACTCAAATCACAAGCGTAACAATTGATCAGGAAATTAAAAACCACATCGAACGTCAGTCCCTGGTAAAAGGTGAAATCTCGGCGCTTCAAGGTGTCTTAAACTCATATGGCACCGCAAAAAGTCGTCGTGCGGAACGAGCACGTTTACAAAATGACTTCAAACGCCGCGTCATAACGCGCACACTTTTACAGCGCTCGTTGCTAAATCTTTCCGAGATTGAAGAAAATATCGTAAACATGCGTGAAAAAGTTTCAACAAAGAAGACAGAAGCAAAACTTGGCGAACAATCAATCGCTTATCTAAAACAGTTAAAAAGCCAATTAACAAATGACAAAGATAAAATTGGTCTTTACGGGGGTAAGGCCGAGTTTATCCCGATCGCTAACCAGGTGATTGAAGTACAGCAAGTTCGCTCTGCCGGAAAAGCTGATGTTGATGAATTTAAGATCACCGAAAAAACTTTAAACAACAGCCTGTCGGTACTTGAAAATTCCATTACAGAACTTGAGAAAACACCAATGATCAGGGCTCTTGAAAAGCCGGTAAATGTTCTCTTTGTTCCTTATGACAATCTTGACACTTACGAACAGGGTGAGCGTCTTTACACCTGCGCTATCGCCATTATCTGGTGCAGTAATGTGGGCACCGTTGGTGATCGCATCGGTGGCGAAATTGTAACTACACACCCATTCTTTGGCAAACCAATTCGTGGCCAGTTCGTGGAAGCGAACCTGACTGAAAAATCAGCAGCACAGAAAGAGATTATCCATGTTGGACGTCCTCCACTATTTTTCTAGCAAAGCAAAGCCAATCACATTTGCCTTGACAGCAGCTACGCTTTTAAGCGGCTGTTCAAGTACGATTGGCACAAACCCATTCGATGTATTCAAAAAGGGTTTTGGCAAATCTGAAGTAACAACCATAGAAGATATTATTGCCAAAAGTGAGCGCACAAAAATTGTAAAATCTGGCGACGGTACAAAAGTAGGCGTTCAAACAAGAAAAGAGGTATCTGATAATTTACAAAGCCTGGGAATTAATGCAACTGCATTGTCGCGTGCCGATCTTTCTGGTGAAGAAAATAGTGCATGGTGTCGTTACTTGCAAAAATCGGCAGAAACTGAAGCAACAATTGTAGGCTCCCCTTCTCTATCAGCATCAACAGATGATGAAGGCTCTGGTTCGCTCACCATCGGGATGAACCTGCTAGATTTCAAAAAAGCTCAACTTATCCGCCAATCAAGTGAAGCACGTTGTCGTGCACATACAGCTTCAAAAAAAATCGAAGGCACTTTGGGTCTTGCGGCAGAAGCAACAAGTTTTGCTGCAAACTGGGCAAAACAGGATTATATTCGTAGAAACTTGGGAGCATTAAATCAAATTCAGGCACAAGCGCATAGCTATGTTTCAAATGGCTCAATCACAGTTCAGGACAAAAACTCCATTGCCACTAATGTTGCTCAGTTAAAATCCGAAATGAACCGCGCACGTGCAGAAGCTGACAAGCGTAAAGATCTCCCAAGTTTCAACATAAATCAAATTAAAAGCCGTCATGGTGCTTTGGTAGAGGCAACTAATGACCTTCAAAATATTGACCGTGAAATTCGCACAGCTGACTCATTGGATCTAAGTGTGCAAACCGGTTATCGTTACAACGGCCAATTCAACGACCAGCTACAGCGCAACGATAGTGATGGTTATTTTGCCAGCGTCAAAGTCGGCGTTAAATTGGGTGCTATCACACATCGTAGAGCTGAACTTGAAGACCAGGCAGCAAGTGCTCGTCTGGATGCACTGTTTGAAGAAAACACAGGCACTGTCTGGAAAAGCGGTTTTGCTGAAAAATCAATTGCAAACTCTCTTGTATCACTTCGCAAATCCGAACATTCGTTGTCCGATGCCTTATCACAAACGAATGATACAATTTCAAAACTGGCTGATGCTGATAGGGCAGAAGTTATCCGCGCCAGACTAATTGCAAAAATTCAGCGTGTAAAAATACTGTCTGATCTTGCTGCAGTACGCGCATCAATCAATCAGCTTGAAGAAAACCGCAAGAAGATCAAAGCGCTTTCAAACTAAAATGTCCAAGATTAATCAAGGCGCTAATCAGCGCTTTGGTCCATCTTTATTTTCTTGCGCATCTTAGTAAAGAAAGGTGTTATCATTGGAACAAACAGGCATGATGCCGCTATTAGTAAAATACTGAGCGTCAAAGGCCGTTCCCACAAAAACGACCAGCTGTCATTATTGATTAAAAGTGCGCGGCGCAAGTTTTCTTCCATCATGCCGCCAAGAATAAATCCCAAAATCATGGGCGCCATTGGAAAAGATAAAAGTCTGAAAATCGTTGCAGCCAGGCCAAACAAAACCATCAACTGAATATCAAACGTATTAAACGATACAAAATACACACCAATAAGTGAAAAGAACAAAATCAATGGTAATAAAAACCGTCCCGGAATTGCCAACACGCGTGCAATATATGGAATAAGCGGTAAATTCAGAACCAACAGAATAATATTACCTATCCACATGGAAACAATAACAGCCCAAAAAACGTCTGGCTGATCAATGTAAAGTCTTGGACCGGGTTGAATACCATAGCCAATCAACGCACCAAGCATAATCGCTGTTGTACCTGAGCCCGGAATACCAAGCGTTAGAAGCGGCACAAACGAACCTGTAGCTGCTGCATTATTGGCTGTCTCCGGTGCACACAAGCCACGCACAGAACCCTTGCCAAATTCCTTGCCTTTTTCTGACCCTGCCAATCGTTGCTCGACACCATAGGCAAGAAATGATGCAATCGTCGCACCTGCACCAGGCAAAACACCAATCAGAAACCCCAAAACAGATGACCGCCCGATTACAGGCATCATGTCTTTTACTTCTTCCTTGCTAACGGCCATGGACCCAAGTTGTGACGCTGCTTGACGTTCCTCTTCCCGCTTTGCTTCATCAATTTTCTTGATGATTGCAAGCAAAGCCTCTGATAACGCAAAGGTCGCCATTACCAACATCAGAAACGAGATGCCGTCAATCAAATCAAGCATGCCAAGCGTAAAACGCGGAACGCCAATCGTTTGATCCGTTCCAACCGTTGATAACATCAAGCCAACAACAGTCATCAGCAATGCTTTCAGAACTTCACCCTTGCCTGCAAAGGCAGCAACTGCAGAGAGGCCCAAAACCATCAATGCAAAATAGTCGGTAGATTGAAACGAGAGCGAAACAGATGCCAGATAAGGCGCAGCAATTAACAATAACAATGCTGCAATCACACCACCAGAAAAAGAAGAGTAAGCAGCAATCGCCAAAGCCTTACCGGCCTTGCCGGACTTTGCCATTGGATAACCATCAAAACTCGTTGCAACCGTAGAGGCAACACCCGGTGCATTTATTAAAACAGATGAAGTGGACCCGCCAAAGATAGCGCCATAATAAACAGCAGCCATCAAGATAATGCCCGCAGAAGGCTCCAAACTTGCAGCAATCGGAATCATCAACGCAATCGCCGACATAGGCCCTAACCCGGGCAGCATCCCGATAAAAGTACCAACCAGACACCCCATCAATACAAAGACCAGATTTTGCAAAGTCAGCGCAGTGGCAAGACCAATGATAATTCCGTCAAGCAATAAACTATCCTCTCAGGAAAAAAGGCAGGGGCTCAATAAAGACATTTAACCCAAAGTTCATAAGCACCCAGAAACCGAAAACCAAAGGTATGGAAACCAACAAGAGTTTGGCGATACTTCGCTCACCCAAAAGTCCAAATCCGATAATAAGAAACATTGATGTGGAAATCAAAAATCCGGCAGGCCTTACCATAAATCCATAGACAGACATAAGCGCCAAGAAAACAAGACCCAGTTTCCAGTTCAACTCGGACAATTGAGGACGATCATTATTGGCGGGAAAAGCAATTACGAGAGTAGACAGACCAATGCCCAGAACACTTAAAACCTCCGGCATGGTACGTGGCGTAAACGCCCCATTGGCCTGAAATGGCAAGAGTTTGATTTGCTGGCTTAAATAGGCATAAACAATACAAAATATTAGCAGTAAAATTCCACCTATCCTGTCCTTCGATAGCGCCATGACAATCTCCACTCAAATACAAAACGAGCCAGCATTTGGCTTGCTCGTTTGATAACCATTAGCCTTATTCAAGAAACCCCAATTCACGCATCAAGTCACCGATTTGCTTTTCTTGTCCCTCAAGGAAACTCACAAAGTCAGCATCTGCATTGAAAATATCAACCCAACCATTTCGGTCACGAACTTCTTCCCACTCTGGTGTTGAATACATTTTTTCAAGTGCCGCAATGTAAGCAGCTTTCTTGTCATCCGGCAAACCGGGGGCTGCAAAGAACCCTCGCCAGTTTACAAAATTTGTTCCTTTTGAACCAGCTTCGTCACACGTTGGCACATCTTTCATAGCTGCATTGCGTTCCATGGAGGTTACGCAAAGAATTTTCACTTCTCCTTGGCGGGCAAGTTCAACTGCTTCACCAAACCCGGTCGTCAGTGCTTTAATCTCACCAGACAAAAGACCGGCCATCGCCTTGCCGCCTGCGTCATATGGAATGTACTTGACTTTCGTGGCTTCTGCGCCTGCATTCTTCATAACCAGTGCAGCAATCAAATGATCCATGCCACCCGCAACAGAGCCACCACCTACAGCAACACTCTTTGGATCTGTCTTATAAGCTTCAATCAAGTCACTCAAAGAACCCAATGTAGAATTCTTACCAACAACAATCGCACCATAATCACCAATTGTACCTGCAATTGGTGTCAGGTCGCGAAATGACTGGGGGAACACCTTTGTTAGCGAGCGAATAACGATTGGTGTCGAATTCACCATCAATGTGCCATGATCTTTGGTCTCAATAATATGGGCAATTGCTTTACCACCGCCGCCGCCAGACATATTTTCATAAGTTGCATTACCAACAATGCCAGCTTTCGTAAGCGCCTCCCCGGTTCCACGTGCAGTACCGTCCCAACCCCCACCAGCACCACCTGGTATCAGAAATTTCAATTCGCCAATATCTGCAGCAGAAGCTGAAGTTGTTATAACAGTCGCTCCCATAAAAATTGAGCTCGCTGCAAGAATGATTTTCAGTAATTTCAACATTATTTCCTCCAAGGATAACTTCTTAATATTACAGTTTAATAGGTCATCATGCAAAATCACAACAATAATGTGGTAAAATTTCACATCTTTTGAAAAACCAAAAGTCACTCTTCAATTTCAAAATCAAACAAAATTCCAGTTTACTTTGCTTCCTGACTCTGAGGCATAATATCAAGTTAGTTTTATAGTTTCTTCATTAATCAAATAAACTTTAGACAAGCGAAACCGGTATGATCGGCAACTCTACAGGTTAATGGCGAAACCCCATATCAACATCAAGCCTAAACACATCACGTTAATCCAAAACTGGATCCCGACCAGCTTGCAACCTTGTCATGTTCAATATTTGCAGCTGTTAATAGCTTGCAATCATCTCATATCCTCTTGCAAAGTAAAGACGAACAAAAGTTACAGGTTCACCTGATAACCAGGTAATTCGCTCCGCTTTAAAAACAGGCTCCCCCACACCTACTCCTAAGGCATCTGCCACAGGTTTCTCGGCAGATGTGGCAGAAAACCTGACCTCCGCATTTGTATAAGGTACTTCGCTAATCAGCCATTCATTGGGACTGACTTTTAAAAAATCAAATTCACTTGCCAGTGGCACAACCTTTTGATTAATCCATCGATCTTCATACTGATAAGGCTTGTCATCTGCAAAGTGGATGCACTTGATATGCTGGACATGACTATGAACCGGCAGTGACAGCTGGTTCTGCAACCATAGTGGAGCAATATCGCTCTTGTTATATAACAGCTCATATTTGTAAACCGCACCTTTAGCTTCAACCTCTGATCTAACAAGCGGTATTTCAAAGGTTACCTGTCGTACAGGTGTCAGATTCACACGGCTACCTCCTTTGCGCTTGCGATCAATAATCCCGTCATCAGAAAGTTCCTGCATCGCGCGATTGACCGTTGCTCGCGCACAACCAAACTCAGCCGCCAGCTCCACTTCGCCAGGTAATAAAGTACCAGGTGGCCATTCATTATTACGAATACGCCTAAAAACCTCCTGCTTGATATCGCGGTAACCAACTTTTTGGGGCATTACGCTCATGATCAAATTGACTGAAGCAAGGTGGAAACTGATTGCTTATAAGTGGCAAGAATGGCATCGCGTTCAATATGCTTGCCTTTGCGCACCTGATACCGTCCTGCCGACCACAGATCAGTTACAACATTATCCTTGGCAGCAAAAACCAAACCATCAAGAAGCTGGTCATCAGCAAGTGCACAAAGCGCAGGCGCAGTGCTGTCAATCGCAACCAAATCAGCAAGTTTTCCAACTGCAATCTCACCAGCATCACGCGCCATGGCTTGTGCGCCACCCATAGCTGCATTGGTATACAGCGTATGCCCAACAGAACCTTCACCAACAACCATGACATTGCGAGCAATGTCACGCAGGCGCTGCGAATATTCCATTGTTCTGAGTTCTTCCGTCATGGAAATATTAATATTGGAGTCTGATCCAATACCAAATTTCCCACCTGCTTCAAGATAGTCAGCACCATTAAAAATACCGTCACCCAAATTGGATTCCGTAATTGGACAAAGCCCTGCAACAGCACCTGTAGATGCCATGTTTAAAGTCTCGGCTTTCGTCATATGCGTTGCATGAATAAGACACCATCTCGCGTTTACATCCGCATTGTCCAACAGCCACTCAACAGGACGCGCACCCAGCCAGGCCTCAACATCTGAAACTTCTTTTGGTTGTTCGGAAATATGCATGTGAACAGGACCATCATTATATAAAGCCAAAAACTGCTTTAAATGAGCAGGCGTTGTTGCTCGAAGCGAGTGTGGTGCAACGCCCATTTTTGCATCAGATGACAATTGTGCAAGGCCACTGCCTGCTTGTTCATATAGTGCATTAAAATCATCAAGATCATTACCAAATCGCAATTGCCCTTCAACAAGTGATGTTTCTCCAGCACCACCGTAAGTATATAGAACAGGTAAATGCGTTAACCCGATACCTGTAATTTTCGCCGCTTCAAAAATCCTGTTTGAAAGCTCCGCAATATTATCGTAATGCGTACCGCCAATTTGGTGATGAACATAATGAAACTCACCTACACTTGCAAAACCAGCTTCCTGCATTTCCATAAAAGTCAGCGCAGCAAACGCCTCAATTTGCTCAGGCGTTAATTGATCCATAAAGCGATACATAAGTTCGCGCCAGGTCCAGAAACTGTCACGTCCCGCAGCACGCACTTCTGTCATGCCTGCCATGGCACGTTGAAACGAATGGCTGTGCAGATTTGCAATTGAGGGAAGAAGTGCATCAACCAGAACATCACCTGCCTCTGCTTTTGCGTGCGGTACAATAGAACTTATCCGTCCATCTTCAACGGCAATACGAACATCAGTTTCCCAACCGGATATCAACAGGGCTTTATTTGCAAAAATCAAAATACCATCTCACTTACAAATTTTATGTCTAGACATAATATCATTTTAAAAATACAATACAAGCGTAATTACAATTCCAAACAAGAAGATCAGTATTTTGGCAAACAAGCTTCTGACAGACATTCACGTTGCAACAATGGCGCAAAACGATTTGCCATATGGCCTTGTCAAAAACGCCACCATAGCCATGCAAGATAATGAAATTGCCTGGGTTGGAGCATCAGACGGACTTCCTGATAAATATCAAACATGGGCAAAAACTTCGCTGAATGGCCGCCTTGTCACACCAGCTTTAATTGATTGTCACACACATATTGTCTTTGGTGGAAACCGTGCAAACGAATTTGAAATGCGTTTAAACGGAGCAAGCTACGAAGAAGTAGCGCGTGCTGGCGGCGGAATAGTATCAACCGTAAAAGCCACCAGAAACTCGACACTCGAAGAACTTGTGCAAGGAGCACTGCCAAGAGTAGACGCCATGCTAAAAGAGGGCATTACAACCATTGAAGTAAAGTCGGGTTACGGCCTTGATGTTGAAACAGAGCTTAACATGCTACGTGCAGCCCGCATGCTTGAAAGCCATCGCGATGTACGTATCATAACCTCCTTTCTTGGCGCTCACGCAATTCCTGACGAATATAAAGATAACTCCGACACATACATCCGTGATATTTGTATCCCCACATTAAAAGCCGCGCATAATGAAGGGCTTGTTGATGCAGTGGATGGTTTTTGTGAGGGAATTGCCTTTACGCCTGATCAAATCGCAAAGGTCTTTGGCGTTGCAAAAGATCTTGGACTTCCCGTTAAACTTCACGCAGAACAACTATCAAACCTTGGTGGCGCAAAACTTGCTGCACAACATGGTGCGCTTTCCGTTGATCATATTGAGTATCTCGATGAAGATGGCGTAGAGGCAATAGCAAAGTCAGGAACCATTGCAGTCATTTTACCTGGTGCCTTTTATACCCTGCGCGAAACACAAAAACCACCCATCAAACTTTTAAGAAAATACAAGGTTCCCATGGCAATTGCAACAGATTGCAACCCTGGCTCTTCCCCCATGACCTCACTTTTACTTGCCATGAACATGGGCTGCACACTCTTTAAAATGACACCTTTGGAAGCAATGCAAGGCGTAACAGTAAATGCAGCCAAAGCGCTAGGATTGAACGACCTTGGCACAATAGAAACAGGCAAAACAGCAGAATTGGCAGTATGGGATATCGAACACCCGGCAGAACTGTCTTACCGAATTGGCTTTAATCCATTGCACAGAATAATTCGCGGAGAATAGATTGTGAAAACTCTCACATTAACCCCTGGCGAAGTTACCCTCAACGATTTGCAGCAAATCTACCAAGATGAATGCTGCGTAAAGCTTGATAAGAGCTGTTATCCGGCAATGGAATTTGCACAGGGTAAAATCTCAGAAGCTGCTGCAGGAGACATCGCAGTTTACGGGGTAAACACAGGCTTTGGAAAGCTGGCTAGCGTTAAAATCGCTCCTGAAGATACTGCAGCCCTCCAACGCAATCTTATTTTGTCTCATTGTTGTGGTGTTGGTCCTGCTATCCCCCGCCAACATGCAAGGCTAATAATGGCATTAAAGCTCCTGTCGCTGGGGCGTGGTGCTTCTGGCATAAGATTAGCTTTGGTTAATCTTATTGAAGCCTTGTTACAAAAACAGGTGACGCCTGTCATTCCAGCACAAGGCTCTGTAGGTGCATCAGGTGATTTAGCTCCTCTTGCCCACATGGCAGCAGTTCTAATGGGTGAAGGTGAGGCTGAATATCAAGGCGAAACCTTATCTGGAAATGAAGCGTTAAAGAGGGCAGGACTATCCCCAATAGCGTTAGGACCAAAAGAAGGGCTGGCTCTTATCAATGGCACACAGTTTAGTACAGCATTTGCACTGGCTGGTCTTTTTGACGCTTGGCACGCTGCAAATACAGCACTTGTGACTTCATCTCTTTCAACCGATGCCATCATGGGATCAACAGCACCTCTACAACCAGAAATCCATACTTTACGCGGTCACGCAGGCCAGATTGATGCAGCCCATACCATGCGCAGCTTACTGGCAGGTTCGCAAATCCGTGAAAGCCATGTTGTTGATGACGCACGTGTTCAAGACCCCTATTGTATTCGTTGCCAACCGCAAGTCACAGGCGCTGCAATCGATGTATTACGTATGGCGGCGCGCACATTGGAAATTGAAGCCAATGCAGCAACAGACAATCCTTTGATCTTAACACAAGTCGATAGAATAGTATCAGGCGGTAATTTTCATGCAGAACCCGTTGGTTTTGCAGCAGACATGATAGCATTAGCAATTGCAGAAATCGGTGCAATCGCACAACGCCGCATAGCACTCATTGTTGATCCTGTCTTGAGCTTCAATCTGCCTCCATTCCTTGCACCAAATCCTGGCTTGAATTCTGGTTACATGATTGCAGAAGTGACAACGGCAGCTTTGATGAGCGAAAACAAACATCTGGCAAACCCTTGTGTCACCGACTCAACCCCCACGAGCGCAAACCAGGAAGACCATGTCAGCATGGCAGCACATGGCGCAAGACGTCTGGGCAAAATGGTTGAAAACCTAAATAATATTTTGGCTGTTGAACTTCTATGCTCAGCGCAAGGAATTGAGTTTCGCGCACCTTTAAAAACAAGCAAGCCGCTGAAAAATGTGATCGCAAGGCTTCGTGAAGATATTCCAAAACTGGAAAATGATCGTTATCTGGCACCTGATATAAAACTGGCGTCAGAACTGGTCCAAAGGAATGAAATTACCAAGGCAACTCAGTCCGGATTTCCACAATTACAGAAAGACGTAACATGACTTTTCGAATTATAATCAATTCTGTAGTTCTTGTCGTTTCAACAACCATCAGCTTTGCACAAGAGCGTACATTAACAGGCGAAGAAATCAGTAATCTACTCCCCACAATCAAAGTAAAAGGGGAAAGTTACACTCAGACTTTCACCCCAAAAGGCCTCACCACATACATTTATGATGGAAGACCAAGCGAAGGCCGCTGGATGATACAGGACAATCAATATTGCTCTACATGGCCGCCAAACAATGCAATCGAATGCTATGATGTACTTGTCGATGAAACACAAAAGTCAATCACATGGATTGGTGCCAGAAACTCAGTTTCAAAAGCCACATACAAGATTCTGGAGAACTAAAATGAGTAACCCTCGTCATAATATGCGTGATGTTTTCCCACCAACAGGCACTGAAATTTCCACAAAAAGCTGGCTCACAGAAGCACCCATGCGGATGCTGATGAACAACCTTCATCCCGATGTTGCAGAAAACCCTCATGAACTCGTTGTATATGGCGGAATTGGCAGAGCTGCTCGCACTTGGGATGATTTTGATAAAATTGTTTCGTCCCTAAAAGATTTGCTAACTGACGAAACCTTGCTGGTTCAATCCGGTAAACCTGTAGGTGTTTTTCGAACTCATAAGGATGCACCACGTGTCTTGATTGCAAACTCAAACCTCGTACCTCATTGGGCAAATTGGGATCACTTCAATGAACTCGATAAAAAGGGTCTGGCAATGTATGGCCAGATGACCGCTGGCTCCTGGATTTACATCGGAACACAAGGTATTGTTCAGGGCACTTATGAAACATTTGTCGAAGCAGGTCGCCAACATTATGAAGGTGATTTAACGGGTAAATGGATTTTAACAGGCGGCCTTGGCGGCATGGGCGGCGCACAACCACTTGCAGCAGTCATGGCAGGTGCATGTTGTCTGGCGGTTGAGTGTGATGAAAGCCGTATCGATTTCAGACTACGCACACGCTACGTTGATGCAAAGGCAAAGACGCTCGATGAAGCGCTTGAAATGATTACTGAGTGGACCTTCAAAGGCGAAGCAAAATCTGTTGGCCTATTGGGCAATGCTGCAGATATATTTCCTGAACTTGTCAAACGCATGAATGCAGATGGCATTCGCCCTGATATTGTCACCGACCAGACCAGTGCACATGATCCATTGCATGGTTATCTTCCAAGTGGATGGAGCGTCGCTGAATGGAAAGAAAAGCAGGAAAGCGATCCAAAGGCCGTTGAAAAAGCAGCTTGCAGTTCAATGAAAAAACACGTTACCGCCATGGTCGATTTCTGGAATGCTGAAGTACCAACGCTTGATTACGGCAATAACATCAGACAGGTAGCCCTTGATGAAGGCCTTGAAAATGCCTTTGCTTTCCCGGGTTTTGTACCAGCTTACATTCGCCCCCTCTTCTGTCGTGGCATTGGGCCGTTCCGTTGGTGCGCGCTTTCAGGTGATCCGGAAGATATTTATAAAACCGATCAGGCAATGAAAGAACTTTTCCCGGAAAACACGCATCTACATCGCTGGCTTGATATGGCGCGTGAGCGGATTGAGTTCCAGGGACTGCCCGCCAGAATTTGCTGGATAGGTTTGGGTGACAGACATCGCGCAGGGTTAAAGTTTAATGAGATGGTGGCAAGTGGTGAGCTCAAGGCGCCCATCGTTATTGGTCGCGACCATTTGGATTCTGGTTCAGTTGCAAGTCCTAACCGCGAAACAGAAGCGATGAAAGACGGTTCAGATGCCGTATCAGATTGGCCACTTCTTAATGCACTGCTCAACACCGCATCAGGCGCAACTTGGGTTAGCCTGCATCATGGCGGCGGCGTTGGCATGGGTTTTAGTCAGCATTCAGGCATGGTCATTGTTGCAGACGGCACAGAAGACGCAAGTCGTCGCTTAAATAATGTTTTATGGAATGATCCCGCAACAGGCGTTATGCGTCACGCGGATGCGGGCTATGAGATAGCGATTGATTGCGCAAAAGAGCATGATCTAAATCTGCCTGGCATCAAGGATTAGCTGGTATTTAAAGCGAATATGACGCTTGGATAAATCTGCGACAGATCTGCTAGCGATAATTCATGTCCTCTTCAATTTCAGTTCACATCAAGCAAACGGTGGGTTTTATGATTGCAACAAACATTGGTAAAACTAGCCAAGCTGACCAGAAATTTTTTCCCAAATCAAATTTGCCGGCTTACCAATGGTGCTCCGGTGCATGTAGGCATTAATCTCCAAATCCATGCTCCAGCCTTCAGTGGAAATTTTTTTGATCATCTTTTTATAATGCGGCTCAACGCAAGACTCAGGCAGCCAGCCAATACCAAAACCGGAACTGACACAGTTTTGAATGACACTCGACATATCCGTCTCAATTTGAGTAATGCTGTTTAATCTGCTTGGTGATTGCTTGATTATCAAATCTACAAGCCGTGCGAAATACGCCCCCTTTGAATATCGCAGTAGTGGGATAGGTGCATTTTCTGTGCCAGGAAATCTATTCTCGTATTGTTGGGTAAATCGACTTGCTGCATAAGGAGAAAGCCTATCTTTCTCAATTTCACAGGAAAGATAATAATCAGGATCCAGCAGGATGGGAAGATCTGTGCCATTATAGCAGATCAAAATGTCCGTTGTGCCAGTGATAAACTTCGCGATCATTTCAGAAACATTACCAACAGATAAAGTAACGGACATCCGTGTTCCCTCAGACCAGTTTTGCCACCATCTGGAAAACCGGGAATTTGAAAGCACATGAGGTATTGAAATATGAACGTGCGAAGTTGTTCCAAGCGCCGGACTGGACAATGCAGCTCTTGTGTCGTTCAAGTTGGATAGTATGTCATTTGTCTCAGCCAGAAAACGCTGGCCAGCATAAGTCATCTGAACAGGATATGTTTCCCGATTTACCAGCGATGTTCCTACCCAGCTTTCAAGTGCCTGTATTCTTCTACTAAACGCAGCCTGTGAAACATTTTGTTTTCTGGCTGCAAAAGTAAAATTACCTGTATCGGCTAACGTTTGAAAATCTTTTAACCACTCAATGTTCATTTCAGTTTAGTCCATACAAAAATTATAACTATGCATTTTTTGCATTATGTAGCAAATTCCCCACTCATAATAGGCTAATTTTATTCATATAACAGACTAAAAATAATTATATATAATGCACTTTTTGCATTAGCATATGACTTCCTTAAAGAACATACTTTTAGGCCTAGGGCTATTATGCCTTGTGCGTTTGGTTCTATTTATCATCCATGATTAGCTAATCAGGAAACTTGATTTCAAGGGAGAAGAAAATTGAAGAAATTACTCGCAAGCTTTGCGTTACTTGCTACCACAGCATTAACGCCAACAGCAGGTATTGCAGCTGAACAGCAGTTCATCTCAATCGGCACAGGTGGTGTAACGGGTGTTTACTACCCAACAGGCGGCGCAATTTGTCGTATGGTCAACAAGAACCGTAAAGAGCACGGCATTCGTTGTTCAGTAGAATCCACAGGCGGATCTGTTTACAATATCAACACAGTACGCGCCGGCGAACTGGAATTCGGCGTCGCACAATCCGACTGGCAGTTCCATGCCATGAAGGGCACGTCGAAGTTTAAGGACCAAGGTCCTTGGGAAGGCGAGCGTGCTGTCTTTTCCGTTCACCCGGAGCCATTTACTCTCGTTGCTCGCAAGGGCGCTGGCGTAACAGGCTTCGAAAGCCTAAAGGGCAAGAAAGTAAACGTTGGAAATCCGGGTTCGGGTCAACGCGCAACAACAGAAGTTGTGATGGAAGGCTACGGCATGAAAATGTCAGACTTTGCTTTGGCATCTGAACTTAAGGGCTCTGAAATGGCTCAAGCACTCTGTGACGGCAAGATTGACGCAATGATCTACACAATTGGTCACCCTGCCGCAGCCATTACAGAAGCAGCAACGACCTGTGATGTTGAATTGGTTTCAGTTGAAGGCGGACCAATCGACAAGCTTGTTGGAGATAATTCATATTATCGCAAAGCAACTGTTCCTGGTGGCACATACCGTGGCACAGATGGTGATACAAACACATTTGGCGTTGGCGCTACTTTCATCTCGTCATCCGATGTTTCAGAAGAAGTTGTTTACACACTTGTAAAAGCTGTATTTGAAAACTTTGATGATTTCAAAAAGCTGCATCCTGCTTTTACAAATCTGAAAGAAACAGAAATGATAAGCGACGGTCTTTCAGCGCCTTTACATGCAGGTGCCTTGAAATACTACAAAGAACGCGGCTGGAAATAAGCTGAAATACAAACCGGGCAATATGAATTGCCCGGTTTTTTTATTTTGAGAGGCATTAAATTTTATAGTGGGGAATAAAACATGACTAATGAAACAACTCAAAACAAAGTCGATGCCGATGTAGATCTCATGGTCGCAGAAGTTGAAACAGGTGCACGCAATGCAGCTGGTCTGGCAGGTAAAATAATACTTGCCATTGCATTTATTTGGGCAACGTTTCAGATTTATATTGCTTCCAGTATCCCCTATGCAATCACGACACTAACTGGCATTAACGTTGTATTCAATAGCCAGGAAGCACGCCAAATTCATCTGGCATTTGCCCTGATCCTGGCAATGTTGGCCTACCCGCTTTTCAAATCCAGTCCGCGCGACCACGTTCCTGTTTATGATTGGATACTTGCAGGACTTGCAGCACTTTCATGTCTTTATTTATTTTGGTTCAAAAATGATATTGCAGGCCGCGCAGGCCTTCCAACCACTACAGATTTGACAATGTCAGCCATGGGCATGATTGCCTTGGCGATTGCTGTTTATCGCTCTTTGGGACTCCCCCTTGTAATCGTGGCATCAGTTTTTGTGTCTTACGTTTTCTTTGGTCATCTTTCCATAATGCCCGACGCCATCCAATGGAAAGGTGCTTCGTTTGGCAAAGCCATGTGGCACTTCTGGATGCAAACCGAAGGCGTGTTTGGCGTCGCACTCGGTGTTGCCGCATCAATGATTTTTCTATTTGTGTTATTTGGCTCTTTGCTCGAAAAAGCAGGTGCAGGTAATTACTTCATAAAATTGGCATTTGCCCTCTTGGGTCATTTCCGTGGTGGCCCGGCAAAAGCTGCCGTTGTGGCTTCTGCCCTTTCTGGCTTGTACTCGGGCTCATCAATAGCCAATGTTGTAACAACAGGTACGTTCACCATTCCCCTCATGAAGCGTACAGGTTTTTCCCGTGAAAAAGCAGGTGCGGTTGAAGTAGCATCTTCAACAAACGGTCAGCTTACGCCGCCAGTGATGGGTGCTGCAGCTTTCCTGATTTCAGAATTTACAGGGATCTCATATCCTGAACTTATCAAACACGCATTCCTGCCTGCAATTATTTCTTATATTGCCTTGGTTTACATTGTTCACCTGGAAGCCTTAAAGCTTGGCCTCAAAGGCATGGAAAGGCCATCCCTTATCGGCACCTTCGCGCAACGTATGTCAGGCGTTCTGTTTGGCTTTATTGCAATGGCAATTTTGGGTATGGCTGTTTATTACGGGCTAGGCTGGATCAAGGTTGCATTCCCCAACCTTACCTTCACTTCAGCGGCAATTATCTTCCTGATTGCTTATGCAGTTACCATTACAAAAGCTGCAAAGGTTCCAGATCTTGAAATGGATGACCCCAATGCGCCAATGTCAAAACTGCCGCGCCCATGGGAAGTGGCAATTACTGGCTTCCATTTCATACTGCCAATCATTGTATTGATCTGGTGCATCCTGATTGAAAGACTTTCACCGACCCTGTCTGCTTATTGGGCAACCGTTGCAATGATCTTCATCATCTTTACCCAAAAACCAATCAAGAGCTTTTTGCGTGGCCAAGGCGGTCTTGCTCAAGGTTTTCGCGATGGATGGAAAGACTTTTTTGATGGTATGATTGCAGGTTCAAGAAACATGATCGGCATCGGTGTCGCAACAGGCGCTGCAGGCGTTATCGTGGGCACTGTATCATTAACTGGCGCGCATCAGGTTGTGGGTGAGTTTGTTGAATTCCTTTCAGGCGGAAACATCATGGCAATGTTGTTCCTGGTTGCCATCATGAGCTTGATATTAGGCATGGGTCTGCCAACCACTGCCAACTACATTGTAGTGTCATCCCTCATGGCGCCTGTAATCGTTTCAGTAGGTGCTGCAAACGGGCTTATTGTTCCACTTATCGCAGTTCATCTCTTTGTATTTTACTTTGGCATTCTGGCCGATGATACACCACCCGTCGGTCTGGCAGCCTTTGCTGCTGCCGCCATATCAGGCGGTGACCCGATTAAAACGGGCGTCCAGGGCTTTGCCTACGATATCCGCACAGCCTTGCTACCCTTCCTGTTTATCTTCAACACAGAACTTTTGCTAATCGATGTCTCAACCGGCAAGGCCATGTTCATCTTTATTGTAGCAGTAGTGGCGATGATGCTGTTTGCTGCTGCGACACAAGGCTACTTCATGGCCAAAAGTAAAATCTGGGAAACGGTCGCACTCCTCTTGATCGCCTTCACATTATTCAGACCAGGTTTCTGGCTTGATTATGTTCAACCTCCTTTTGAAAACAGGCCAGGCGTTGAAGTTGCCCAACTTGCAGCTGACCTTCCAGAAAACGGCCTCTTACGAATGCTGGTCAAAGGGCCGGACTTTGACAAGCCTGACGAGATTTCCAAGCGAACTATTTTGGTGAATCTCGGCGCAAGCGGGGATGGAACAAAACGTTTGGAACAAGGCGGCATATTGGTTCGTGAAGAAGATGGAAAAGCCATACTGGATGAACCTATCGCAGGAACACCATTCTTCGTACCGTTCCAGTCTTTTGATTTTTATGGTGATACACCCGTCGAAATCGCAGCCGTCCAGCTGGAAGCTGAACGCATGCCAAAAGAAATATTTTATATTCCAGCATTAATCCTGCTTGCTCTGGTGGTCTTTTTCCAACGTAGACGACAAACCACTCCGGCGTTCTGGGCAGGAAAGGCTATTCAAAATGTATCATAATATTCTCGTTCCAGTTGATTTAAGCAATATCAAGCAAGCAAAAAAACTGATTGGCATTGCCCAGGACATGCTTATTGATGATAATTCTGAACTGCATGTCATGACTGTTGTCCCAACATACAATATGCCAATTGTTGGTTCGCATTTTCCAAAAGACTTTGAAGAAAAAACACTTCAGGACGTTGGCGACGTGCTTAAACAAACACTTGATGTAGTTGAGACCCCATCTGGAAACATTAAAGGCCATGTTACCCATGGCAATATTTATGACGAGATCATGAAGGTTGCTGACAAGCTTAATTGTGAGCTTATCGTTCTTGCCTCACATCGCCCTGAGTTAAAGGATTATCTGCTTGGGCCAAATGCAGCAAGGGTAGTTCGACATGCAAAACAGTCTGTCTTCGTTGTTCGCGACTAAAAGGGCTTTAAAGCATGGGACACATATTCGGTCGCACAACCGCCCATCAAATTCCAACAGCGGTAAAGGGTGATGGCTGTTATATAATTGACAGCAAAGGCAAGCGCTATTTTGACGGATCAGGTGGCGCAGCAGTATCCTGCCTTGGCCATTCCAATGAGCATGTAAAACAAGCCATCACTAACCAACTTGCAAATCTGGATTTTGCCCATACTGGTTTTTTTACATCAGAACCTGCAGAAAAACTGGCAGATCTTTTAATCAAACATGCCCCCAAAGGCATTGACCGCGTTTATCTGGTCTCGGGCGGATCAGAAGCGGTAGAAGCTGCCCTTAAACTGGCGCGTCAATATTTTGTTGAAATTGGCGAACCGAATAGACACAAGGTAATCGCACGCAAACAAAGCTATCATGGCAATACATTGGGCGCGCTTGCCACAGGTGGCAATGAATTACGGCGCGCCCAGTTTTCACCTCTACTGGTTGAAACGACACATATTGCACCGTGTTATGAATACCGCTACAGGCATGAGAGTGAGGCACCGTTTGAATATGGCTGGAGGGTTGCAAATGAACTTGAAACCCAAATTCTTGAACTGGGGCCTGAAAACATCATGGCCTTTGTTGCTGAACCCGTAGTTGGCGCAACACTTGGGGCTGTTCCACCCGTCGAAGGCTATTTCAAACGCATCCGCGAAATATGCGACCAACATGGCATACTATTAATCCTGGATGAAGTCATGTGCGGGATGGGCAGAACAGGTACACTTTTTGCTTGCGAGCAAGATGGCATTTCACCTGATATTCTTGCCATCGCCAAAGGCTTGGGCGCAGGATATCAACCCATCGGCGCGATGCTTTGCACGGACAAAATATATAACACAATTGAAACCGGCAGCGGCTTTTTTCAACATGGGCACACCTATATGGGACATCCACTGGCATGTGCGGCATCCTTTGCCGTCCTGACAGAAATTCTCAATCGTGATTTGCTGACTAACGTTAAACAACAAGGTGAGAAATTAGCGGCGCATCTCAATGAAGTTCTTGGTCAGCATCAGCATATTGGGGACATACGTGGACGCGGCTTATTTCGCGGGCTGGAAATTGTAGCTGACCGTAGCACAAAAAAACCTATCGACACCTCAAGGGGGATAGCAAAGAAACTAAAGGCAGAAGCATTTGAGGCAGGTTTGATTTGTTATCCAATGTCTGGAACAATTGATGGGAAAAATGGTGATCATGTTCTTCTGGCACCACCTTTCACTATAAATGATGATCAGATTGTGGAACTTGTCGACAAGCTAAAAACAGCATTTGATCAAACATTATAAGACAACATCCAACACGGCGCGCATCCAACACGACGCGATGCCTAATCTTGAACCAACTCATGCAATAACCTTACCAGGCAAGGAATTCGCACCAGGCTTGAATGAATGAATCAAACAAACAGAATTGACTTCACCTGTGTCGGCTAACAATTTTGTATTTGTACTTTTGTGAAAGTATTGTCATTGAACTTTCTTTCTTCAAACTGTTATTACATTCCACCAACTGTGAAAACTAACGGCTTCTGTAAAACAAAATTTCTGGGGTCGCATATAGGGCTTACAAAGTAGACGCCAGCCAACTAGGGTTTTGTACATGACATCTACAGGAATGATGAAACAAGAAGATAACACTACTTCAAAACTAGTAATTCCGAAATATAAAATGCCAATTAGCAAACAGAATATAATTGATGGTTTATCCGCAATGGTGCGCATTCCAAGCGTCAATACATTTGGCCATCACGATGCAGCTCATCCAGCAGAATCGGCCATGGCCGATTATTTTGAAAAACGGCTAAACAACCCGGGCTTGAAGTAAAGAAGCAATCAAACTTGCAGCCATTAACGAAGGATTGCTACTTGATCCTGTTTATATCGGGCGCACCTTTGCAGGTCTCATATCATTGGTCAAAAGCGGAACCATTGCCAAAAATGATACTGTGGCCTTTATACACACGGGTGGTCTTGCTGCCTTGTTTGCATATCAAAATGATTTAACCAATTAATACACCACCAAGCCTGTGCATTTCTGCAATCAGCTTTTCAGTTATTGACTGGGTAAGCAAGGAAGCGGGCCTGTATACAGGCGTAAGTATTGATACTCTGTAGGTTATGGCTGGTTTAAATGGACGAAAAACCAGTTCTCCTCCACTTCCCTTATATAAACGATAACTTTCCATCGCTATTGGATCGACTGTGGCGTAGGCAAGTTTTCTTTCAACATAAGTAAGCAATGGAATGAAATATCGTGTTGTAAACCTGACGTTGAGCCTTACTTGGCTTTCACTAAATGCCTTTTCTACATTTGCATATAACTCATGGTCATGATCAAGTGTTGCAAGCGGTTTATCATCCAGATCATTTGGCGAGATATATTTCTTTTTTGCAAGAGGATCGTCACGATGCATGACGCATAAACAGTCAAACCTAAAAATATTCTCCTTCACGAGAGAGGTATTGTCAGCTTTACCTTCAAAATAATCAGCTATTCCAAGATCATATTGTTGTGCAGCAATTAGTTGAAAAACAACTTCTGAACTTCTCGAAATCAAGGCGCTTTCTACATTAGGTTTTTCCTTTGCAAAATTGGCAATCAGGTTTGGCAATAGAAAAACTGATGGCCCCGGCATTGTAACAATTTCAATTTTTCCAGTGTTAAGCGCTTTGATACCCTGCATATTTTGTTGTATCGTATTCATTCGACCAAGAAGCTCAGAACATTCTTCCTGCAAATAATGAGCTTCCGGAACGGGGTGTAATCGACCATTACGACGTTCAAAAAGCTTCATACCCAAATCATCTTCCAAGCCTGCAACAAGAGAACTAATTGCAGGCTGGCTTCTATGTAAATTACGAGCAGCCGCAGAAACCGATCCAGTTAGCATTATCTCGTGAAATGCTTTCATCTGCATTATTTTCATCATTCAAACCTATAGCAAAAATTTATAATATTAGAAATAATTACAATTTGCATCAATAGATTACTAGCCCTAAACTTTGAATTCCAGATAACAGTAAGAAGCTGGATATGAATTCACAGGGAGAGAGAAATATGAATACATTTAAAAAACTTGCTGGTGCATTGGCATTAAGCAGCTCGCTATTGGCGAGTGGTATTGCAGTTGCGCAAGACCCTACATTTTTTCGCATAGGGACAGGTGGTGCTGGTGGCACTTATTTCCCAATTGGCGGTACAATTGCAAATGGCATTTCTGCCCCCCCAGGTTCACGCCCATGTGACAGCGGCGGTCAATGTGGGGTTCCGGGCTTGATTGCAATTGCTCAGTCAACAACTGCATCTGTCTTTAATAATGCAGCGGTTCAAAACGGTGAATTAGAAGCAGGCCTCGCAGCAGCAGACGTGACACGTTCCATGTTCTTGGGCGAAGGAAAGTTTGAAGGAAAGGCACATCCGAAACTTCGTGTTATTGCCAATCTGTATCCGGAAGACCTCCATGTTGTACTCCCAAAGGGCGCAAGCATCAATGATTTAGGCGACCTAAAAGACAAGCGTGTCGGTATTGCTCAAGCAGGCTCTGGCACTCAGGTTGCAGTTCTACAAATGTTGGACGCGTGGGGTGTTAACCGTGACAACATGGAAGAGGCTGAATTGAACAATAGCCAAAGTGCTGAACGTTTGGCTGATGGTCAATTGGACGGTTATTTTTATGCAGCAGGTTGGCCAGTGGCAGCCATGGTTCAATTAGCTTCAACAAAAGGAATGAACCTCCATTCATTCTCTGAAGCAGATTTGAAAAAAATCAACGAAATCATTCCTGCGTATATTCCATCAAAAATTCCTGGCGGCGTATATGAAGGTGTTGATAACGATACACTTACTCCTGCAGTGAGTGCGCTACTTGTCGTTTCTTCTGATCTTTCAGATGAACTTGTTTATGGCATTACCAAAGCACTTTGGAATGATAACACACGCAAACTTCTTGATAACGGCCATGCAAAAGGCAAACAGATTACACCTGACACAGCACTTGATGGTGTTGTGGCGCTTGGTGTACCGCTCCATGCAGGTGCTGAGAAGTTCTACAAAGAGGCAGGGTTACTTAAGTAATCTCCCCCAAAGGCAATACAGGCCTTAACTGGTTGGCAAAACTCATTGCCAGCCAGTTTTTAATAAAAAACTTATGTACAGGGATCTGCGAAAATGGCTGAGGCAAAAGTGGCTGAGACGGTTAACGAATTAACCGCAGAAGAACTCGCAGCTATCGAAGAAAAATATGACGAAGGCTCGGCTACACGTGCAGTGGGTGCAAAAACAGGTTTCCTATTAAGAACTGTTGCAATTACCTTTGCGCTTTACCATTATTTTACAGCCGGTTTTGGTCTTCCTGCAGATCATTGGCATATGGGATTTCATCTTACAGGTTTATTTATACTGACTTATGCCTTGTTCCCGATTTTCAAAACCAAAAATGCTTTTGCGGTGAAAGCAAGTTCATTGCGGTTTGGTAACATTCCGATATACGATATTATTTTGATGATCTTTGGTGTAGCTGCATCGCTCTATGTTGGTTTTGCATGGCATGGCATACCAGCTATAGGAATTGAAGAACAAACTTTTCGAATGGGTAATCCCAATAAATACGATGTCTTTTTTGGGGTTGTTATTATCGTTCTCGTACTGGATCTGGCGCGCCGTACGCTTGGCTGGGTTCTTCCCACTATAATTTGTGTCTTTATTTCATATGCGCTTCTAGGTCCAGTTTTTCCAGGCATCCTTCAGCATCCAGGTGTTAAATTTAATACATTTGTTTCCAGTATGTATTTTCCACAGGAAGGAATTTTCGGCGTTACGCTTTGGGTTGTTTCGACGATTGTTTTTCACTTTGTACTATTTGGCGTGATTGCGCAGCGCACAGGTCTTGGACAACTATTTATAGATAATGCAACCATTCTTGCCGGCCGATATACAGGCGGGCCTGCTAAAGTTTCTGTTGTCTCATCTGCATTTTTTGGAACAATATCCGGTTCTTCTGTAGCCAATACAGTTTCTACTGGAGCCCTAACCATTCCCAACATGAAGCGATTGGGATACCCAGGCCATTTTGCGGGCGGTGTGGAAGCAGCATCTTCCGCAGGTGGACAAATTACGCCGCCCATTATGGGCGCGGCAGCTTTTATCATGGCTGAGTTTCTCGAAGTTCCTTATACAACGATTGTTATTGCTGCAATCTTCCCTGCACTATTGCATTATGTTGGTGTTTTCGCTGTCGTACATTTAATGGCACGCAAGCTGAATCTAGAAGGTCTTTCAAAAGAAATGTTGCCGAAACTTGGTCAAGTGTGGCGTAATGGCTGGGCAAATATTATTCCTCTCATTGGGTTGTTGGTCGTATTATTCTCTGGTTACACACCTTTTATGTCCGCTTTCTGCGGTATATCACTAGCCGTTATTGTTGGCATGGCAAGAGCACACAGTCCCGCCTCACTCATATATCCTGCAGCCTTTATTGCATTTGTAATCTGGAAATATATGGGCGGGGGCTTCGAACTTGATATGGCATTCCTGCTGTGCGCAGGTTCTGTAATTGGGGTCTTTAATCCGCAGCCGCGTATTCAAATTCCGGAAATGTCTGCAGCAATGGAATTGGGCGTAAAATACGCACTTGCCGTTGGTGCCGCATCAGCTGCTGTTGGTATTGTAGTTGGCGTAATCAATACGACAGGCATAGGTTTCCGCATTGGGTTTATGGTGACAAGCGGTGCATCTGCGCTCGCATCCGATATATTTGGTTTTGTCACTTTAGGCGGGCTTTTAAACTTTCTGACTGTGGAAGATTTACAACTCTTCATATCGCTTGTTTTCATTGCAATTGCCTGCATATTAATGGGCGCAGGCATTCCAACAACAGCACTATACATCATGCTTGTATCGGTCGCTCAACCAGCTTTGGCTCAACTTGGCATTCCACCAATTGCCAGTCACATGTTTGTTCTTTACTACGGTGTAGTTTCAGAGATTACTCCACCTGTATGCACTTCTGCATATGCAGCGGCAGCGATTGCAAATTCAAATCCGTTCAGGACAGGCATTTCCGCATTCTCCCTTGGACTTGGCAAAATCGTTGCGCCAATGGCCTTTGTCTATGCGCCTGTATTATTATTTGTCTCATCTGCGGGTTTTGACTTACTTGAGTTCTCCTATACCGCCACAAGTTGTATTGCAGGTGTTATAGCATTATCAGCAGCAGTCGTTGGATATTGGCTAGCACCCATGAATGCAATCGAGCGTATTCTTGCTACTATCGCAGGCCTGGTATTTATCGCACCCAGTTGGCAAGCGGATATATTCTCTATAGTTGTGATTATGCCCGTTATCCTCTTGCAGATTACCAAAAAGAATCGTGCAGGAGTAGTTGCTGCAGCTGAGTAATCAAAGTGGGCAATAATCATAAAGATGAATACGATGTGACGGTTATCGGCGCTGGATTAATAGGTATTTGCTCCGCACTTTCAATTGCTGAAACGGGCACCTCAGTACAGTTGATCGATCGCGATGATCCTGGCCAGGGCGCTTCATACGGGAATGCAGGTGTTATATCGCCATGGTCAATTGTACCTCAATCCATGCCGGGCATCTGGAAGCAAATTCCTTCTATGCTGTTCAGCATCAATGGCCCACTCTCAATCAAGCCATGGCACTTTCCTAAGCTGATACCTTGGGGGCTTAGATTCCTAAGAAATTCAACACATGAAAAAGTGCGCAAAACCTCTAATGCTATGGAATTGTTAAATCAGTCGAATATCGAGTTATATCGCCAGCACTTGGCAGGTACGGGGCACGAGCACCTTATCCGCGACAGCTTTTATGTTCATGCCTTCCGCAATTCCAGGAAGGCAAAACTCGATAACCTAGGATATGAGATACGTACAAGCAAAGGTGGAAACCTCGAAAAAATTGGACAGCAAGAACTTCGTAAACTCGAACCTGCACTATCCAAAGAATTCCAGGCAGCAATTTTGATTAAAGGTCAGGCACGCGCTTTAGCACCTGGTAAAATTGGTACTGTGTTGGTTGCAAAGGCGAAAAGTTTAGGCGTAAAAATTATAAAGGCAAATGTTGAAAAACTTGCTCCAGATATTAAAGGCGGATGGTCAACTAAAACCAATATCGGCAATTTTACTTCCCGAAAAATAGTTCTCTGCGCAGGAGCATGGTCTGCAAACCTGCTAAAACCATTAGGCATACACTTACCTCTGGAAGCAGAGCGTGGGTATCACTTGGAGTATAACAACCCTTGTATTGAACTTAACAATTCTATCATGGATGTGGACAAGATGCTGGTTGCCAGTTCAATGGAGGATGGATTAAGAGTTGCAGGTACAGCAGAATTTGCAGGCCTTGATGCACCTCTAAATAAAAAGCGCATCAATAGCCTTAAAAAACTTGCCAAGGACATGCTCCCTGAGCTTAATCAGGATGATGCCAAAACATGGATGGGCATTAGGCCATCAATGCCGGATAGCCTACCCATTTTGGATGAATTTCCACATCATAAAGGATTATTTGCTGCATTCGGACATTCCCATTATGGTTTAATGATGGCGCCTAAGACAGGTCAGATAATTGCAGACCTTGTTACAGAAAAACCAATAAACCTTGATTTGTCACCGTTCAGCGCAGATAGATTTTAAGGTCAATTTTCATAAACTATTGCAACAAGATTTGTGTTGCAAAAAGAGCTTCTTTGTTTGCTGACACCAGTAACATTGTTCAAGTTGCTTTAGCCCAGACAGATTGAGCGATAGATCATTGTCAATTGTAATCTCTTCAAAAAGCTGACTCTAACTGGATAAATGAATCTTTATGCTTGTGAAGATCAATTAAAAGAAATATAATAGATATATTAATTTAGGGAACAACCTGATGCGCATCACGCTTCAAGTAAAAAACATATTTCAAGCCTTGATATACCAGCCTCTAAAAATAGAGCCATCGTCTCTTCTCGTAGATGTAATGAACAAGGAACTTGGAAAAAGTCTCCGTAACAAGTCTGGAAGTTCACTGAGTATATCAGTTAAATTTAATCGGCATTTGGCTATATTACTGGTTGGTAAAATTAATACCCTTAAGCGAAATGTGTCTCACAGGAAACCATCATGGCAACTCAGTTAAGAACAGCACAGGAGCGGCGCCAGGCAATCCAGAAAAATGCCCTGCTGCTTGGCATTGATGATGCTTATGTATCAATTTTGGTTGATACGTTTTATGACCGCATACGAGCAGATGATCGTATTAGCCATATCTTTGCAAACCATATTGGAGACAATTGGGAGCCTCACCTTTCCAAGATGAAAGATTTTTGGACATCTGTTGCATTTAATGCTGGTAGATATTCTGGTCAGCCTGTACCCAAACATCAGGCACTGACCGAGGCACGTCCCGAGCATTTTGATATCTGGCTGTCATTGTTTGAGCAAACATTAAAAGACACGGCACCAACGCCAGATGCAATACCTTATTTTATGGAACGCGCCACAAGAATTGCAACCAGCTTACAAATAGCCATGTTTGGTACACCAGGCTTGCCAGGGAGTAAGTGATAATATGTTTAAAACGTTTCCGCAGGGACTGGCAGGAATCTGGGCGGGCATCGTTATAGGTGGGTCTTTAATTGCCGCACCGGCAAAGTTTCAAGTTGCGTCTCTTTCTCTGCCTATGGCGTTGGAAGTTGGCCAGGCCCAGTTCTTCTGGGTTGGTGTGGGTGAAGCAGTATTTTGTGCAGTCCTCCTTCTTTCAACGTTAATATCCAGTCCTTCCATGCTTCGTTTTCTTATATTGCCGGTTGTCATTTTTGCAATCCAGCGACTTTATCTGATGCCGATGCTTAATGAACGTACCACTGACATTATTGCAGGTACAACAGTACCAGACAGTTCCCTGCATCTTGTTTATGTGGCTATGGAAATTATCAAGGTACTTTTGCTCTGTATATTCGCAGCAAGCAGTTTGAAATTCATGAAGGGTCAAAAAAATGACAGTTAAACGCAGCCTGCCCGACGGCGTCAAAAAATATGCCGAGTCTCCCCTTTTCACTGCCGGAAAAGTACCAGAAAGTCTTCAGAAATCGCATAGTACCAAAACAGGTACTTATGCGCGCCTCATTGTCACAGCGGGAGAAGTTCAATATTTTCTCGTCGGTGAAAAGACACCAGTCTCCATAATAAAACCCAATGATGTTTTTATTATTTTACCAGAAGAAGAGCATTTTGTTCAAGTAAGCGACGATGCTGAATTCTTTTTGGAGTTCTGCAGGTAGATGGAGATCTATGTTGACTTTTTTTCAGATTATGATGAATCTTAACGTGACAGTAAATTTTTTGATAAAACTGCCAAAACCAATACCAAGGACTAAACCATGATTTCGCAACTGACACGTGATGAACGTTCTTCTGCAATGATCCTATGTACTATACTGGTGATATTCGGAGGTGTGCTTGGAATAGCTGGACGAGACGATGTGCTTGGTTTTCATGGCGCACTTTTGGCAGCTTGTGGAATAGGCCTGCTTTTCATGATCATGAACCGATACCATGATGCCGAGCCTGATCCGGATGGTATTAAAAAATATTATGACGATCCAACAAAAGTTGGCGTTATAGTATCGATGATATGGCTTGTCTTTGCTACATTTATCGGTGATTGGGTGGCTTGGTTACTTGTGTTCCCCGAGGCCACATTTGATGCAGGTTGGGCAAGTTTCGGAAGATTGCGCCCGGTACATACAACCGGAGTAATTTTTGGCTTTGGTGGCAATGCGCTTATTGCAACTTCATTTCATGTTTTACAACGCACATCACGCGCACGGCTCTCTGATAACATATCACCTTGGGTTGTCATCATTGGCTTCAACCTGTTCTGCCTCATGGCAGTTACCGGATATATGTTCGGCATCACGGCTTCAAAAGAATATGCGGAACCTGAATGGTATGCAGATATCTTTCTTGTTGTAATTTGGGTAGTCTACTTTGTTCTTTACCTGCGTACACTGGCACGCCGCCAAGAGCCGCATATCTATGTGGCCAACTGGTATTTCATGGCTTTTATTCTTGTCGTTGCCATCCTCCACATTATCAATAATCTTGCTGTGCCTGTATCTCTGGGACATGCCAAGAGTTACTCACTCTTTTCTGGTGTTCAGGATGCCATGACGCAATGGTGGTACGGCCATAATGCCGTTGCATTTTTTCTGACTTCCGGCTTTTTGGGCATGCTTTACTATTATCTTCCAAGACGCGCTGGCCGTCCGATTTTCTCTTATAGAATGTCAATCATTAGTTTTTGGGGTATCACCTTTTTATATATGTGGGCGGGTTCACATCATCTTCATTATACCGCTCTGCCGCATTGGGTTCAAAATCTAGGCATGACATTTTCCATCATCCTTGTTGTTCCTTCCTGGGCTTCTGCAGGTAATGCTTTGCTCACCCTGAATGGGGCCTGGGAAAAAGTGCGTGATGATGCAACACTTCGGTTCATGTTCGTTGCAGCAGTCTTTTATGGTCTATCGACCTTTGAGGGTTCATTCATGGCAATACGCCCCGTCAATTCGCTCTCTCATTATACTGACTGGACTGTAGGCCATGTGCATGCAGGTGCACTCGGCTGGGTTGCCATGATCACCTTTGGCGCTTTCTATACACTTGTCCCGATGTTGTGGAACAGGGAACGTATGTACTCAAGCCGCTTGATTGAAGCCCATTTCTGGTTGGCTCTGTCTGGAACAGTTATATATGTCTTCTCGATGTGGAATTCCGGCATTATCCAGGGATTGATGTGGCGAGCCTATGCCGAGAATGGGACCCTGGCCTACTCATTCATTGATTCAGTCGATGCAATGGCTCCATACTATGTTGCCCGTGCAGTTGGTGGCTTCCTGTTCTTCCTTGGTGGCGTCATCGGTCTTTATAACATCTGGAAGACAATCAAGATGCCTGCACAAGAAAATGCACCCGTCTACGATCTGCCCCCAGTCGTTGATCCTGAGCCTGCGGAGTAAATGACATGCTAGACAAACACGCAAAACTGGAACGTAACGCACTCGCATTTGTTTTCGCTATTATTTTCGTTGCATCAATTGGCGGAATAGTAGAGATCGCTCCATTGTTCACAATCGACGAAACCGTTGAAGAAGTGGAAGATATGCGTGTTTATACGCCTTTGGAGGTTGCTGGTCGTAACATTTATATCCGGGAAGGTTGTTATGCGTGCCATTCACAAATGATCCGCACATTACAAGATGAAGTAGAACGCTATGGTCCTTATTCCCTGGCTGTTGAATCACAATACGACCATCCCATGCTTTGGGGGTCGAAACGAACTGGTCCGGACCTGGCTCGTATAGGTGAAAAATATTCAGACGCATGGCATGTCGCACACCTTATCAATCCACGTGACGTTGTTCCTTCATCCGTCATGCCATCATATGCCTGGTTGCAGCGCAATACTCTCAAATACGAGGATTTGGGATTACATCTTTCTGCGCTTAGAAAAGTTGGCGTCCCTTATACCGACGAAATGATTGAGAATGCTGCACAAGACGCTTATGGCCAAACCAGACCAGACTCTGATGGTGCAGACGGTTTTCTGGAACGGTATGGCGAAGATTCAAATGTCAGTGCCTTTGACGGCGACCCAAATCGCATTACGGAAATGGATGCCCTTGTCGCCTACTTGCAAATTCTTGGCCATTTAACAGATGTAGCCCAGCAAACCTCAAGTCCGGAGCAACAAACAAGCAACCTTGCGAACGGAGATTAAGAGATGAATTTTGATCATGATTTTTTTGTTGGTTTTGCTAAATCCTACGGCCTTTTCTATATGATGGCATTCTTCTTTGCCACAGTCATATATGCATATTGGCCCTCTAACCAAAAAAAGTTTGATGATGCGGCCAAGAGTATTCTGGAAGAGGATGAGGTTAGCCAAAAATGACAAAGCCAGAACGCGATCCATATACAGGTCTGATGACAACTGGACATGAATGGAATGGCATCAAGGAATTGATGACACCAGTACCAGGGGTAGTAAAGTTTTTCCTTGCAATCACAATTTTGACCGCAGTTCTCTTCTGGATATTGTTTCCCACCTGGCCTTATGGAACAGGCTATACAAAGGGAATTCTCAATATTGATCAACGCGGTTTGGTTGAAGAGGATTTAACTCGTTCAGCTGCTTTGCGCGCTACTTGGGAGCAAAAATTTTCAACGACAGAATTTGCGCAACTTGAGGCTGATGAAGAGGCAATGGCATTAGTTCGTACTCACGGTGCCCGTCTGTTTGAGGATAATTGTTCTGCATGCCACGGAATTAATGCTGATGGTGGTCCGGGGTTCCCAAGTTTGATTGACGATCAATGGTTATGGGGTGGTGATGCAGAAACAATAAATGAGACCCTTAGAGTGGGCATCAATACCCAACACGAAGATACGCGTTTTGGAGAGATGCCTGCCTTTGGTGATCAAGGCATGCTGGACTTAAAACAGAGGCGCGCGCTAACATCCTTTGTAATTTCTCTCTCGCGCCCTGATGAGCTTGATCAAAAGAACATGGAACGACTACCGGAAGGCAAGGAACTTTTTGCTGAAAACTGCGCATCCTGCCACGGCGATAATGGAAAAGGGATTAAGGATGTTGGCGCACCAAACCTGACAGACAGTTTCTGGATTTATGGCGGTAATGCAGATACAATTCAGGCAACTCTCAAGCATGGCCGCAAGGGTGTTATGCCATACTTTGAGCAACGTCTTGGAGAAGCAGATCGTCGCTTGCTCACACTCTATGTCAGAGACATGGGAGCGCAAAAAAATGAATGAACTTACTTCTGGTATCCAAAACCAAAAAGCTGGCTTAACAGCAAATCCAATCATTTGGGTATCACTGGCAGTGTTTCTGGTTGCAGGACTAATATTTGCAAATGCCCACCTTGTCTTTGTTGCGGTTAATTCTCAACCTGAATGCGTGCTGCATGACAAGCTTGCTGATAAAACAACATTACAATACCGTGCCGCAAAGTCCGGGTGCTAAGAAAGGGAAAACTATGACTGATGCTACCACAACATCCATGGAACCACCCCTACGCCCGGATTTTCATCGTGATTTAGCTCTATCTGCTCCGTTTTCCTGGTTGAAATCCGGAATACAGGATACATTTAAATCTCCTGTAAGTAGTTTGGCATATGGATTTGCCATCTTTGTCATCTCGATTATTACCATAGGTGGATTATTCTTGCTTGGATACGACTACATTCTCTTGCCAGCACTTTCAGGGTTTATGGTAATGGGACCTGCTATTGCGGTGGGGCTATACGAAAAAAGTCAACAACTGGCCGAAGGTAAAAAACCAAGACTTGTAGATATGATCATGGTTCATGCAAGATCGCCAGGTCAAATTCTCTTCATAGGCGTCATTCTAATGCTGGTTGTCATGCTGTGGCTTCGCGCAGCATTTTTACTCTATGCACTTTTCTTTGGCATGATACCCTTTTCAGGTTTTGACCAGGTCTTGTCCAGCGTATTTACTACACCACACGGTTGGGCATTACTGGTCGTTGGCACTGCAACGGGTGGACTTTTTGCAGCATTCTCATTTGCAATCAGTGCATTTTCCATACCCATGCTGATGCATGAACGCAAAGATGCCTTAACAGCAATGGGCATTAGCATGGCCATGGCTTGGGCAAATAAAAAACTTGCTATCGTCTGGGGTGCCATTGTTGTTGTACTGTTTGCAATCAGTATTTTAACAGCGTTGGTTGGATTGATCATTGTCTTTCCAATATTGGGCCATGCCACCTGGCACGCTTATCTTGCACTACGTGGTGACGTTGTTATTGATGAAGTACAGGATTTATCTGAAAGCTGAGTAATGGCACTTGATGATAGGGATATAATTCTTGCCAGTACACTCCTTGCTAATGGCCAATTAAGACTGGAGCTTTCTGTCCCCGGGATTCATTGTGGGGGCTGCATCCAGCAAATTGAATCAGAGCTTGCCGAAATATCAAACATTGCATCAGCACGCGTAAACCTTTCAACTCGGCGTTTGACTGTTTGTTTCTGGGATAAGGGTAAGCCACCTGAAATAAGCGCAACACTGGCAAAACTTGGTTTTGATGCTCATTTAAGCAACCCGACCGAAGTAAGAAAAGATACTTCGCTTAAATCGTTGCTTAAAGCACTTGCTGTTGCAGCATTTGCAGCCATGAACATCATGATGTTATCCGTTGCAGTCTGGGCTGGAGCAGACCCGGAAACTCGCCAAATGTTTCACTTTGTGTCTGCCATGATCGCACTTCCTGCACTTATATACAGCGGGCGCGTATTTTATCTCAGCGCCTGGGAAGTGCTGAGATATGGCCGTACAAACATGGATGTTCCAATCTCTGTTGGTTTGTTTATCACATATGCCATGAGTCTTTATGATACGCTAACAAACGGAGAACATGCCTACTTCGATGCGGCGACAACACTGTTATTCTTTTTACTGATTGGGCGAACACTCGATCACATGATGCGTGAACGGGCACATTCTGCAATCGATGGGTTGCAGAAGCTTATGCCAATGGGTGTCGATCTAATAGAAGAAGATGACACGATTACACATTTGCCTACCGATCAAATTAAGCAAGGCATGTTGTTACAACTCGCTGTTGGTGATCATGTCCCAGTTGATGGCATCGTCAAAGAAGGCCAGTCAGAGATAGACCTTTCCCTTGTAAGTGGTGAAAGTGAACCTGTTGCAGTTCAAAAGAACAGCTCTCTGGTTTCAGGAGCATTGAATCTTTCCGGGCCTTTGGTTTTATGTGCGTCAGCTACTGCGAGTGGCTCATATCTGGCCAATATGATACGTCTTATGGAACATGCAGAACAATCCAGAAACCAGTTTACACGATTGGCTGACCGGGTTGCTTCCCTTTATGCACCATTTGTACACCTGACTGCACTTATTGCATTTGCATTCTGGTTTATCATTGATGGGAATGCACATCACGCCCTAACAATTGCCGTAAGTGTTCTGATTATTACCTGTCCTTGTGCCCTGGCTCTCGCAGTACCCATGGTACAAGTTACCGCATTACGAAAATTGTTTGATGCGGGGATTTTAATAAAGGATGGATCTGCGCTGGAAAGATTGAATGAAGTTAACTCAATTATTTTTGACAAGACCGGCACCCTTACAAACGGAGAACCTGCACTTCTAAATTCTGATCGTATCAAGCCCGAATTCATACAGGTGGCTGCATCTTTGGCTATCCGTTCACGCCATCCCTATGCAAAATCAATCGTTGCACTTTGGCAAAAACATTCAGCTAAATTCCTGGAGGTTGATGATGTTGCAGAAATTACAGGTTCAGGAATAGAAGGTATTATTGATAGGAATACCTATCGTTTGGGTCGCATAGACTGGGCTGTAAAAAACACAACCAGGGAACAGGTTGAACAAACCAAGGGACCCGTACTGGCTAAAAATGGCCAGGTTATAATTGAATTTGAGTTTGAGGATATACTAAGGCCAGAAAGCCAATATTTGATACAAAAACTCCAACGTACAAATAAACATGTATCAATTCTATCAGGTGACACAAAAGAAAAAGTCGCACAGATTGCGGATGAACTTGATCTGAAAAATTATCATTGGGCAATGACCCCGGATCAAAAACTCGAAGCAATTAAGTTGGCAAGCTCTAATAATGAAAAACCGCTAATGATTGGGGACGGCATCAATGA
>CALFBM010000052.1 GCA_937951645.1 uncultured Rhizobiaceae group bacterium
TTCATATTCAGGCTGGGCTGCTGCCGGTATTGGTTTCACACTTGGTAATCTGGCGCTTATTATCACAGGCGCGCTGGTGGGTTCATCGGGTGCCATTCTTTCCTATATCATGTGCAAGAGCATGAACCGCTCGTTTATCTCAGTTATTCTGGGCGGCTTTGGTGCAGACGCTGCCGCCGGTTTCGTGGGAGATGATGGCGTTGAGCGTACTGTCAAAAAAGGTTCGGCAGATGATGCGGCTTTCCTGATGAAGAATGCTGGCAAGGTTATTATTGTTCCAGGCTACGGTATGGCAGTTGCACAGGCTCAGCACTCACTTCGTGAACTTGGTGACAAGCTCAAGGAAGAAGGCGTCGAAGTCAAATATGCAATCCACCCCGTGGCAGGTCGTATGCCAGGTCATATGAATGTGCTTCTTGCAGAAGCACATGTTTCTTATGATGAAGTCTTTGAGCTTGAAGATATCAATGGCGAGTTTTCACAAGCTGATGTGGTTTATGTGATTGGTGCAAATGATGTAACCAACCCTGCGGCTCGTGATGATCCGTCTTCACCAATTTACGGCATGCCGATTCTTGATGTGGACAAGGCAACAACCTGTCTCTTCGTCAAACGTTCCCTAAGCTCTGGTTATGCGGGCATTGATAACTCATTGTTCTACAAAGACGGAACCATGATGCTGTTGGGCGATGCGAAGAAAATGACTGAGGATATTGTCAAGTCGTTTGACTGAAGCCTGGCGATAAAACATTAAAAAGCATAGGTGCATGAAAACCAGCTCTATGCTTTTTTCTTTCTAGCCGCGTGTCCTGTTAGCGCCATCTTTTGCAGGCTGGTAATTTCTGTTTAAGGCTACAGCTCTTGAGTAAGACTTGAAGGCGTCCTTGCGGTTGCCTTTTTGTTCTTCAATTAGGCCCCGGTTTGTCCATGCTTCTGCATAGCGGCTGTTCAGGTTAAGTGCCTTGTTGATATCAGCAAGCGCATTCTCGCTATCATTTGTGGCAAGATAGGAGACGCCACGAGCATTGTAGGGTTCTGCGGCATCTGGTGACAGGGAAATTGCTGCAGAAAAATCTTGAATTGCGCGGTCATGTTGGTCGTTTGCCTGCAACATAAGTCCGCGTGAATGATATGCACGGGGGTTTGTTGTACCTAATTGTATTGCACGCTCATAATCGCGAAAAGCTTGTTGAGCCTTACCATTAAAACGGTACACGTTGCCTCGTCCAATATAGGCATCATCATATTGCGGGTTAATTTGTAATGCTTGCGAATAGTCCTGAATGGCTTTTGCCGGGTCGCCTGTTTGGCGATAAATCAGGGCACGATTTGCATAAGCCTGATAAAAACGTGGATTTAGCTGAATGGCTTTTGAAAAATCCTCGATTGCTTCGCGGTTTTTTCCAGCCTGACCGTATGCACTACCACGCACATTGTAAGCTTCCGGTGAATTTGGATTGGCGGTTACAACACGCGTAAGCGAGGCAATATTGTTGCTGGAACCCTGGGCAGGGTCCAAATCGACGGCTAGTTCCCTGGGGCCGGATGTAGCACAGGCTGATAACAATATGAAAGTACCTAATATAGCAGATTGCTGCAGGAGCTTCCTTTTATTGTATTTGGCTGTGAAGCGCTTCATCCTCTGACCCCCGTTAATGTCTTGTTCTTATAGCAAAAAGGCGAAGTTGCCTTCAAGCATACTCCGCCTTAAACCGTATTAAACTGGCAAAAAAAGGGCTAAACCCGTTTAATTGTAAAATTTCAGCTACGCTAATCATGCCTGTTTTAAAATCCGGAACAGATTTCAAAATAAAGATTAGCGACCAGTTCTTCCCATAACCATACCTTCGCGCTGTGCTTTTTTACGAGCAAGCTTGCGGGTACGGCGGATTGCTTCTGCCTTTTCGCGAGCGCGTTTTTCAGATGGTTTTTCGTAGAAGTTGCGTAATTTCATTTCACGAAATACGCCTTCACGTTGAAGTTTCTTTTTCAGGGCACGAAGTGCCTGGTCAACATTGTTGTCACGTACAAGTACTTGCAAGTTTCAAATCCGTTTTGTTTGAATTAAATTTTGGCAATAATTTCTGTCATCCGCAAAGGATGATTGCCGATTGGGAAAACAAGTAACAAAAAAACAAATGCTTGTCCAGCTTCCAGATGGGAACAAGTTGATAAAATTGCAGAAAATCAGCTTGTTTTTGGAGTGATTTTTGTAAAATGGCCCATTTTACGCCCCTGGCGTGTTTCAGCTTTGCCATATAAATGAAGCATTGTATGCGAAAAAGACAGGATTTCAGGTACTTTGTCCATGTCATCGCCGATCAGGTTTTCCATTATACAATCACTATGGCGGACTGTGTTTGCAAGGGGGCTGCCTGTCACGGCGCGTATGTGTTGTTCAAACTGCGAGACAATACAGGCAGCTTCTGTCCAGTGGCCTGAATTATGAACACGAGGGGCAAACTCGTTTACCAGCAAATCACCTTCCGGGTTCACGAAAAACTCTATGCCCATTACGCCAACATAGTTGAGCTCGTTAAGTGTTTTATGGGCTATTGAAATAGCCTGTTCTTGTGTTTTCTGATTGATATTTGCTGGTACGGTTGATGTATGGAGAATGCCATCACGATGTACATTTTCCGCGATATCAAATGTTTCAATTGCCCCTTGTGAAGAGCGTGCTGCAATAATTGAAACTTCTCTCGTGAAATCAATGAAGCCTTCCAAAATACAGGGTGTTTCCTGACTTAGCTTTTTTGCCTCCTGAACCGTTTCAGGCTTGCTTGTATCGACACGACATTGGCCTTTGCCATCGTAACCAAACCGTCTTGTTTTCAAGATACCCTTGCCATTTGTCTGCTCAAGGGCTTCATCGAGCGCTTGCGGCGAGTTTATATCGAACCATGGAGCCGTTTTGATACCCAGTTCGTTAAAAAATGTTTTTTCAGCTACACGGTCCTGACTGGTTGCCAGTGCCTTGGTGTTGGGATGAACTTCAATGCCGTTTGTTAGACTGCCAAAAGCTTCAACGGGGACATTTTCAAATTCATAGGTGATTACTTTTGTTAGTGAAGCAAGCTTTGCAAGCGCTTTTGCATCATCGTAGGCTGCAATAATGTGCTGATCTGAAAATTCAAAAGCGGGTGCGTTGGGTTGAGGGTCCAGTATAACGGTTTTAAATCCCAGTCTGCCTGCTGCAATTGCAAGCATTCTGCCTAATTGTCCGCCGCCAACAATGCCAATTTTATCACCCACTTGAAGCATAAGCCTATTCTCCATTTACGGGTTTCAGATCTACATTATCTGTTTGTGTCTGACGGTAATTATCCAGACGTATTGCCAAGGCTTCATCATTTAATGCGAGAATGGAAGCTGCAAAAAGTGCGGCGTTTTTAGCGCCCGGTGTACCGATTGCAAGCGTACCAACAGGGATACCGGCAGGCATTTGTACAATTGATAAAAGACTGTCATGGCCAGAAAGCGCCTTTGACTGAACAGGCACCCCCAAGACAGGAAGAGGCGTCATGGAAGCAGCCATGCCAGGCAAATGTGCTGCACCACCAGCACCTGCAATAATGACCTTAAAGCCTTCAGCTTTTGCACCCTTGGCAAAGTCTACGAGGCGATCTGGTGTGCGATGGGCCGAGACTATGGTCGCATCATTTGAAATGCCAAGTTCGTCTAAAATCTCGACAGCATTTTTCATGGTTTCCCAGTCAGACTGACTTCCCATGATGATGGCTACATCGTTTTGTGTTTTTGTCATTTTCTTTACCGTTTAAAACCTGGTCAAAACCATTTGTGGAAAGTGAAGCGTGGTGTGTAACAGGATTGATGCGAAATGTGAAATGCTGATACTAATTTCAACTTAATTAGTTCTTAATAATATTCACAGCCTTACGGTTCACAAGAACCCATAAATTCGACAAGTCGCAAAAAGTGTGTTCAACTTGATTCACCCGAAATGCGAGCAGGGGCAATTTTTAGCTTAAGAGGAGGGCATACATGCCAATTGAATCCCATATTGATTCTTTAAAAATGCGTCACCAGGAGTTGGATCACCAGCTTGAAGAAATGAAAGTGGCAACCAGCGTTGACCAAACCGAGCTGCGAAATCTTAAACAAAAAAAATTAGCCATAAAAGATAAAATTGAGCGTCTGAAGGCTCAAAAACTTAATTAAGTCATGAAGCCCCGGGTTCTTGTCTGAACCCGGGGCTTGAATTTTGCGATAATCCTGCGCATTCAATAGAATGGACAAGAGGATTATCAACTATGGCAAAAGAAGCAAACACTGATGAGATAAATCGTTGCAGGCTAATCCTGACAGCAAACGTTGGTTCTGTGAATTCAGAAGACTTGATTATTGCTGCCAGAGCAGGTGATGTTGCCAGTATTATTTTATATTCAAAAGACTGTGAGCCACATGTTTTTGAAACTTACTGCAAAGACGTGACGCCTGCTTTGCAGGAAGCAAATTCTGCTGTTCTGATTGCTGATGATACGCAAGTTTTTGGCCGAAGTGGTGCTGATGGGCTTTTTGTCGAAAAGGAAAAACCAAAACTTGAAGACATGGTTGCCCGTTTTTCGCCACAGAATATTGTAGGATGCGGAAATATTAAAGCGCGCCATAATGCTCTGGAAATTGGCGAACTTAAACCTGATTTTATATTCTTTGGAAAACTGGGCGGTGATATTAAACCTGAAGCGCATCCAAAGAATGTTAAACTTGCAGAATGGTGGGCTGAATTGGTGGAAATACCTGGAATTGCCATGGGTGGAAATAAATTAAATAGCGTCATTGAAGTTGCAGCAACCGGCATAGACTTTGTTGCGCTGGAGCAGGCAATTTTCTTAAAAGGTGATATCGCAAAAAACATTGTGGAAGTGAACGCACTTCTCGATGAGCATGCTCCTTGCCTTGATGAGGATGATGAATGAGGCAATTTGTTTTCAAGATAGCATTTTCGTTTTTGCTGATAACTTCAGTTCCAGCTTTTTCTTCAGAAGCTGAAGGTAATACGCAGACAAAAGCGATTAACGAAGAGCTTTTGCAAAAGCGTCTTTCAGGCAATTTTGAAAAAGAGCAAAAAACACCTGATCTTGCCTATGGCGCTTTTCAGCGCGGTGAATATTTAACGGCTTTTCAAATAGCACTTCCTTTGGCCGAGAAGGGTGACGCAGCTGCACAAACCCTGATTGCAGAACTTTATGAAAAAGGTTTGGGTATTGCCAGAGATACCAAACAAGCAGCCATCTGGTATGAAATTGCAGCTAAGTCGGGAAATCGTGAAGCTCAGTTTTCCTATGCCTTGAAACTTATACAAGGCAAGGATGTAGCCCGCGACAAGAAAACTGGTGAAGCCATGATGAAAGAAGCTGCCGAGGCAGGTCATCCAATTGCCATGTTTAATCATGCAAACCAGATTATTGCCAACCGCCCAACAAGCGCAGGCTATCGGTTGGCACTTCCCTACTATGAAAAGGCTGCCGAAAACCGTTTGGGAGACGCTTATTATGCACTTTCAGTAATTTATAAAGAAGGCCTGACAACTGGTATTCAAGACCCTGCCAAAGCCCGCAAGTGGTTGGAGAGGGCTGCTCGTGCGGGTGTTGATACGGCTCAGGTTGAGCTTGGAATTGCGCTCATAAATGGAACGGATGGACCAAAGGACTTGGAACTTGCATTTAATGTTTTGAGCAATGCAGCCATTGCCGGAAATGTAATTGCCCAAAACCGTGTTGCTCATATGTATTTACAAGGTATTGGTATCAAGCCTTCCAAGGTAGAAGCCGCCAAGTGGCATATTCTTGCGCGACGTGCGGGGCGTTTTGATTTGGTGCTGGACCAATTTATGGAAAAGCTTGATGATGAAACCCGAAAAAAAGCGTTGACGCTTGCCAATCGCTGGCCCGGTACATAGCATTTGCCATACCAATGCATTCACTATCTGCCGATTTCGGACTTGCACTGGGGCTGGTTTTGTGTTCAACCGACCTCACTTCAAAAATATCTAACTTCTGGAGATGGCCCGACATCATTGGCCATATATGTGACACATGAAAATCAATGGTAATGAAATTAAACCAGGCAATGTGATTGAACACAAAAACTCGCTCTGGGTTGCGGTAAAAACCAATGCGGTTAAACCTGGCAAGGGTGGAGCTTTCAATCAGGTTGAAATGAAGAACCTGTTTGATGGTTCAAAGCATAATGAGCGTTTTCGTGCGACTGAAAATGTTGAAAAAGTTCGTCTTGAGCAAAAGGATTATACATTCCTTTATGGTGAAGGTGATATGCTTGTTTTCATGGATTCTGAAACTTACGAACAGCTTGAGCTTCAAAAAGAATTTGTTGGTGAGCGTGCTGCCTTTTTGCAGGATGGAATGAAGGTTACAGTTGAAAGCCATGAAGAGCGTCCGATAGGTATCAAATTGCCTGATTATGTGACATTGGAAATTATTGAGGCTGATCCTGTTGTCAAGGGTCAGACGGTTTCATCATCTTACAAGCCTGCGGTCATGGAAAATGGTGTCAAGGTCATGGTTCCGCCATTTATTGATGCGGGCGAGAAAATCATTGTTGATACCAATGAGATTATTTATATACGCCGCGCTGAATCTTAATCTGCTTATCTGGAGTTGAGGCCTTGGCCCGTTCTGCCCTTTTAAATGTTATGACGAATACTGCTCTTAAGGCAGGTCGCGCCTTGTCGCGTGATTTTGGTGAAGTTCAAAATTTGCAAGTGTCAAGGAAAGGCACAGGTGATTTTGTCACCAATGCCGATTTGCGTGCAGAAAAGATTATTCGCGAAGAATTACTCGAAGCGCGTCCTGATATTGGTTTCTTGATGGAAGAAGCAGGTGAGATCAAGGGCAAGGATCCGCAAAACCGCTGGATTGTGGACCCGCTCGACGGTACGATTAATTTCATGCACGGCAATCCTCATTTTTGTATTTCGATTGCCCTTGAGCGTGAAGGCGAAATTGTTGCCGGTGTTATTTATAGCCCTGCAAGAGATGAGCTTTTTACCGCTGAGCGCGGACAAGGCACTTATGCAAATGATACGCGTTGCCGTGTTGCAGCGCGTAAGGACTTGTCAGATTGTCTGGTCGTAAATCATATTCCGCACCAAGGCAGAAAAGGTCATGGGCAGGCGCTGCGCGAGCAGCAAATTGTTATGCGTGAAACCATGGGTGTGCGTTGCACAGGCTCAACCGCCATGGATTTGGCTTATATTGCGGCTGGTCGTCTTGATGGCACCTGGCAGCGCGGACCTGAGGCTTGGGATTATGCAGCTGGTATCATAATTATTCGCGAAGCAGGTGGTTATATTACTGATCTTGATGGCGGGAATGATTTATTTGGTAAAAAGACAGTTTTAGCGGGTAATGAGTTTGTTCACCGTAAGCTTGGTGATGTTGTGCGGGCAGTACCGCAAAAATAAAATCATGAGTTTTTGATAACTCTGTTGCTTAAACCCTTTCATTTGCCTTAGTTACAGTCTAGTTTTTCTTCATGGTGATTTGATATATAAATCAAACACCTGGTTAAGCTTGTACGGGAGGCACGGCGTGGCACGGGAATACGACCCTCATAAACTATCCAATCCGAGTGTATTTTTATTCAGCATGATCATATTTTTGATCATAGTTGGATTTCTTGGGGCTGTTTTATATCGGCAAATTTTATCAGCTTTTGAAACAAACCCGGGTCTTAATGGCCTTATCTTGAGTGTGCTGATCATTGGTATTTTGCTTGCACTTATCCAGGTTGTAAGGCTAATTCCTGAGGTCAGATGGGTTAACAGTTTCAGGCAGGGTAACGCAGATTTGGAAACAAGCCGCGAGCCTGTCTTGCTGGCTCCCATGAAAGCGTTGTTGGGCCAAACAGGCCAAGAGATGAGCATCTCGACAAATTCCATGCGTTCCATTCTGGATTCAATCGGAAATCGCCTGGATGAAAGTCGTGATATTTCGCGTTATCTGATTGGGCTTTTGGTTTTCCTTGGGTTGCTAGGTACATTTTGGGGATTGCTCCAAACAATTGGTTCTATTGGAGAGACAATCCAGTCACTTGATCCCAATTCTGGCAATGCCAATGATGTGCTTGATGCCTTGAAAAGCGGGTTGAAAGCGCCGCTTGATGGTATGGGTACTGCGTTTTCATCTTCCTTGTTTGGTCTTGCAGGCTCTCTTGTCCTTGGATTTCTGGATTTGCAGGCAGGTCGTGCGCAGACAAGGTTTTATACCGAACTTGAAAACTGGCTTTCCTCGGTAACCGATCTTGGCTCTGATGGTGTTATCGCAACAGGTGCCAGTTCTGATGATGTGAAACTGCATATCGAACAACTGACACAGCGTTTGCAGGGACAAGGTCAGCAAAGTGGCCGTTCGACTGAAGCCTTGTCCAGCCTTGTTGAAAGCATACAACAGATGGTCAAGCACATGCGTAGCGAGCAGGAAATCACGCGCAGACAACTCACCCAGCAGGAAGAACAGCAGAAAGACACCTTGATGTTGTTGCGTCAGTTAAACGCATTTTTTGAGAAGGCGTCGAAGTAATCATGGCGTCAGTGCGTTCCAGGTATCGTGAAAGAAGCGTCAATTACTGGCCAGGCTTTGTGGACGCGCTGGCAACACTTTTGCTCGCGATCATGTTTTTGCTTTCGGTTTTCGTACTTGCGCAATTTTTGCTTAGCCAGGAAATCAGTGGCAAGGATGAAGTGCTCAACAGGCTTAATTCGCAGATTAATGAACTGACTTCCTTGCTGGCACTTGAGCAGGCCAACAAACAGGATTTGGAAGATTCCATTGCGACTTTGGAATCTTCGCTGTCTTCCACAGAGAGCGAACGCTCCAGACTGGAAACGCTTCTTTCTGAAGGTAATAACAATACAGCAGAGACAGAGGCAAAAATTGGTGCAATGTCTACTCAGCTGGATGAGGAAAAGCAGTTGAGCAAACGTGCACTTAGCCAGGTTGAATTGCTTAACCAGCAAATTTCGGCGCTGCGCCGGCAAATTGCATCTCTGGAAGACGCACTTGATGCGTCTGAAAACCAGGATCGTGAGAGCCAGACCAAAATCGCTGATCTGGGCAAGCGTTTGAATGTTGCACTTGCGCAAAGGGTGCAGGAGTTAAACCGTTACCGCTCGGACTTCTTTGGCCGCCTGCGCGAGATTTTGGGTGGACGTTCAGACATTCGTATTGTGGGTGACCGTTTTGTCTTCCCGTCAGAGGTTTTGTTCACATCAGGTGCTGCCGAACTCAATGCGGGTGGGCAGGCAGAAATGTTAAAAGTTGCACAAGCGCTTATTCAAATTGGCTCTGAAATTCCTGATGATATCAATTGGGTTTTACGCGTTGATGGACATACGGATAATGTGCCGCTTTCTGGTGGTGGGCGTATTCGCGACAATTGGGAACTCTCTTCCAGCCGTGCAACTTCTGTGGTGCGTTTCTTTATTTCGCAAGGCATTCCGGCAAACCGGCTGGTTGCGGCAGGCTTTGGCGAATTTCAGCCACTGGAAAACGAAGATACCGATGAGGCACGTTCAAAAAACCGCAGGATAGAACTTAAACTGACGGAGCGATAATGGCTGAGATTGCAGACGTCATCATTGTTGGAGGCGGACTTGCAGGTCTTGTTGCTGCTTATGAATTAACGCAGCGTGGCAAGCGGGTTTTTGTTCTTGATCAGGAAGGTGAAAACTCCCTTGGCGGGCAGGCCTTTTGGTCGCTAGGCGGGCTTTGCATGGTGGATACGCCTGAACAAAGACGCATGCGGATCAAGGATAGCCATGCGCTTGCATTGCAGGACTGGATGGGGTCTGCACAATTTGACCGTGAAGAAGATTATTGGCCACGTATATGGGCAGAAAACTATCTGGATTTTGCCAGTGGTGAAATGCGTTCATATCTTTATGATCTAGGCATGCGCTGGTTTCCTGTTGTGGGGTGGGCAGAACGTGGTGGGGCTTTTGCAGATGGACATGGCAATTCTGTTCCGCGCTTTCATGTAACATGGGGAACGGGCGAGGGTATTATCGAGCCGTTTGTGCTTCGTGCGCAGGAAGCTGCAAGGAAGGGTTTATTGACCTTCAAGTTCCGCCATCAGGTTTCAAAACTGATTATAAAAAATGGCGCAGTGACTGGTGTTAAGGGCGAAGTGCTTGAATCCTCTACGGTGAAGCGCGGCGAACAAAGCTCTCGTAATATCATTGGTGATTTTGAATTTCACGCGCAATCGGTGATTGTGTCTTCTGGCGGCATAGGCGGTAATCTTGAACTGGTGAAAAAGAACTGGCCAACCAAACGACTTGGCAAAGCACCAAAAAACATGATTGCAGGCGTGCCACATCATGTGGACGGCAGGATGATCGGCATTGCCAAGAAAGCTGGCGCCAATGCGATCAACGAAGACCGCATGTGGCATTATACGGAAGGGGTTAAAAACTTTGATCCGATCTGGCCTTCGCACGGCATCAGAATTTTGCCCGGTCCTTCTTCCATGTGGTTTGATGCAGAAGGAAGCCGGATGCCAGCGCCTTGCATGCCGGGGTTTGATACGCTTGGAACGCTCAAACATATCTTGTCGACCGGTTATGATTATTCATGGTTTGTCTTGACGCAAAAGATCATCGAGAAAGAATTTGCGCTTTCAGGGTCTGAACAAAACCCTGATCTGACGTCGAAGAAATGGATTGAAGTCATCACCTCTAAAAATCTGGGCTTTCATCCCTCTATCCTCAGATTTTTAAAGGAGGAATTCTCACCTCCCTTTAAAAACTGATTTAGAGTAAGTCAGTTATTATATAATTTGAAATTCCTCCTCTAAAAATCTGAGGATGAAGGGATGCAGGCCACCAGGAATGAACTAGTGACATACGAGCTAATGTAGTCATCCCTGCCCAAAATGGTCTCTTCTTAGTTTTTTTTTTTTTTTTTTTTTTTTTTTTTTTTTTTTTTTTTTTTTTT
>CALFBM010000053.1 GCA_937951645.1 uncultured Rhizobiaceae group bacterium
GCAATTCGCCGACCTGGTGGTTATTGCGAGGTTTCTGCACCCGATCCCATTCCGAACTCGGCCGTGAAACGCCTCTGCGCCGATGGTACTTTGTCTTAAGGCACGGGAGAGTAGGTCGCTGCCAGGTCTGCAAATTGCATGTGTTTTTGAGTGTCTTCTTTGATGTAATATAATATTAGGGCCGCTTGCCAAAACATGCGTATTGGCCAGCGGCTTTTTTGTCGGTATAATAATACCGACAGGCTGTGGTACGACTTACCGGTGTATCACTTTTTGGCGCGGGATGGAGCAGCCCGGTAGCTCGTCAGGCTCATAACCTGAAGGTCGCAGGTTCAAATCCTGCTCCCGCAACCAAATCAGTTTTGCAAAGCAAAATGATCCCATCTCTGCTTTTAAAAACTATTATTGGTAATTGTTTTTGTAGAAGAAATAATGAGAGCGTGCTCATACCCTGAAATCTTCTCAGCATATATTTCATATATGCCTGCCAGATCACTGGATGCGCAGGTTCAAATCCTGCTCTCGTAACCAATATAATTACCGCTTGATTATTTTCAGGCGGTTTTTTTATGTCCGAATTTCTGTAATGATAGAGTTTTAAACGGATTAAAAGGTTCAGGTCAAATGCTGAAATCATCGTATAATTTTACACACGCGATTTGTCGCTTGCCAGCACAAAGTCTTGTTGATGGTCTTCGCGCTGTTGATACCGGGAAACCTGATTATGACCAGTTTTTAAAAGATCATAATGACTATATTTCAGCTTTGGAAAATACGGGTGCAAAAGTAATTGTGCTGGAGGCTCTTGAGAAGTTTCCGGATTCTGTTTTTGTTGAGGATGCGGCTTTATGTTTGCCAAAAGTCGCAATAATCATGCGACCAGGAGCGCCTTCAAGGTTAGGTGAGGCAGCAGAAATTAAATCATCATTATCATCTTTATATACAAATATTGAACAAATAAATGGACCAGGATTCATTGAAGGTGGTGATATTCTAACCACTGAAACTGAAATTCTTGTAGGCCGTTCAGAGCGAACAGATAGCGCAGGGATAGAGGAACTGTCTTCCATCGTGAAGCCTTGGGGCTATGCAGTTAGAGAGGTGGATACACCTGAAGGTATTCTTCATTTTAAAACCGACTGCTCATTGCTTGATGAAAAAACGATATTATCAACCAAGCGGCTGGCTAATACCGGATGTTTCGATGGGTATGATGTTATTCATGTTGCTGATGGTGAAGAAGCTTGTGCAAACTCAATTCGCTTCAATAAGCATGTCATTATGCCTGGTAACTTTCCTCAAACGGAACAAGCATTGATTAATCATGGATTTACAATAAAAACGATTGGTAATAGCGAGGCTGCCAAGCTTGATGGCGGTATGTCTTGTCTATCGTTGAGATTTACGCCGTCTTAAAAAGATAGTTGTATTTTTAATTACGAATACTAAGGTCCATTAAATGGATATTAATGTCTTACCTTTACGTTAATTCTGGTTAGTACTTTAGGTCCCAGGGTAGCAATCCATGCGTTTACGCACAATAATGACGATTATCTTTTGCATATCTGCAATTGCGCCTCTGGCTATATTTTGGCTATGGCCTCAATCGCGTGTTTTAGATTCGGAAATAAATGACGCAAAAGAGCGTCATATGATTATTGCAAAAAACCTTGAGGTGTCTCTAGATCAATATTATCTGAATGTCGTAAAAACATTTGAATATTTCGTCAAAGATTTTGCAAGTGTTAGCAATTCAAAACCTCGAGCGGAATTACTTGGTCATCTATATATCAATAGTATTTGTATGATCAACAAGGAAACCCGAAATGTTGTCAGGTCTATAAAAAGCCTGGATCACACCTGTCCTAAATCAATTAAGAGAACCAGATTGAACTGGATGAATGAACAATTGGCCGATAGCTTTGAAAAGACGGTTTTAACCAGTGTTATGCAAAGCGCAGATTCAGGCAATGTATTGTATGCGCTATATGAAAATAAGACGAGTATTTTTGTAGGTACAATTTCTACCCAATATCTGATAAATATGGGCAAGAATGTTAAATTTGGTAACAAGGGTCATGCCGTTATTTTGGATAAAAGTGGCAATGCATTATTTCACCCAAGGGAAGAATGGACATCCAAACGGGCAAATTTGGGCAATTTAAATCCGGTAAAAAAAATACATAACGGACAAAAAGGTGTTGATGTATTTTATTCTCCAACTTTGAGAGAAGACATGATTACAGGATTTACTCAAACCAAATCAGCTGGTTGGGGCATTATGATCAGGCAGCCCGTATCTGGACTTTTGGACAAGACATCTGAAGTTAAGCATACTGCTCTGTTTGTAATGACAATTGGGTTTTTTATTGCTTTGGGTTTGGCCTATTTCGCATCCAAAGTGTTAACCCACCCAATTGAACAAATGGTTATCTCGATGCGTCGTATTGGTAATGGTGAGCTATGGGCTCATGAAAAAATGACTGAAGGGCGTTTCTCGCCAAAAGAGTTTTCCGATGCCCGTGACAGTATTAAAACGATGGCCAAAAAATTGCAGGAAAATATTGATACGATTTCCCGTCATGCTTATCTTGATGGTGTAACGGGTCTGCCAAATCGTGAATGTTTCCGTGTATTGGCACAGGAAGAAATTGAAAAACTATCAATCAGCGGTAATTCTGGTGCATTACTGTTCCTTGATCTGGATGGTTTCAAGCAAGTTAATGATGTCTACGGTCACCGTGCTGGTGATGATTTGCTATTGGCATTTTCACAACGCCTTCATGAATATTGCGGTATCTTTATGAAACGTTACGCACGTGGGGTGAATAATGCCCTTACTGTCTTGCCGGCAAGGTTGGGTGGTGATGAATTTGTAGTGTTCCTGGGTAATATCTCCGGCCCGGAAACCACGTCAGAATTTTCCGAGCAATTATTTAGCAAGGTCTTTGGCAAATTTAATCTGCATAATGGTGTAAATCTGGATATTTCCGGCAGTGTTGGTGGGGCAATATTTCCAACTCAAGCCGGAGATTTTGATGAGTTACTCCGTCTTGCTGATATTGCTATGTATGAAGCAAAAAATTCTGGTAAAGGTCGATACTGTCTGCATAAAGATGCTGATGACTATTTTGATAATATCTCTGTATCAGACAAATTTGAGAATTCTTGATCGCATCTAAAATCCAACAGTAAGCCTTGCTGGTGCGGGTCAAGTTATCGCCAATTAACAGGAAAAGCTTTTTGCGCGCGAGACTTTTTGTGTTTCATGTTTTATGAGAATAAAGAAACATAATCATGGATTTTTAAAATGGCTCAAGACCTAATCATTGCCCCTTCTGTTCTTGCTTCTGATTTTTCCAGACTTGGTGATGAAGTTGAAGCTGTTGTTGAGGCGGGTGCGGACTGGATACATCTTGATGTGATGGATGGCCATTTCGTGCCAAACATAACATTTGGCGCGCCGGTCATTAAGGCTATACGCAATCGTACGGATAAAATCTTTGATTGTCATTTGATGATTGAGCCCGTTGATCTTTATCTGGCAGAATTTAAAGGTGCGGGTTGTGATATTTTAACGGTTCATGCTGAAGCAACCAAACACCTTGACCGTTCTTTACAAGCTGTGCGTGACCTGGGTGTCAAGGCTGGTGTTGCTCTTAATCCGCATACTCCGGTCAATGTAATTGAACATGTTCTGGATAGACTGGATTTGGTTTGTTTGATGTCAGTTAATCCTGGATTTGGTGGGCAGAAGTTTATTCATGAAGTAGTTGAGAAAACTGCACGTGTAAAAGCACTGATTGGCGGCCGTCCAATTGATATTGAAATTGATGGTGGGGTAGACCCGGCCACCGCGCCGCTTGTTATAGGTGCTGGTGCAAATGTATTGGTTGCGGGTTCAGCAATCTTTAAAGGTGACGACATTGAAGGCTATCGCACTAATATCGATGCGATACGCAAAGCTGTAACCTAGCGAATTTATTTTCCCTTCCAAACAGGGTCTCGTTTTTCTGCAAAGGCAGTAAACCCTTCCATCATGTCTTCAGAACTGTAGAGTTTGTCTACGGTTTGAAGTTGGCGTTTGGTGATACGGTTTAGGGCGTCCTGGAATTTGCTATCTTCTGCATCCCGCACAACCTCCTTGATTGCTGCATAAACAAGGGGTGGGCCACTTTCCAAGAGGCGAGCTGTTTCCCATGCTTTATCCATAAGTTCTTCTGCCTTGTGAATATGATTTACGAAGCCCCAACGATCCGCCTCGTCTGCATCAAGCCAACGACCGGTAAGCAGTAGTTCCATTGCGATGTGATAGGGAATTCGTTTTGGAAGTTTGACTGATGCAGCATCTGCAACAGTACCTGATCTGATTTCCGGAAGTGCAAAGGTTGCATGTTCTGCTGCCAGGATGATGTCGCAAGAAAGAGCTATTTCCAATCCGCCACCGCAGCAAATTCCATTAACAGCACATATGACCGGCTTGTTCATTTGTGGCAGTTCTTGCAATCCTCCAAAGCCACCAACACCGTAGTCACCGTCAACTTCATCGCCATCTGCTGCAGCTTTTAAATCCCACCCAGGGCAAAAGAATTTTTCACCAGACGCTGTAAGGATCGCAACGCGCATCTCTGGATCATCGCGAAATTCTTGAAAGATTTTTCCCAATTCACGACTGGTTGCAAGGTCAACCGCATTTGCCTTAGGTCTGTTGAGTGTGACTTCAAGAATGCCACCTTCTTTGCGTGTTTCTACAGGTCCGGTCATGTGGTTTTCTCCAGTTTAATGAGGGCGTCTACGGCAATGGATTTGTTTTCCAAAGCCATTAGAGGATTAATATCCAGTTCAATCAGGTTTGGTGTATTCAAGCAATAATTTTGAACCGCTTCGATGGTATCAAGCAAGCTTTTCATATCTGCAGATGAGTTTCCTCTAAAACCTGATAGTAGTTTTGAAAGTTTCAGCTTGCGGATTGCCTTTGTAATTTCTTCTCTGGATGAGGGTATAAGTAGAGAAGTGGTATCTTCCAGGAGCTCAGTCATGATGCCTCCAGAGCCTATTGTGAGCATTATCAGTCCTGTTGTATCGCGTGTGATGCCTACCAGAATCTCTGCTATTGCTTTTGGTACCATTTCCTCAACCAGAAAGCCTGTCGTAGCATTCATTTTTTCTGCAGCATTTTTTACTTCTGTAGAGTCTTGAAGGTTTAGTGTAACAGCGCCTGCTTCACTTTTATGGGCAATGCCCAACCCCTTTAGAACAACCGGGAAATTTAGTTTTTCAGAAGCTGTTGCAATTTCCCCGGGTGAATTAGCTGTTTCTGATTGGGGGGAACCAATGCCATGCTTGGCAAGTTCCATTTTGGATTGAGCTTCGTCCAAAACCTCAAATTTATCTGATTTGCAGGAGTTAATAATAACAGGTTCAACTTTATGATTGATAATTTTACCTGCCTGTATGCTTGCATCGACTGCAAGGATCATTTCTTCCATGCCATATAAAGGAACAATTCCCAATGATATAAGCTCATCGCCTAATGCCTCAGAAAGATTTTCAGGCAAAGTTGCCAACATGGCTACATTGGCGTCTGTCTTTTTCTTTGCCTGTTTGAGCGCATAAAGAGCAGAATTCCATGCTGATGCATCACAGCGGTCTGTTGGCGGGATATCCATGATCAGAATGTTTAAATCAAATCTATCAGAAAATATTGCAGAGTAGACTGCCTCCATTTTTTCTTCATCTCCCCAGATGAACGTATGATAATCAAGCGGATTGGATACTGTTACTATCGGGCCGAGCACGTCTTTTAAAGATGAAGTTTGCTTAGAGCTGATGTC
>CALFBM010000054.1 GCA_937951645.1 uncultured Rhizobiaceae group bacterium
ATGATAATGAGTTTTTTGCCCATTTTTGCAGCCTGTTTGAAATAGGTTGCAGCTACAGGATGGTTTTGTGCAGGTCTTGCACCGATTACAATCATGCAGTCAGACTTCATAGAATCGGTGAACGGTGCAGATACCGCACCTGAACCAACGCCTTCAAGCAGTGCCGCAACAGATGATGCGTGGCAAAGGCGGGTACAATGGTCAACATTGTTTGTGCCAAAGCCCTGACGGATGAATTTTTGGAAAAGATAGGCTTCTTCGTTGGAACCCTTTGCAGAACCAAAGCCTGCGAGTGCTGAACCACCACGTTCGTCTGATATTTTTTTAAGGCCTGAAGCTGCCAAATCAAGCGCTTCTTCCCAGGTTGCTTCACGGAAAATATCTGACACTTCCATAAAGCGCATGTCCATGTCACCTGCTTTTGGCGCATCATCACGACGGATCAGTGGTTTTGTCAGACGATCCTTGCTCATTACATAGTCATACCCAAAGCGCCCCTTTACACAGAGACGGTTTTCATTTGCAGGGCCATTGCGGCCATCAACCTGGACAATCTTGTCGTCTTTTACGGCAATTGAGGTCTGGCACCCTACCCCGCAAAACGGACAAACAGAATCAACAACCTTATCGAACTCCTTGATTTCACGTGTTTTATACGCATCATTCATCAAGGTTTTTTCGTATAAGGCACCTGTTGGGCAGGCTTGAACACATTCGCCGCAGGTTACGCAGGTTGAATCACCCATCGGGTCTGCCATATCGAAGACCGGCACAGAATATGCCCCACGTTCAGCCATGCCGATTACATCATTTACCTGTACTTCACGGCATGCACGCACACAGGCATTGCACGTAATACAAGAATCCATGTTAACGGCAATTGCCACGTTGGAAATATCAAACTCCACAGGATGGTCTGCATCAAATTTGCTCTCAAAACGCTCTGAACCAGTTATGCCCATGCTTTGCGACCAAATCCAGAAATCTGACTGATCGTCAGGACTGGCTTCACGAGCCGGCATATCTGCTGCCAACATTTCAAAAACCATCTTGCGGGATTTGTCCGCACGCTCAGTATCCGTTTTGACAATCAGACCTTCCGCAACATTACGCACGCAGGAAGCTGCAAGAACGCGTTCCCCTTCAATCTCAACCATACAGGCGCGACAATTACCATCAGAACGGTAACCTGGCTTATCAAGATGGCAAAGATGCGGAATACGTGTACCTTCACGTTTTGCCACTTCCCAGATGGTTTCATCTTTTGAAGCAGCTACTTCCTTGCCGTCCAGGGTGAATTTGATTTGGTCAGTCATCGTTTTTGTCTCTTTGTTTATTCAAGCATCCTTGGGGTTTATCCCAAAATGAAGTCATCTATCCCTCGTAACCCTCAACCAATGTGAAGCGCGCATAACCGGCACCGTCACGTTTTGCCCTGGCCGCCTGATATTCTTCTGATTTATACCAGTTTCTTGCACTATCCATGTCAGGGAACTGCAAAATCACGATGCGTTTTCCGTCATCTTCAAAATTCTCAAGTCCCTCAATTGCTCCACCACGGGCAATATATGTACCGCCATGAGCTGCTACAGTCGGCCCTGCTGCTGCAGCATACTCTTTCCACTTTTCTGCGTCAGTAACATCCACGCGTCCAACCATATACGCTGTCATTGTTTTAACTCCTTAATTCCGTCCAATAATAATTTTCCACCCAGCAAGCCAAAAACGGCTCCGAATGAAAGTTCAATCCATCTTGCAAACTTTGAATAGGTTTTAACAGCCAGTCCACTGGAAAACATGAAGGCGTAACTACCATAAATCAATGTCGCTGAAGTAGCAGCGACAGGGCCAAATGCCAAAACCTGCCAGGCACTAAATCCATTGCCAAAAAGGAAACTCCCAACAGCTGTCCACATCAAGGCTGCTTTTGGGTTGGTCATAATCACCAATAGACCGTGCAACCAGGCACCAGATGCAGAAAAGGTTTGTCTATTTGACTTAATTGACATTTCACCCCCGTGAAAAGATGCCTTTATCGCCTTGTAAGCCATCCAAAGCAGGTAAGTACCTCCACAGATTTTCATGGCGGTAAGAAGTGCCGGATAAACAGAAAGAACGGCAGCAAGCCCAAAAGCAACCATTGTTGCCCAGATAAACATGCCAGTTGCCACGCCCAAAACAGTATAAAGAGCCATTCGCCGCCCCTGCCCAAGCCCTGCGCTGACAACTGCCAGAAAGTTTGGGCCGGGTGACGCTTGCGCAAGCGCAACTCCAAAAAGGGTTATGACAAATGTTTCAAACATTACAGGTCTTCTCTAAAATAAGTCAGCAAGTGCCTTACCGGGTTTGGAGCAGCCTGTCCCAATCCGCAGATTGATGCATCTCTCATGACCGTTTCCAGATCTGCGATTGCATCTTCATCCAGATCGCCACCTTTTTGTAACATGGCGACCATTTTCTCTGTGCCGCCACGACATGGTGTGCATTGGCCACATGATTCATGCTTGAAAAATTTTAACGTGTTCAGCACTGCATCCTTGATGTTGTCTTGATCAGACAAAACCACAACGGCGTGCGAGCCAACAAACGACCCCAAAGAAGCAAGCGGTTCTCCAAAATCCATAGCCAGATCATCCATGCTTGCTGGAAGAACACCACCAGATGCACCGCCCGGGTAATAGGCTTTGAAGGTATGACCATCTTCCATGCCACCACAATAATCATTAATTAATTCGCGAATGGTAACACCTGCAGGTGCAAGTACAACACCCGGCTTTTTAACGCGGCCAGATACTGACCAGGATCGTGGACCAGGATGACCTTCCTTGCCTTGCGAAGCAAACCATTCAGAACCCTTGTCTATAATATCACGAAGCCAAAATAATGTTTCCACATTGTGATTAAGCGTTGGACGGCCAAAGACACCTACTTCTGCGATAAAAGGAGGTCTGTGACGTGGCAATCCACGCTTACCTTCAATGGATTCAATCATGGCTGATTCTTCACCACAAATATAAGCACCAGCGCCTCTGCGAAGTTCGATAAAACCTTTTTTACAAATACCAGCGTCTTCCAGCGCTGTTATTTCACGGCGCAGGATTTCCAGTACCGCAGGATATTCATCGCGCATATAAACATAGATACGTTCTGCTTCCACATAATGAGCAGCAATCAATGCGCCTTCAAACATGCGGTGAGGATCACGTTCCAGATAATAACGGTCCTTGAATGTACCTGGCTCACCTTCATCACCATTAATCGTCATTAGGCGTGGACCTTGATAACCGCGTACAAATTTCCACTTCATGTGAGATGGGAAACCAGCACCACCGAGACCACGTAAACCTGAGTCTTTCAGCATGTCCAGCATCGCATCAAATTCAATAGCGCCGGATCTTACCTTGTCCCAGATTGCATAACCACCCTCGTTCTTGTAAGCATCCAATGCAACATAATTTGGAATATCAGCAGGAATTTCTTTATTGGTAGAACCAGAGTTTGCAAGCTCCAGCAAGCTTTCAACTGTCACATTGCCAACTTCCTTGTCACCAACACGGGCCGCAGGCGCAACATCACAACCGCCCATACAAGGCGCACGCATGATGCGAACCTTATCTTTATCAACCCCTGCTTCAAGTTCAGAAATAAGCGTTTCAGCGCCAGCCATCATACACGATAGCGAATCACACACACGGATGGTTACAGGCGCAGGCTTGGCTTCACCTTCTTTGACCACATCAAAATGATCATAAAACGTAGCGACTTCATAAACTTCAGTCATGGAAAGTTTCATGGTTTCAGCCAAAGCACGCATGTGACGCGCTTCAAGGCAACCATATTTATCTTGAATCAAGTGCAGATATTCAATCAATAAATCACGTTTGCGATCACCTTCGCCAATTAGCGCATCTACTTCTGCAAGCGCACCCTCATCCAGTTGGCGGCCTTTTGTATGGTGAGATTTCTTTCCTTTTTGGCGTTTGGGCTCATCAGGAGAAACATGCTTATTCATTGATTACGGTTCCGATTGCAGATTCAATAACGATATTACGTAATTGTTGGGTTGGAAAGCGACTGTCTACGACTTATCTTAATGCGTAGACGGCTGGTATAAAATTAGCCTACTATCCGACCGGGAACCCTGTCCGGTACGAACACTAATATCACAAGGAAGTCTTTCGGCAAGTCACATTTATTAGTTTCCTGCCATAAATATTTATTTAATACCATGAATATAACTTTTCATACCCAAGGAATGAGAAAATGACCTTTCCACACACAATGCAAGCCGTTGAAATTACATCACCAGGAGGCCCCGAGGTTTTAAAAACTTGTGAGCGTGCAGTACCAACCCTTTCAGCCAATGAAGTGCTTGTTAAAATTGCTATTGCAGGTGTTAACCGCCCCGATTGCCTGCAACGCATGGGTGGTTATCCGCCGCCGCCAGGTGCGTCTGATATTCCAGGTCTTGAAGTTGCTGGGGAAATTGTTGCTTGTGGTGACAGTGTTGACGCAAAACAAATGGGTACTCAGATTATGGCACTTGTTCCTGGTGGTGGTTATGCTGAATATGTCAATGTTGACATTAGAAATACGCTCTCCATTCCCAAAGGACTTTCAATGGAGGAAGCAGGTGCAATTCCTGAAACCTTTTTTACAGTTTGGCATAATGTCTTTCAGCGTGGCGGATTGCTTGCGGGTGAAACCTTCATGGTACACGGTGGCACAAGTGGCATTGGCACAACTGCCATTCAACTGGCAAAAGCCTTTGGGGCGACCGTGATTGCAACCGCTGGCACAGATGAAAAATGTAATGCTTGTCTGAAGCTTGGTGCGGATCATGCCATCAATTATCGCAATGAAGTATTTGAAGAGCGAACAAAAGATATCACAGCAGGAAAAGGTGTCGATGTTATTTTGGATATGGTTGGTGGTTCATATACCGAGCGTAATTACAGGGCTGCGGCCATGGATGGTCGTATTGTTCAAATTGCATTCCTGGGCGGGCCAAAAGCCGAAACCAACTTCTTGCCAATCATGTTGAAGCGCTTAACACATACAGGTTCAACATTACGCGCCAGGTCAATCGAATTTAAAGCGCAGATTGCCAACGAATTACAAGAAAAGGTTTGGCCACTCATTGAAAGTGGCAAAGTAAAACCTGTCATGGACAGCAGTTTCCCGCTTAGTGAAGCAGACAAGGCACATGCGCGCATGGAATCAAGCGGGCATATTGGCAAGATTATTTTGAAAGCCTAGCGCTCACCTACCTGCAATAACAAGATAACAGGCACGGCTCCTGCTGCTATGATGAGCAAGCAACCAATGGCTGCTTCTTCAATACGGGTTTGTGATGCAAAATCATATACATGCGTAGAAAGTGTGTTTACGCCGAACGGTCGAAGCATGATGGTTGCCGAGAGTTCCTTGATAACCTCAACGAAAACAAGTAGCCCTGCCCCGATAATTGCCGGCCTCATGATAGGAAGCAAAATGGTCTTCAAGACCTGCCTTCTTGTGCGCCCAAGGCATCTGGCAGCCATGTCAATATTGGGTGAGACCTTATTAAACCCATTGCTCAAACTCCCCTCTGCCATCGCCATAAAGCGTACGACATAGGCAAAAATGAGCGCAGCACCTGACCCTGTTAAAAGCAGGCCGGAAGAAATTCCAAAAACGGATCGCATGATGCCATCAAGCTGGTTATCAAACGTTGCCAGAGGCAAGAACACGCCAAGAGCGATTAAAGTTCCTGGAACCGCATAACCAGAAGATGCCATTCGAACCATTTTGTTTAAAATTGGCAGATTTGTAATCCGCAGCGCGTACGTTAAAAACAAGCCAACGCCAACTGCAATTATTGCGGCAACAACGCCAAGCGTTACACTTGTAAAAAATGCTTCAACCAATTGGGGAGAATAACCACTTGTAAAATCAGTCAGTGCATATTTTCCCAGTACATATACAGGAACGCCAAAGCCTAAAATCACAGGCATAATACATACCAGCAATGCAAGATACTTGCTGGAACCGCGCAAATTTTTTCTGATAATTCTTGGCTTTGAACTTGTGGCTTTTGTCTCATGAAATTTTCGCTCACCTCGACTCATTCGTTCAATGGCGATTAGTGCAATAACGATGATTAGAAGAAACAATGCAATTTGTGCAGCACCTGCCAGATCGTTTTGATTAAGCCAAACAGAAAAAATTGAAAAAGTAAGCGTTTGCGTGCCCATATGCTCAACGGCACCGATATCGTTAAGCGTTTCCATAAGTGCCAGCGTTACACCCAGAATGATAGCAGGCCTTACAAGGGGTAAAATTATTGTAGAGAACAACCGCCAACGTGCTGCTCCCAATACACGTGCACTATCCAGGGCATTGCTCCCCTGGAACTGGAACATGGTTCGAACAGACAGATAAACATAAGGAAACAAGACCAGCCCCATAACAACAATTGTGCCACCAAGAGATCTAAAATCAGGGAACCAATAATCACGGGGCGAATTATACCCTCCCAATGCCCTCACAAGCGTTTGTAATTCGCCTGTATAAGACAGAAATTCGACAAAGGCATAAGCTGAAATATAGGTTGGCACAGCAAGTGGCAGCATTAACATCCATTGCACGCTACTGCGCATGGGGAATTCATAAAATGCCACCAGCCAAGCTGTCACCGTCCCTATAACCGCAGTAAATAGGCCAACCCCAAAGAGTAAAAGAAAGGTTGTCCTGGTTGCGGTAGGCATAACAGTTGTTGCTATGTGAGAGAAACTTTCAAAGTCTCCTCCAAATGCAATGAAAACCAAGGCAATGACAGGTAGGCACAAGCAAAAAGCCAAAGACCCGGCGACAATGACAAGTTTGCCATTGCTCCGAGTTTTCAGGTTTTCACTTCGTCTTGATAAAGCTAGTTCATTCAACTTTGTGGACCGTTATCATATCCTACCTTGTCAACCAGTCTGGATGCTGCCTTGCGCAGCTCTGCAATTGCGTCCAATGCCAGCGTATCGGGCTTGATTTCACCAAAGCCTGCAACTGTAGCGGAAGGTTTTGCACCTGGTTTCACAGGGTATTCATAGACCTGTTCTGCATAAATTTCCTGAGCCGTACCACTTGCAAGGAATTCCATCAACTTAATTGCGGATTCTTTGTTTGGAGAATTCTTGGCAAGCGCCATGCCTGAAACATTTACGTGAGTGCCACGGTCATTATTATTTGGAAACAGTACCTTGATAGACTTGGCCCATTCTTTTTGTTCCGGATCTTTTTCATTGTTTTGCATCAAGCCAACGTAATAAGTATTGCCAATGCCAAGATCACATTCGCCAGAAAAAATTGCCCTTGCTTGTGCCCGGTCATTGCCATCAGGCTTTCTGGCCAGATTATTTTTAACGTCTCCCAACCATTTTTCGGTGTATTCTTCACCCTTGTTGGCAATCATTGATGCAAAAAGAGCAACATTATAAGCATGTTGGCCAGAGCGGGTACAGATACGGCCTTTCCATTCAGGCTTTGCCAAATCCTCATAAGTTATTTCATTTTGCGCGACACGATCCTTGGAGGCAAATACAACACGGCCCCGAATTGTAAGGCCGAACCAATTGCCGTCCGCACTTCGGAAACTATCCGGAATATTTGCGTTAATAGCATCATTATCGACTGGCTGAGTTAAACCCTTATTGGAGATTTCCGACAAACGTCCAATGTCTACAGTCATAATAACGTCTGCAGGTGAATTGATATCTTCTGCCTGTAGCTTCTCGACCATCCCCTTTTTCAAAAACTGAACCTTGGTTTCTATCCCCGTTTCTTTTGTGAAGGCGTCAAGCACAGGCTTTATCAAATCCGGTTGACGATATGAGTAGATGTTGACTGTTTCGGCAAAGGCATTGCCGGACAAACTTGAAAGTGCAGTTGCGCTAAATAAAATGCTGAGGAGGGTTTTCATAACTTGGAAACTCGCGTTGGGTTTTAACATGACTAATTTTGTCATGTTTGCTTACTTGATAATCAATGTCAACAACAAACTTGATAAAAAAGGTTTACTTTGTTTGGAATTGTTCTAAAGTAGCTCAAGCAAAAACACCTGGAGCAATTTATGCGCCTTACAAAACAAACGAATTACGCAATCCGTATCTTGATGTATTGTGCAGCAAATGACGGAAAGTTAAGTCAAATTCCTGAAATTGCGAGCGCATATCATTTATCTGAATCGTTTCTTTTCAAAATTTTAAAACCGATTGTGAAACATGGGTTCGTAGAATCCATACGTGGTCGAAACGGTGGTATCAGGCTTGCCCGCCCAGCATCGGAAATAAAATTATCTGATATTGTTCGTGTAACAGAAGATAATTTCTCCATGGCTGACTGCTTTGAAGCAGAAGGAAGCAATTGTCCACTGGTTGATCATTGCGGACTTAATTCAGCGTTAAAAGAAGCGTTGGGGGCTTTTTTTATTGTTCTGGACAAATATACAATCGACGACATTACAAATAATAATTCACGTATCAATGAGCTTCTTGGCCTGCACCTTATTGAAGGCTATGAAGCAAGAGCAAACTAATTTGTGCTTACAGTTTTAGTGTCATTTCACGCGGCGTTTTACAAAAACACTTGACCCAATTTTCAGTAATTAAGATTGGCTCTGTTATTTCCAAACCACTATCATCCAGCCAAAGCGCCGGCATAAAGTAAAATGTCATACCTGGTTTGAGGATAGACATATCCCCTCTTCTGAAAGACATGGTGCGTCCTCACCAAACAGGTTGGCCATGGATTGGTACCAACACAGCCCGATTGGTATAGAAAGACCACCCATCATATCCACTTAGCCAGGCCATGTTTGATGGATCGCTAACGACCAGAAAATCAATACCCACCTGCTCCATTGCTTTGCGTGTTTTATGTATTCGCTGGTCAAACTCAATACGAGAAAAATTATTCTTGCCCATCCTCGACCCCTCAAATCCGGCTAAGCCAAGTCTGCTCGCAACGGTTACGTTGGTCAACAAATTTTATAGCAAGGTTTTTTAATTTGAATCCAAGACACAAAAAAGCCCCGCATCAATGAAGATACGGAGCTGATTAAAATATAGTTTTAAATTATCTGCCGTTAACTGCATCTTTCAATGCTTTACCCGCTTTAAACTTTGGTGCCTTTGAAGCTGCAACCTGCACTGTTTCACCAGTACGAGGGTTACGCGCTGTCGTTGCCTTACGATCAGAAACAGAGAAGTTTCCAAAACCTAATAAGCGAACTTCATTACCTGCACAAAGTGATTCTTGTACAGACCCCAGAACTGCTTCAACAGCCTCTCCTGCCTGTGCCTTGTTTACATCGCACTTTTCTGCAACCGCAGCGATAAGTTCGTTTTTGTTCATGATGTTATCCCTTCCATGATTAAATTAAACGACTCAGTTACTATGCATACATAGTCTGATTTTTATTCGCATTAGACAACTAAAATCGGCTCAAAACGGCTGAAATCAGGGGTTTTGGGCTGTTTTTTGCTTTTTTCCCATAAAGAATGACCATTTAATTTTCAAAATAGCCAAACAAAACAAAAAAGGCTCGAATCAATCCGAGCCTTTCCTATACGTCATTTTTATATTTTTTAGTGAGCAACAGTTGTATTTTCGCCTGATCTTGGTGCGTGCATTTCGCGACGCGCGCGCTCTGCATCTTCCAATGTCCACTCAATTGCAACCGGCTTTGAAACCAAGGCATGTTCGATAACTTCATCAATTCTGGAAACAGGAATGATTTCCATTTCATTTTTAACGTTATCAGGAATATCTGCCAGATCTTTTGCGTTCTCTTCAGGAATAAGAACTTTGGTGATCCCTCCCCGAAGTGCTGCAAGGAGTTTTTCCTTCAAGCCACCAATTGGAAGCACGCGACCTCTTAAAGTGATCTCGCCGGTCATTGCAACATTTGCCCTGATTGGAATACCCGTCATGACTGATACAATAGAAGTCGCCATACCGACACCTGCTGAAGGTCCATCTTTTGGCGTTGCACCCTCTGGCACGTGAACGTGAATATCCATTTGATCAAATGTAGGTGGTTTAATACCAAAATCCACAGCCCTCGAACGCACATAGGACGCCGCAGCAGAAATAGATTCTTTCATCACATCCTTAAGATTACCTGTAACAGTCATCTTGCCACGCCCCGGCATTGATATCGCCTCAATCGTAAGAAGCTCACCACCGACTTCTGTCCATGCAAGACCTGTAACCGCACCAATTTGATCGTCCGTCTCAGCCATACCATGACGGAACTTGGGAACACCCAGGAATTCATCAATGTTTTTTGGAGTCACTTTTACAGATTTCTTGTTGCCCTTCATGATTTCTGTCACAGCTTTACGTGCGAGCTTGGAAAGCTCGCGTTCAAGATTACGTACACCAGCTTCACGTGTATACGTTTGTATGACAGCCAGGATTGCATCATCGCTAACAGAAAACTCTTTTGCCTGAAGTGCGTGATCCTTTATTGATTTTGGCAACAAGTGACGCTTGGCAATTTCCAGCTTTTCATCTTCTGTATAACCCGCAATACGGATAATCTCCATACGGTCCATGAGCGGACCCGGAATGTTTAGCGTGTTTGCAGTCGTTACAAACATTACATTTGATAGATCATAATCAACCTCAAGATAATGGTCTGCAAATGTATGATTTTGCTCAGGGTCAAGCACCTCAAGCAAGGCTGATGACGGATCACCACGGAAGTCCATGCCCATTTTATCAATCTCATCCAGCAAAAATAGCGGATTGGCTTTCTTTGCCTTCTTCATGGATTGTATGATCTTGCCTGGCATTGAACCAATGTATGTACGGCGGTGACCGCGAATTTCAGACTCATCACGCACCCCACCCAATGCCATGCGAACAAACTCACGGCCAGTGGATTTGGCGATTGATTTGCCCAAAGATGTTTTACCGACACCTGGAGGACCAACCAGACAAAGGATAGGACCTTTAAGTTTCTTGGCGCGTGTTTGCACAGCCAGATACTCAATGATGCGTTCCTTTACCTTATCCAGGCCATAATGGTCCGTATCAAGGATTTCTTCTGCTTTATGCAAATCTGTTTTAATCGCCGAACGCTTGCCCCACGGTATGCCAAGCAACCAATCAAGATAATTGCGCACCACTGTCGCTTCCGCAGACATTGGACTCATTTGTTTTAATTTCTTGAATTCAGCTTCAGCTTTTTCCTTGGCTTCCTTGGAGAATTTGGTTTTGTTGATACGATCTTCAAGTTCCTGAAGTTCGTCTTTACCATCCTCGCCTTCACCCAATTCTTTTTGAATGGCCTTCATTTGCTCATTCAAATAATATTCGCGCTGAGTTTTCTCCATCTGTCGCTTAACGCGACCACGGATGCGTTTTTCTACTTGAAGCACGGAGATTTCACTCTCCATCATGCCAATAACATGTTCAAGACGCTCCCGGACACTAAAAATACCTAGGATATCCTGCTTTTCAGAAATTTTGACAGCAAGGTGTGATGCGATCGTATCTGCAAGCTTTGAATATTCTTCGATCTGTGAAACAGAACTCACTACTTCCGGTGACACTTTCTTGTTCAATTTCACATAATTTTCGAAGTCAGAAACCACAGAACGTGCCAGTGCTTCAATTTCGACCGGATCATCATCATCATCGTCGATGATATCAGCCACCGCTTCGAAGTACTCTTCACGTGCTGTGAATTTGCGAACTCTTGCACGAGAAACACCTTCAACAAGCACTTTTACGGTGCCATCAGGCAGTTTAAGCAGTTGCAGTACAGAGGCTACAGTCCCGATTTCATACAGGGATTCAGGTGATGGATCATCATCACTGGCATTTTTCTGTGTAAACAACAGAACCTGGCGGTCATTATTCATGACTTCTTCAAGGGCAGCGATTGATTTTTCACGGCCAACAAAAAGTGGAACAATCATATGTGGGAAGACAACAATGTCGCGCAAAGGCAGTAGCGGCAACACATCGCCTGTACCAAACTCTATTTCGCTTGTTTTGTCATTGCTCATATCAAATCCTTTATGTGCAAATAAATTTGCTCTTACGAATCTCTATTTTAAACCCTTCTCACCTGAACGAATACTGAATTTACTAATTATAGCTAATTCACTGTGGAGAGAGGCTAACCATTCTGGAATTGAACGGTTACAAAAGTTTCTGTTAATTGTGATTTGGGGTGGTAAGAGTTGTCATTCAACCCCTTAAAATAGCTAATTCCCACCGTTTTTGTCTAAAATGTGCATTTAGTCGCAAAAAAACCGCTACAAGAAAATTGTAGCGGTCTTCCAAAGTTTTCTTGAGATTAAAATTAAGCGCTAGCTTCTTTTTCTTCCTTCTTTTCTGAATAAATATAAAGCGGGCGTGCATCGCCATCGACCACTTCTTCAGAGATCACCACTTCTTCAACACCTTCAAGTGCAGGCAAATCAAACATTGTATCCAGCAATATACCTTCAAGAATTGAACGCAGGCCACGAGCGCCCGTTTTGCGGCCGATTGCACGTCGTGCAACGGCTTTAAGTGCATCTTCATGGAAAGAAAGCTTAACATCTTCCAGCTCAAATAAACGCTGATACTGTTTTACGAGTGCATTTTTTGGTTCTGTAAGAATTTGCACAAGCGCATCCTCGTCCAGATCTTCCAAGGTTGCCAGCACAGGCACACGACCAATAAATTCAGGGATTAGACCAAAGCGCTGCAGATCTTCTGGTTCAACACCACGAAGCAGCTCTCCTGTCTTGCGTTCATCTGGGCTTTCCACGTGAGCACCAAACCCAATTGATGTCTTTTGACCACGATCAGAAATGATTTTCTCAAGGCCGGCAAAAGCTCCCCCACATACAAACAGCATGTTGGTAGTATCTACTTGCAGGAATTCTTGTTGTGGATGTTTGCGGCCACCTTGTGGCGGTACAGATGCAACTGTGCCTTCCATAATCTTTAGAAGTGCTTGCTGAACACCCTCACCTGATACATCACGTGTAATCGATGGATTATCCGACTTTCTGGAAATCTTGTCTACTTCATCAATGTAAACAATGCCGCGTTGCGCACGCTCAACATTATAATCAGACGCCTGAAGCAATTTTAGAATGATGTTTTCAACATCTTCACCAACGTAACCGGCTTCTGTAAGCGTTGTCGCATCAGCCATTGTAAAGGGCACATCCAAAATACGAGCCAATGTCTGCGCAAGAAGTGTTTTACCACAACCTGTTGGTCCAATAAGCATGATGTTTGACTTCGCCAATTCAACGTCCTGGTTCTTGGTCGCATGATTCAAACGCTTGTAATGGTTGTGCACGGCAACAGACAGCACACGTTTTGCATGAGGCTGACCAATGACATAATCATTAAGCACGTCCATAATTTCTAATGGAGTAGGAATGCCTTCGCCGGATTTAACCATCGAAGACTTGTTTTCTTCGCGAATGATATCCATACAAAGCTCAACACATTCATCACAAATGAATACAGTCGGACCTGCAATCAGTTTCCGTACTTCATGCTGACTTTTACCGCAAAAGGAACAATAGAGTGTGTTTTTGCTGTCGCCACCGCTGCTGTTACCGCCAGTGGTATTTGAAATCTTGCTCATAAACTAACCTCGGCCCTTATATTTTTGCCTGTAGCGCGACACCAAAACAGATGCCTCTTTTAACTTATAATCCTTGAATTAAGCCTTAAACTCATCAACAACAAATCACGCTATCTTGTTTATTGGCCAAACTCAAACATTGAAAAGGCAATTTCGCAAGCACAAAACCACCTTTAGAATCATTTTACGTCACAAAACATTCACATAGGCTTAACAGAAAGAAACAGTTAAACCCAAATCTGAAAGTTTTATTCCTCGTCAGTAACTACACGTTGTTCGAGGACTTCATCAATAATACCAAACTCTTTTGTTTCTTCGGCAGTCATGAAGTGGTCACGATCAAGCGTTTTTTCAATAGTTTCGTAATCCTGCCCTGTGTGTTTTACATAGACTTCGTTCAACCGACGTTTCATTTTTATGATATCCTGTGCATGACGCTCAATATCAGAAGCCTGCCCCTGAAAGCCACCTGAAGGCTGGTGAACCATGATACGTGCATTTGGCAATGCAAAGCGCATATCCTTGTTACCAGCACAAAGAAGCAATGACCCCATTGAAGCTGCCTGTCCCATGCAAAGTGTCGAAACTGGCGGGCGAATAAACTGCATCGTGTCATAAATAGCCATTCCTGCTGTCACAACACCGCCAGGTGAATTGATATAAATGTTTATTTCTTTTTTCGGGTTTTCAGCTTCAAGGAAGAGAAGTTGCGCACAAATAAGTGTCGCCATACCATCTTCAACAGGTCCTGTAAGGAAGATAACACGTTCTTTCAGCAATCTTGAAAAAATGTCATAAGCACGCTCACCACGAGCTGATTGCTCTACAACCATAGGCACAAGGTTCATATATGTTTCAATTGGATTTTTCATGTAGTCATGGCCCCTTCAAGCTGCCGCGAATCTTTACGTTAGCGGTTAAAATAGGGTATGGCGCACGGAAATTAAAGAGGCAAAGGAACCCAGGCGTAATTAGGGTTACCAAATAGGCTTACAAATCCGCTTCAACGAGACGTTCACCCATCTCAATTTTCCGTTTTGCACTTTTTCCAATCAGTTTTTCCCAGTTGGATGGTGCAAGACTCAAGCCCGGGCGACAGATTTTCAGATTTTCTGAGCTAAACACTTCACCTTGTACAATATCTTTTGAAGGATAGATTGATTGTCGAAACTGTTTTGACTTTTGCTCATTGTCAGTACCGTCGTATTTCACCTGACCACTTGCATGCCACGCTCGGGAAGTTTCTTCCCTTAGCATTTTCATTTCATGAGGCTCCATGGAAAATTCAGAATCAACCCCACCTTCGGAGCGGTCAATCGTAAAGTGCTTTTCAATCACCGTGGCACCATAACCGATTGCTGCAATGCCAACACCAATTCCAAGCGTGTGGTCGGACAAGCCAACTTGTACCCCAAAGCGCTCCGCCATGTCTGAAATGGTTTCCAGATTGGCATCAGAGGCATTTGCCGGATATTGGCTTGTACATTTCAGGATAATAATGTCATCCGTACCGCCGTCTCTCGCAGCTTGAATAGCAGTCTCAATTTCCTCAATACTTGCCATGCCAGTTGAGATAATTACCGGTTTTCGCGTTTGACCTATTTTGCGGATAAGCGGCAAATGGGTAATTTCAAAGCTTGCCACTTTAAACATTGGCACGCCAAGATTGTCTAGAAAATCGACAGCTGTTTCATCAAAGGGTGAGGAAAATGCAATAACACCATGATCATTTGCAACTTGAAATAATTCTTCATGCCATTCCCAAGGGGTATGAGCCTCATGATATAACCCATGTAGTTGACGGCCATTCCAAAGACTTTTTTCATCATTGATTGTAAAGTCTGCTTTTGTAGAATTGAGCGTGATAGTATCAGCGGTATAAGTTTGGAATTTCAGGCAATCGACACCTGTCGCTGCTGCACGCTTGATGATTTCAATCGCACGTTCCTTCGAACCATTATGATTGCCAGACATTTCGGCAATGATGAATGGTTCTTCATCAGGCCCGATTGTTTTGCTTCCAACTTTGATCGGCTGCATTGTTACTTCCTTTTGCAAACTCAATTCTTTCTTTGCGCGGTTTGAACATTTTTTTCAACAGCCATGGCGCAATTTGTCTCCCACCGTGCAAAATCATGCACTAGTCTTGCTTCAAATTATGGAGTTACCATGCAGTCAATTCAATCCTTTCTGAATATGTGCAAAATCGACGATACACATTCACTAACACAAACACCGTCAGCTTATCCCGCAGAACTGGAAGTACTCTTCCCGACAAGCATGGTCAGTGAGGCACAAGATACCATCTCCAATTGGGATGGTTATGCACCTACTGCGTTGCATGACCTTTCACCCCTGGCACAGGCAATTGGTGTTAAAAAACTCTCCTACAAGGATGAATCTACCCGCTTTGGACTTGGCAGTTTCAAGGCACTTGGTGGTGCTTATGCCGTTGAAAAACTTATGAGCGGACGCGACGCCTCAAGGATTACTGTTGCTACTGCGACTGATGGCAATCATGGTCGTTCCGTTGCATGGGGCGCTCAACAAGCTGGTTGCAAATGCATTATCTATATCCATGCCGAAGTCAGCCAAGGCCGCGCTGATGCCATGGCAGCTTATGGTGCCACGATTATTCGTGTTGATGGAGACTATGACTTGTCCGTTCGTCAATGTGCAGAAGACAGCGCCAGGCACGGTTATGAAATTATTTCAGACACCACATGGGAAGGATACATGGACGTACCGCGTTACGTTATGGCGGGCTACACCATGATGGTGCGTGAGATCAAGGCACAAGCTGAGCCGCCTACGCATGTTATTTTGCAGGCAGGTGTTGGCGGTCTGGCTGCAGCTGTTACAGCTGCCCTTTGGCAGGATTTGGGTATCCATATGCCCAAGGTCATTATCGTTGAAGCCGGCTTTGCGCCTTGTCTCATAGCAAGCGCCCGATCTGGCAGGGCCGAGACCGTTCACATTACACAAGAAACCATCATGGCCGGTCTTTCTTGCGGTGAAGCTTCTCCGCTTGCCTGGGAGATACTCAAACAACGCGTTAGCCATTTTGTGACCATCGCAGATACTGCAGTTCCGACGGGCATGCGCCTGCTTGCTTGCGGTGAGGCAGGACCAAAAATCGAAGCTGGCGAATGTGGGTTGCCGGGCGTGATTGCGCTCGCTGGCATGATGAAGGATGACACGTTGCGCAAAGCGGCTGGTTTAAGCTCTGCGGCTCGCGTTCTGGTTTTTGGTTGCGAAGGTGCCACTGACCCAGAAATTTATGATCAAATCATCACTGGTGAAATTGCATGACCGCACAACCAAGTGAGCCTTCTCGCGGATTTCCAGTTTCGGAATTTGAAGCGCGCCTTGTCAAAGCACAAACTCAAATGGCGAGCGAAGGCCTATCGGCCATGTTGTTGACGACAGAACCAGAAGTTCGATACTTCTCTGGTTTTCTGTCCCAATTCTGGCAAAGCCCTACGCGACCGTGGTTCATGGTAATTCCGGTCTCTGGCAAACCGATTGCAGTTATTCCGGAAATTGGCCGTCAATGCATGGCAAAAACCTGGGTTAATGATATTCGCACCTGGGATGCACCAAACCCGCAAGATGATGGTGTTTCCCTTTTGGCAGATACCCTGCGCGAAGTTGCCGGCAAGTCTGGTATTATAGGCGTGATGAAAGGTGCAGAGTCGCATCTTCGTATACCTATGGCTGATTATGAGCGATTAACTAACTCCCTGCCCCATAATCCAATTCGTGATTGTAATGAACTTGTCCGTGCGCTCAGGGTTGTAAAGTCTGAAAACGAGGTCAATAAAATCCGCCATGCTGCGCAAGCTGCATCACGTGCTTTTCTTCGTGCACCAGGGTTTGTGTCCATCGGCATGTCAGACCGTGAGGTTTTTCAAGCCATGAAACATGAATTGCTTAATGAAGGTGTGGACGATGTTTCCTACCTCGTTGGCGGCTCGGGTCAAGGTGGCTATGACGATATCATCTCACCACCTTCCACTCGCAAGCTACAATCCGGCGATGTACTAATCCTTGATACAGGCTGCGTTTGGGATGGTTACTTCTGCGACTTTGATCGTAATTATGCAATTGGCAAACCAACACCAAAAGTAGCAGAAGCACATCATATAATCTGGGATGCAACCGAAGCAGCACTCGAAATTTGCAAGCCAGGAACAACCTGCGCAGAACTCTTCACCACCATGAACAAAGCCATGGGCCTGGGCGATGACGCAGGCTCGGTTGGCCGCTTGGGGCACGGACTAGGAATGCAACTCACCGAGCACCCCTCTCACGCTGCATTCGACAAAACCGTATTGCAAGAAGGCATGGTGCTGACCCTCGAACCGGGCTACGAATTTGCACCTGGTAAAATGATGGTGCACGAAGAGAATATTGTAGTGCGAGCTGATGGCGCTGAGCTATTAAGTACCAGGGTGGCTAGGGACATTGTTGTGGTTTGAGTTTATCTATATCTTAACTTCTTAACCAAAGAGGATATTGATTTTTAGTTATGTAATCCACACGTCAACTTTCGTCTTGCGCCCACGCAGTTTGATATCCTGTTTGAATTCAAAGGTTTTTTGCACAGCCTCCCTAACTTCTTGAGGCTGAAGACAGGACTTCATAAGGTGGTCACTAACAATACAACGACACTCCAGTTCCCGAGTTGTTGACTCCAATCTACTTGCCACGTTTACGGTATCACCAAGCACTGCAAATTCAAGTCTGCGAGATGGCCCTATATCACCCAGGATAACCGGACCATAATGAGCACCTATTGAAACATCGATTTTGGATTTGCCGTTATTCACACGTTCTTTATTGAACTTATCCATCGTGCTTATGATCTGCTCAGCTGCTCGAAGTGTATTAATTCCGTCATTTGGTCCGGTTTGTGGCGTGCCAAATGTAGCCATGACACCATCCCCCATATATTTATCAAGTGTTCCACTGTTATCAAAAATTGCCTTTTCTACAATGCCATGATATTCGCGTAATAGTTCCATTACTTCCTCAGGTGACTGCTGTTCTGCAAATTGTGTAAAGCCTACAATATCAGTAAACAGAACACCCACATCTTGACTTCTGACTGCGCCAATATCGTGATCAGAAGACGCCAGCACATCCACAAGACTTGATGGGAAATATCGGGAAAGATTAGCTCTTTCTGCAGCTATGCTTGCCTGCTGCATTAACAAATTGTTTGAACGCCATCCCTTGATCGCAAGAATGCCTGCAACAATTATAAATACGACAATCTCCTGTATCCTGACATTGAGTTGAATATCGTTTGGGCCCAAAAGTTCAGTTACAATGTCATGCCCAGCAAATGCTTTTGTTGCGGCGTCGCTTAACTCGGGTATTTCGTGCCCTAAAAAAGTGACACCAAAAACCCCAGCCAACCATAACAAGGCAACCCAGGTTCCCATTGCCCATATCGTCCTCCATGAATATGCCAATGTAGCAACGGCCAGGATTACAAAGAAATATATGAAATTATCAAATCTATAGAGCATGGCAGTCGGTATCTGCTCATCCAGGAATGGGTTTGGAAAAATGAATATAAGTGTCAAGAACATCAAGTCGACCAGTATCAAGACCAGTTCAGCACCTGACCTTCCTACACTTGACATTCTGTATTGCAACCAGCCCAATGCGATAAAAACCAAAAGAGTAGCCTCGTAGAAAAGCACGTTCCAGTTTGGGTTCAGAAAGGGTATGAGGATAGCAATCGTACCGAGCGCAACTGTTCTGGCAATCGCAGCAATACGGTGTCCATCGTGTTTTTCCTTTTCAAGTGCCTCGGCAAGAAATGGATTTGATTTGGCCTGTTCTTGTTCCAGTTTTCTCATTTCCTGAAACTTGAAAAAATGTGTAGGCTCTTTTTGATCCATCATGTTCAAACCTTTGGCAAATATCTGAGCTTGCGTGAATACTAATCTACAAGCGGTATGATATCTCTAATGTTTTATTGCATTAAACAGTATTGTTATTTGAATTTTGTATAAGGCAAGTCTCAAGAATTGTATGGATATTCGCTTTATGAGACAAAGCCACCATTAAAACCAATCTACCACCACACTGTGCATGAAAAATGTCCCATATTTTCATGCAAGGCTTTTAAATTCCGACAAGATTAAAGCCTCGGCTCTTACGCGCCATCTTCTTTCATCAGCTTTTTCTTGCTGGCTATTTTGTTTTTAACTTCTGCTTTTTTCACGATGAAGCCACCGACTTTATCTTCATAAAGCAACGCAGGTTGCCTTGTGCCTACCGGTAAAATATTTCTCATCTGCCTCATGACTTTAGCAGGTGCTTTAGAGGTTTTTTGTCAAATACTTGAATTACGAAACGGTATGCCCAAAAAAGTTCCTCTGGCAAAATGATATATAAACCTAATCCATCGGCGTCCGCTCCAACCTGGCCCCAGTTTGGTCGAAATTCCATGAAGAAAATATGCACCGTTGATACTATCTGTATCACTTTCCAGTTTTTCTGGATCCTTGTAAAAGTCTCCAATGGTCTTCGCGCTTAATTCATTGCTTTCGAGCCAGTCTGGAATGTGTGTGCCACACAACTGTTTGACATCAATTAATGCCTTGCCAACTCCGGTTCCCGCACCAGGACATGAAGTAGAATACGCATCTCCTATAAACACAACGCCATCACATGTATGAGAATGCGTTTGATACAAGTCAATTGGGCGAACATGAACGCGACCATCAACACTGAATTTACCAATTGTTTTTTCAAGTGATGGCATCAAACATGTGAGGGCTTCTTCTGGCGCAGTCTGTAAATTTAATATTGTTTCTTCGTCGCGTTTCCAATAGCCGAACAGGTTTGCCCTGAATTTTCCATCATTTTTGAAAGCAGTGAAATACGCCATCTTGCTTGAAACCTTTTCAGGCCAGTATGTTAAGGATTCAAAGCCAAAATTATTGTTATTTTCAGGTTTTAAATCAAACCCGACAGCCATCACATGATGCCTGCTTAACATTTCCTGTTCGACACCAAGTTGCCTTCTCAATCCTGGATTAAGTCCATTAGCCATAATGACAATACGGCAGGTAACCTGCGTACCGTCCACAAGTGTAAGGGTTTGTTTGGTCGCTGTGTTTTCAATGGTCTTTACCTTGCTGAAAACCTTTTTCACCGTTTTTGGAATATCATCCCTTATGGCAGTAATCAGCGTTTGATAGGAAAATCCATAATGGGGGTAGTTTACCTTGTTTAGCAGATGTCCCAGGCGAGAAATCCACACACTTTCAATAGGTGTGCAGGATTTGAATACAGCATTTGCCAAACCCATGTTTTCGAGTGTCTGCATTTGTGGACGATTAAGCTTCTCGCAGCGAAAGTCATCCGGATAAACTTCATGAGGGTCTATCAGTATGCAATCATGTCCGGATTTTCCAAGCATCGCAGCAGCAGCAGAACCGGCGACTCCTCCACCAATAATCGCGATGTCAGATTTTATCAACTTGGCGTGGGCTGAACCATAAATCATACTATTACTCATATCTGCTTCTTATTCACCAACACTAAAATTCGTTGACAATAAGAAAAATCGATAGCTTATTTTTCGAGGTGCAATTACCAGCCATCTGTTGAAGTGATAGAATGTACTTGCCCAACACAGTATTTGATCAATATTTTGCCATTGCAACTTTTTTTATTTTCTTAATTGATTAATGGTGAACAGTAATAATTAATACAGCAGGCTTAATGTGTATTTTATAATGCTACCAAGTCATAATATCGCACTCTATCGCACCATACACAGTGTATAAAAAAGCCCCACATTTTCATGCAGGGCTTTCAAATTCCGATCAGACCAATATTTAAAGCTTATACTTCGGCTTCATCTTCTTTCATCAGCTCTTCCTTGCTGACTGTTTTGTCTTTTACTTCAGCCTTTTCCAGTATGAAGTCGATAACTTTATCTTCATAAAGTGGCGCGCGTAGTCCTGCTACTGCGTCCGGGTTTTCCTTGAAGTAGTTTAGAACTTGTTCTTCCTGACCCGGATACTGCTGGATTTGCTGATAAACAGCTGCCTGCATTTCATCGTCTGTTACCTGAACGTCGGCTTTTTCGCCAATTTCTGCGAGAACCAGCCCCAGACGCACACGGCGTTCTGCCAATGTTTGATATTCTTTCTTGGCTTTGGCTTCTGTAGTGCCTTCATCCTTGAAAGTTTTGCCTGCACGCTCAAGTTCGGAGTTCATCTGTGTCCAGATGTTATTGAACTCTTGCTCAACCATTTTTTCCGGCAATTCCATTTTGGTTTTCTTGTCAAGCGTATCAAGAATTTCACGCTTTACCTTGGCACGCGAGAAAGATGTGTACTGGCCTTCAATTTGGCCGCGCACTGCTTCTTTCAACTTCTCGACATTTTCCATGCCAAGCTTGGTAGCAAATTCATCGTTGATTTCCAGTTTGCCAGCTTTTTCAACTTTAATAACTGTTACATCAAACTCGGCATCCTTGCCTGCAAGTTGCTTTGCGCCGTACTCATCAGGAAATTTCACTTTAACAACTGTTTCATCGCCTGCTTTTGTACCTTTAAGCTGGTCTTCAAAGCCGGGAATAAACTGGCCAGAACCAATAACCAATTGTGCATCATTGTCAGCACCCCCTTCAAAAGGTTCGCCATCAATTTTGCCAAGATAATTCATGATGATGCGGTCGCCGTCTGCAGCCTTGCCCTTTTTCTCTTCGTAAGGCTTCATATTATCGCCGATCTTTTCGATCTGCTCATCAATTTCCTTGTCGGACACTTCCGCAACCGGACGCGTCAATTTCAGTTTTTCAAGTTCAGGCACATTGATTGCCGGAATAACTTCATAACTCAAGGAAAATTCAAAATCCTTTTTGCCTGCAAGAATTTCCTCTGCTTCCTTCTCGTCTTCCGTCATGTTGACTTCCGGCTGTTGGGCAGCGCGCTCTTCGCGCTCGACAAGCACTTCTCCAGTACGTTTGGAAACATACTCATTTACAATTTCAGCCATTGCCTGTTTACCGTACATTTGTTGAAGGTGTGATTTTGGCACTTTACCCTGACGGAAGCCATTTAGCTTGACCTGGCCTTTTAGTGTGTCCAATTTGGCATCAAGTTGCGATTTCATGTCTTCTTTCGCAACAACGATTTTAAGCTCGCGTTTCAAGCCTTCATTGAGGGTTTCTGTAACTTGCATTTGTTCAAACCTGTTTCATGTTGTTTCCAATGCTTGTATTTGCCTGTTTTCCAGACAGCACCGGAGAAAATTGATGTTCCGAAGAGGTTCGGGTTTTGGGTGCGGGACTTGTTAAAAATCAGGATGCACAAAACCCATTCAACGTTTGGAAAACGCAATAGCAGAGCAAGCCACAAGTCGCAAGTGTTATTGGAACGTAGAGGCTAATTCTACTTAATGCTTGATGTCTCGTGACAGATCAGCATTTGAGTAAAATTATGAGACTTATTGTTACAGGAAAAAATCTCATGCGTATTATTATGGCATTATAGATTCGTTTTTTACGATATCTATAGGCGGCTGGTTTGATTTTGCCCCAATCAAACTGGTCGCCATTAAATCCATTGACTATATATATTCGCTCTCCAGCAAATTAGACATCTGCCATGCTGAAGGTGAATCTTCCCATATCCCACTAACCCCTTCCAGATTACCAAGATATGGGCGAGCAACTTCAAGAACGCGAGTGTGGTCTGTGTCTTCTGCTGAAACAAGACCTTTGTTGGCATTTTCAAGTATCCAGACAATGCCACCCAAAACCCCGGCAGCAACTTGCAGGGATGTAGCATTCGCGCACGGGACCAGTGATCTTGCTGTGTCAATGTCCAACGTTGAACCATACCAATAGACTTCGCGTTTGCCTTTTCTCAAGACTAGAATGCCAAGTTCATCGACACCTGATTGTACTTCTTTCATCAAGACGCGGGGTTTAAGTGCTTCAAGCCCATCATTTTGTGAAAAGAGCGTCACATAAGCTTGAGGGCATGGACGATATGCAAATAGAACGCTTGGCTGATAATGATTGTTCCAATCTGAAAAAAGCTCTGCAATGCTAAACGCTTCTTCATGGGGAATGATGGATGCGCTAAAAGGGCCTTCGCTGGGTATCCAGCTTTGTGTCTTGCAATGTTTGGCGGGGGCTGGAAAACTTGCAACCATGCAGGCAGGGTCTTTGCGTAATTTTACTGCATGCATGTTTTGCTCATGTGTGCCCCATGCAAAACAGGGAGCTGAGTGCCCCTCCTCAATCAAACCTTCGACAGACCAAGTATTAAAGAAATCATTTGAACCTGCCTTTATTTTGGCTGTTTGGCTGTCTTGCTCTGAGATATGTAGTGCTTCAATTTCCAATGCCATTGCAAGCTTTGGCCAGTCAGGTGTTCCGCCCTCACTCCAATAACCTTCGCTGCGCGCAAGGTTTTCAACAGCCTGTTTTGCGAAGTAACTTACAATGCCCGGATTTGCACCATGGCTCACTAGTGCAGTTGAGGCCTTGGGCAAAATATCCCTGTCACCAATTAACTGTGCCCATTGTTGCGCGAAGTCGGCTGAATCATTGTACATGGCACCATGTTCCCAGCGTTCATTGCTGGTATCGATGTAGTCTATGCCGTTGAGCAGACAATATTTAACCAAATCACGCGCTGAAACACCTCCGGTGAGATTAACAATACAGTCACCAGCTGTGACAATCTTTGCAAGTATTCTTGTATGGTTTTCAGGTGTAAGGCGTATTGATTGATGTTCAATACCCACGCGTAAATTTGAATAACGTCCGTCATCAGAAAGAATGAGAATTTGGTTTTTATCAATGCCAATGTGTTTGATAATCATTGGAAGCACCGTTGCTGCAATACTTCCAAAGCCCAGAACCAAAAGTCTACGGCCAGTAAATTTTGCACATATCGAGGAGTTATTACTCACATTACCTCACAGACGAATTACACTAAATAATTAATGTATAATGAAATTATAGTTACGGTAACAGTAAAATTAGAGTTACGAGGTTACAGTGACAGTAACCTAAACTATCACAGCCAGATTATTGTATGCTCCCACCCTGGCGTTTAACCAAAGTAATGCCTTTCAGTCTTCCCCATTAACCACATCCATAAACCCTCTTTGACGCATGGCTCTTTTTAGCCCAAATTGTATTGTTAGTACTTTATAAACTATAATTGCGCTGAGGCTTTGCCATGCCGGAACAAAACAATGCTGCCAAGATCAAGCTTGGGATTGAAAATCTTGAGGTTATAAGCCGTTTTGCGCTGGCAATTCTTGCGCTTGCCAGTGGCGTTTACACGTATCTTGGGGTTCGCAGTCTTTTGGATGGGTCTTCGACGCAGGTATTTTTTGCTGCAATTGTCTATTCAACGGCTGTTTCTGTGGCAATTTATGCATTTTGGACCTACTTGCTGAAATTTGTGCCGCTGATGCAGGATGGTGCGCGGCGGTTAGCACTTTTTGGCACAATGGCGCTTGGATCCTTGATGATTATCGCAATGTCATCATGGCTCAATGCAGCAGCATTGGCGGGCTCTGCCGCGACCGAACAGCATTTGGCACTTCAACTTGAAGGTTACGTGGAAGATCTGGACAAGGCACATGCCAATGCGCTTTCTGCACAAAGTCTTTTGCCAGATGTGATGCGTGCATCCGAGCGCTTCAAGCGATTGGGTGATGAAGAACAAAATTCCGGCGCACTAACAGGCACATCGGGATCCGGTTCCGTGGTTCAGCTTTTGTCCCAGATGGGCAATCAACTGGATGAACTGGCAACTACCATCACTTCATCAAAGGCAACAAGTGCAGACTTGTTTACTGAAGGGCGCGAGCATTTGGAGAAGATGCGTACGCTTGTTTCTGCTCCTGGAGCCATTCAGCCGCGTGCAGACCAGTTTGGCAGTGAGGCGATTTCACTTGCGGGTGTGATTGCATCCTTGCAGGAAACGTCTATTGCACCATCTGTTCGCCGTGCGGCTGAGGATTTATCCCTTGGTTTTATTGCGCCCATTGCTGATGGCAATAGTCAGGACTTGGCCTCTCGCCAAAACACAGTCATTGATAATGTAAAAGCTTCCGTTGAAGCGCAATCAACGGCACTTGCTAAAGCTGCTGATGTAATTTTGGCTGAGCCGCGTGTTGCTTCACGTCGTTTTGTACCCCTGTCAAGTGCAGAAGCAGTTCTGCGCTATGCAGGTGATTTTGTACCAAGTTGGGCGGGGGCAATTTCAATTGATCTTCTGCCTGCTGTTTTGGTTCTGATTTTGTCTATCGCTCATTCTGCCATTCGTCAGGAACGTCAAAACCTTGATCCGGCGGAACAAATTACAGCTGCCGAAATGATGCGTGCTGTGGCATTACACAACAAAATGACCAACGACGACACGTCTGAAAAACAGGAGCAGATCAAAGAGCAAGTAGCCTCCAATACAACTGTACTTAGACCTGTGGATTCTGAACAGCGCAAACGTATTGAGGAAAGCCGCTCATGAGTGTTGAGCCTACCCTGGCTGGTGATGAAGATAGAAGTGAGAGGCAAAGCACTTCTGTACTTTTAAAAATCGGACGGTATCTGGATGATGCCACCCTCATGCGAACGGCATTTTATGGCCTTGTAATTGGCGTTGGGCTTACGCTTTTTCTGGATTATCGCGAAATGCTGAAAGCAGATGAAATTGCTCCTGTTGTAACACCTCGAACTGCAAACCCCGTATTGCCTGCTTTCGTTCCTGAAAATACGGGTGAAGATCGACCGCAAACCACAGCGCCTGATATAACGACAACTCCCGAAATACTGAATAATGTCATGACAATTGAACTTGGTTCCCAAGGCGTTCTCTATATGACCGGTTTTATTGATGTCGGGACGGCAGAGCTTTTTAAAAAAGAGATTGAAGGCATTAGCGAATATGTAAAAACTGTAGAACTTAATTCGCCTGGTGGTTCGGTTTTTGATGCGCTTTCAATATCTACCAAAATTCGTGAATTTGGCTGGACTACAAAGGTTTCAAATGGCCACCTCTGCGCCTCATCATGCCCACTTGTTTTTGCGGGTGGAGAAAAGCGCATTGCCGAGGACAAGGCTGCGATTGGAGTTCATCAGTTCTTTTCATATGGCGAAGATACCCGATCCCCCAGTGAAGCGATTTCCGGCACACAATCGACCACCGCACGCATTACACGCCATTTGGAAATCATGGAAGTTGACCCGCAACTCTGGTTTCATGCGCTGGAAACACCACCACAACAACTCTATTACTTCTCTCAAGATGAGCTAAAAAAATACAATCTGGTTACGAAAAACAGGGCTAATTAAATCCAGCGCCTGACACGCAACATATATTCTCCGTATTCTTCTCCAAATTTTTCCAGGAGCATTTCCTCTTCCGGGATGATCTGCAATTTTGTGATGAACACGACAAAGCCAGGAACAAGCGCAAAACAAGCCCAATTTCCCAGCCAAACAGCCAGCCCCGTAAGAATTAGTACCATCCCCAAATACATTGGGTTTCTGGTGTATTTATAAATACCTGTTATGACGAGACTTGTTGTTTTATTTGGACTGAATGGCGATACAGTGGTTTTTGAGCGTGTAAACAGACCTACAGAGACCAAATCCATTCCTATTCCCATAAGACAGATCAATATTGCCAGTGATTGCTGCAGTGAGAATGAAAAACTCAAGCCTGGTAATTTCGTTGATATCCCCCACATGCAAGCAGCACAGATAATGGCTTGTACAGGGGGCGGTATCAGCAATTTCATGACACCTATCCTTCTTCAAGCTTTTCTTTAACTGTCGTTGCTAACTGCTTGAGTGAATATGGCTTTGGCAGAAATCCAAACTTGCCTCTCTCTGCTTCTGGCAGGTTTTTAGAAAATGCTTCTTCCGCATAGCCTGAAACGAATATAAAGCCCAGATCCGGGTATTCCTTACGCAATTCCACCAATAAAGTCGGCCCATCCATTTCAGGCATAACCACGTCTGAAACAACAAGATCAATTTCATCGCCGTACTCTTCCATGACTTCGAGCGCTTCCACACCGCTTGCTGCTTCATGGACCTCATAACCGCGCGATACAAGAGCCCTAGAGGCAAACGCCCTTACAGCATCTTCGTCTTCGACAAGCAGAATTATTGAGCTACCTGTTAAATCCTTGACTGGCTCTTCCTTTACCTGAGAGGCAATGCTTTCAAGCTCATTTATTTCTTCTACTGTTTGAATATGTCTTGGCAGGAAGACGCGGAAGGTCGTTCCCTTGCCCAATTCACTATCAGGATAAATATAACCACCAGTTTGCTTGATGATTCCATATACGGTGGAAAGACCAAGACCAGTCCCCTTGCCCACTTCCTTAGTAGAGAAAAATGGCTCGAATATCTTGTCGAGCACCTCCCGGCTCATGCCTGTACCTTCATCCTGAACTTCGATCATCACGTATTCTGCAGGTACCAATTCGTGATAATTATGATCCTTGCGACAAGTCTCTTCATCAATATTCAAGGTTCTGATTTGAAGCCTGCCCTCACCTTCCATGGCATCACGGGCATTTACAACCAGGTTTACAATCACTTGTTCAAGCTGGGAAATATCCGCTTTTATTGGCCAAAGATCACGGCCATGCTTAACCTCCAGCTTTACGCGGTCACCTACGAGCCTGTCCAGGAGCATGTTCAAATCGAACAATACGTCTGACATATGAAGGACTTGAGGTCGCAATGTTTGCCTTCGTGAGAACGCCAGCAATTGTCGAACCAAACTTGCGGCTCTGTTCGCATTTTGCTTGATATTCATGATATCCTGAAATGAAGGGTCTGATGGCTTGTGATTTGTCAAAAGCAAATCAGAAAAACCAATGATGGCAGTGAGAACATTATTAAAATCATGCGCAATTCCGCCTGCAAGCTGACCAACAGCTTGCATTTTTTGTCCCTTGGCAAATTGATCTTCCAACGCCCTTTGCTCTGTAGTCTCCATCGCATAAATGATGACACGTTCATCGTCATTATTGTCGGCAGTGTCTTGCTCGTCAACTTGTGCAACATGGCTCACGTAGAAACGTACATGACGTTCTTCGTTACCATTAATGGATAAATCAATCGGGTTGATTTCACTGCTTCCCGAAAGTGCTTCAGAGAAGATTTCCTTTAATTGAGCAGTATCTTCAGAACCTACCATGTTGGTATATTGCATGCCGCCTGCACTGCCCTGAGCTTCAATTATTGTGGCAAACATACGCTGGAAAGGCGCATTGGTTCTCACAATTTCACCACTGCTGTTTACCCCTGCAATGGCAACAGGAGTTGAATTGAAGAACCGTGTGAAACGAATTTCAGCATCCCTGAGCGCATCACTATCACTTGCTGTTGCGGACCTGTTAATAACAAGTGTACGCGTTGCACCTGGTGCGCCATCTGAAGATGATGGTATCTTGTGATAAAGCCTGACAGGCAGGAGCTTGCCATCACTTTTCTTCATATCAAGATCAAGCACACTTGTGTGCGCACTTGCCGATCCGGACTGCAATGAAGAAAACAATGCCAGATTATCACCTGAAATGATATCCTGCATGTTTAATGAACCTGGCTCAAAGCGGGTTAAATCCATCCCCAGCCAATCGGCCAATGTTGCGTTAATATAGACCAATTCGCCATTATTATCACCAGCCATAAAGCCGGCAGGTGCGTGGTCCAGATAATGTATTGCGTCTTGAAGTTCCTGGAATGTATTTTCCTGGTTTTGACGATCACTCGTAACATCAGACACTTGCCAGACCGTTACAGGTTTATTATCGACTGGATTTGCCATACCCCTCGAACGCAAACGAAACCATCTGGCTCCTTCCTGGGCATTTTTAAGACCAGACGTCAGCCGTATTTCTTCAATGCTGGCAATATCTTGTTTTGATGCGTTTGCCATTTTATAGATAATTTCATTAGCCTCAGGACGTTTTGAGAAAACCGCTTCAACACTTGCAATTTCTTCAGGTGAATTTGCACCTAAAAGTTGGGCATATGCTTCATTTGCGTAAATTACACGTCCTTCACTATCCGAAACCACAATGGAAGAGTCCATTGAACCAATCAAGTTTCTGGAAAAATCGTCTACCTTTTTTGCTGAGGTTAATTGGACAATACCCAACACCAATGAAAATATAAAAAACACGCCAATGCTTGCCAATATACCCAATATTGCCAAAAAAAATGGTTCGCCAAGACGATCAGGGCCAAAGTAGGCCAGAAACGAGACCCCAATTACCAAAAAAATGCCAAATAGAAAAAATCGACCGACACCTGCGGTAGAATTAATTTCATTTATGACTGGCTTACGCTCATCTGTATTTTTTACGTGCTTGCTGCCCGCCATAGATTTTTACCCACCAAGTGCCGATTCGTATAAAACACACTATCAGTTTAGCGTATTATGCTGAACCCAAGTCCGACCATATTGATATAAAATAGCACTTCTGATAATTATATCGCTCAGTGTGGGTAGAAAATTTATTTTCGCAAGTATTTGCGAGCGCTAATAATAGCTCATAATTTAAAATGCGGTTTGGGGCTTTGACCCTTTTTGGCTTTTCAGCCTGGGAGTAAAGAGTATGGAGTGGTTAAGTAATTTAACAAGCGGGGAAAATGGATCTGCAATCAATCTGGTGTTAATTACGCTTGCAATTGCATTCCTGTTAATTGTAGTTGTCTGGATTTTCCGCAAAATGACCGGAACGGCAGCAAGACGCGCCATGAGAAGTCGCGTTCCCCGCCTTTCAATCACGGACTCGACTACTGTAGATGAGAAACGGTATCTGGTTATGATACGCCGCGACAATGTAGAGCATTTGCTTCTTATCGGTGGTGCGAATGATTTAGTGGTTGAATCCAATATCGTGCGTGCACAAACATCGCAAAAAGCACCTGCAAATTCGGTCATTGCGCCAGTTGCGAAGAAAGAAGCACAAATTGCCGAAGTTCCAATTGAGAAAGAAAATCCGTCAATTTCAACACCCATGGCAAGCGCAGCTGCAGTTGGAACAGCCGGATTAGCTGCAGCAACAACAATGACATCAAATGCTGCTGACACTGTTTCGCAAGTAGCCTCCGATGCAACTGAAACCGTATTTGATACAGCAAGTAATATTACCGAGACTGTTTCGAACACGGTTACTGATACCGTATCAAATATTACCAAACCAAGCCCCGAAGCTACAATCTTAGTTGAAGAAGCAATTTCTACCGACATCGAACCTGAAATTGAAACGCCGGAATCAGTCGTGGCTGCTGTAGAAACAGTAGAAATTCCTGAAGTTGACCTGGAGAGTACAATTTCAGCTCAACTTGATGACGCTTTATCAGCCGATGCACTGGAAATAAGCGCTTCTGAAGCCCCTCAGGTTAATACCAATACTCCATCTTCAGATAAAGTTGTCAATAATGATAATGGTGATGATGAAATGCAACGCTTACTTAATGAACTTTCTGGTGAAGCCAAGGAACCTGCTCAGTAAGCTTTTTTGTATTATTTTCCAACAAAGAAAAACCGCCAAATGGCGGTTTTTTTATTTGTAACCTGAATATTTTCTAGTCATCCCGATAAACTTTTTCGCGACGTTCATGAGCCTCTTGTGCCTCTATAGAAAGCGTTGCGATGGGTCTTGCGTCCAGACGCTTCAAGCTAATTGGCTCTCCGGTATGCTCACAATAACCATAGCTGCCATCTTCAATACGCTTAAGAGCAGAGTCAATTTTTTTAACCAATTTTCGTTGGCGGTCTCTTGCGCGCAGCTCAATGGAACGATCTGTTTCAGAAGAAGCACGATCGGCCGCATCAGGCATTTTATCGCTTTCATCTTGAAGAACAGCAATTGTGGATTTTGATTCACGAAGAATATCAGCCTTCCACGTTTCAAGCTTTTGCTTGAAATAAGCCTTTTGCATGTCGCCCATAAAGGGTTCGTCATCACTGGGACGATAATCTATATCGAGTTCTACAATGCCCATAAGAAAACCTCCTGCTATTTCGTTACAACTTTTACAGTTGTAAAGCTTGACCTTTGGGCGGTATATAGACTGCGACTTGAAAACACTCAAGGCGAAATAACAGTTCACTACAAAAGTTTATCAGATTATCCCTGTAAAGTAGTAATCCTTAACGATTGGAAACATCAATGCTACGCCTTTATATTATGAGACATGCCAAATCTTCCTGGGCCATTCCTGGTGCCAGAGACTTTGACAGAGAGCTTAATGACAGAGGTTTGCAGGATTTGGAAAAGATATCCAAAGTCATGATAAATGAAGGAGTTTTGCCCGATAAAATATTATGTTCGAGTGCTATTCGTACACGCCAAACACTTGATGCTGTCATTGACTGTTTTGATAATGGACCTGAAATTGTTTATACAGAGCGTCTCTATTCAAGTGGTCTCTCTGAATATATCGAAATCATAAACTCAACCAAAGACGCCAAATCCCTTTTGATTATTGGGCACAATCCGATGTGTGGTTCTCTTGCGATAAGCTTACCTGGGTCCGGTGATTCTGAAGAACTTGAAAAAATAGCCTATAAATATCCCACAGCCACCATTTCCATTATTGATTTTAACATGGATGACTGGGCAGATGTTACCAAAGCCAGTGGCATTTTGAAAAAATCCGTTTTTCCTTCAGAAATATAGCGTTTGCCACAATTGATGAACGGTTGATTAACCATTTCAGGTGATATTCAGGCATCAAAATTAAAGGTTCTGTTATGCGTTTTGTTGCCCTCGTTCTTTCTGCTTTTATATCCTTCGCTCTAAGTAATTCAGCTTTTGCCTCCGATGTAAAATTCTTCAAGGGCATTGAAGGTAAATGGTCCGGGCCAGGTGAAATTGTTGCTGGCAAGTACAAGGGTACAAAATACATCTGCACGTTTGATGGCACAAACCCTGCAAAAGGTGATGGCATGATTATCGACGGCGCATGCCGTGTTGGTGTGTTTTCCCAAAAAATGACAGCTCACATTACTAAAAAAGGCAGTAGCTATAAAGGTGCCTTTCTTGATGGTGCCAAAGGTGATGGCATGGATGTTACTGGCGGGCGCTACACAAGAAACCGCATCATCGTTGATATTATACGCAATGATTTAAAGGGCATCATGGTTGTGAACTTGAATGACAAGAACCAATTAAAAGCAACAATCTCGGTTCGTCATAACAAACAGCTTATCCCTGTTATCGGCATGAATTTGGCTCGTATTGATACAGGCACCGTGACCAGTTCTATAAAGTAAGCTCAAGTTCTGTTTTTTGAATATCGCTTGTCTTGAGCAATTCAACCCATTGCAAGATTGATTTCTCCTGGAGCATTACGTTTGGCGCAATGTCCGCCATGGGTAACATCACAAACCCACGCTCGTGCATTCTTGGATGTGGAACTTGTAAATCTTCTGCATCAATTATTTCATTGCCATAAATCAAGACATCAAGGTCTATAGTCCTTGGCCCCCAGCGTATTTCGCGCACGCGATTTAAGCTTTTTTCTGCGGCAAGACATTCAGATAGAAGCTCATGACCTGTAAGGGATGTTTGAACGCATGCACACGCGTTTAAAAACCAATCCTGCTTCTCGATTCCCCAAGGTGGCGTTTTATAGACGTGAGAAATTGATCTGACAGATATTTGCTCATGGCTATCAAGCGAACGCAAAGCAGATTGCATGTTGTTAAATACATCGCCAACATTACCGCCAAGCCCAATGTAGGCAGTTACAAATTTAGCCATTGGGTTTATGGTTCAGCGTAACTTCAACGTGATCCAGGACACCCTGTACTGGTGCGTTTGGCTTGCGAATGGTTATTTCCGCATTCTCAATCATGGGAAATTTATGACAAAGTGCCTTGGCTGTTTCAAGCGCCAAAGATTCAATTAAAAAACGCCGCTTACCCGTGATGATGCTTTCGATAACCTGAAAAGCTGTACCGTAGTCAACTGTACCTTCAATCTCGTCTTCGGTTAATGCATTACCCGCATCAACATCCAATACTGCATCCACAAAGAAACGCTGCCCCAGAGTTTCTTCTTCATTATAAACACCGTGACGTGCAAAGAATGCACAGTTTTTGAGGGTGATTTTATATTTTGACATTTTCAATCCTGTCCCAAGGCAATAATAGCATCTGCCATAGCCAATGCCTGTATATTTGATGCTACATCATGTACACGAAAAACTTGCGCACCTTTCATGCGAGCGACTACGCTTGTCGCGGCTGTGCCAATATCGCGATTGTCTGCGTCCTGTCCAGTAAAATGACCTATAAAACGCTTTCTCGATGTCCCCACGAGCAATGGATAGCCTAACTTGTGCAATTCTTCGAACCGCCCTAGAAGCTGTATACATTCGTTATTGTTTTTGGCGAACCCAAATCCCGGATCAAGTATAATCTGACTGGCATTAATTCCAGTATTTTTCATGTGCTTCAATGATTGTTCAAGAAAAACAAACTGGTCTTTGATTACATCTTTTTCCGTTGTGCGCTCACGCCCTGTATGCATTGCACAGCATCCGGCTTCAAATTCCACTGCAACGTTTGCTATCCCAGGATCTTTTTGAAAGCCCCATACATCATTGATAATATGTGCACCTGCCTTTATCGCCAACTTGGCGGTGCTCGCTCTATAAGTATCAATTGACAAGACAGCACTGGTATCGGCGCTTAACGCCTCAATAACCGGGAGTATTCTTGCCTGTTCCTCTTGCGCGCTAACAGGCTCAGCACCTGGACGCGTAGATTCTCCCCCAATGTCAATGATTGAGGCTCCTTCACTTATCATTTTAACTGCCTGTTGAACGGAAGCCTCAATATCAACAAACTTGCCACCATCAGAAAATGAATCTGGCGTCACATTTAAAATACCCATGACAATTGCCTTGGGGCCAAGCTCAAGTTCACGGTTATGAGCAAGCTGCCAAATATGTGGATTGAAAACATTTTCCATTATTTTATCTTATCATTTTGCGATGCTAAATAGCTATAAATAATAGCAAAAACAATTTTCATGATATTTGAAATTATTTCTTTACTTAGCGTAAGTTTTTGTCTATCTAGATTCTGCGTGATGAACTACGGGGCAAGTAGGAAGTTACGTAGCGGCTAGTTTGTCTCCCAGCCTATCAGATAAGCTAGCCGCCATATTTTACAAAAATCTGTTATAAAATTCACCTAGCCCAAGCTCTTTTCATACAAACTTCCCCACTGCGGCATGGCACGTTCATCGCCAGCAAGCCTCAATGCGTGCCATGCCATGGCATGATTTGAGGATGTTACCGGTAAACTTGTCTTGGCTTCAATTTCACAGACAGCCTGCATCAAGCGTACATTCGTGCAAGAAACAAATACCATGTCCACTTCGTCTGCCTGTTTCAGTTTATCAACTGCATTGACGATGCTATGCGCATCAATTCTGGCGACGGTGGGATCATGTTCTTCGTTAAAAGAGCCAAAAACCGGAACTTCAAAGCCTGCCTGCTCGATGTATGATTTTACGATTTTGTTTACATCGCTTCGATAGGGTGTAAGTACGGCAATGCGTTTTGCTCCAAAAGCATTAAAGGCGGCAAAGGCAGCTGTTGCTGGTGTCGTGCACTTTGCATCAGGCTGGCTCTCATGAATGCATGAAAAGACCTTATCTTCTCCCATCACCATAGAGGCTGATGTACAGCCATAAGCCACCACGTCAAGTTTTTCATCCGGCAGTATCAAGTTCACCGTCTCGGTAATTCGAGACCCCATGGCAGAAAGCGTTTCTGGTGTGACTACTGCATCATTATATATACGAGCAGCAAACAGGCCAATCTCAGGTTCAACGAAAATCTGACGAAATTCATGCTCAATAGTAAAATCAGTGGCCAGCACAACTAATCCGACCCGTGCCAGACTACCAATGCCATCATCAGTGGTAAATTTTATATGCTCAAGTGATATATCAGACAATTGCTGCAATTACCTGTATTTCAACTAAAAATTTTGATTTTGCAAGCTTTGACTCAACACACGCGCGAGCAGGTGGATTGCCTTTTGATACCCAATTATCCCAAACCCTGTTCATCTCTGCAAAATTGGCCATGTCGGTTATCCAAATTGTTGCCGAGAGAAGGTTTGACTTATCTGAACCGGCTTCTGCCAATAAATCATCAATTTGGGCGAGAATGCTTACAGTCTGATCTGCGATTGTATCGCCTTCAGCCACTTGCCCGGCTGTGTAAACGGTATTGTTATGCACAACTACCTGGCTCATTCTGTCACCGGGCCTGATTCTTGTAATCGTCATATTTTTAAAAACCTTTTATTTTTAGAGATGCTCATTCAAATTTAGCGCCGCTTTATTGCTTCCAGCAATAAAATAACGTGGAATCATCCAAAATTGCCCCAATTTTTTTGAAAACTACCACATTATTTCCATTTGGGAACAAATGAATTTATTTACCTCAATCTTCGACTGTTTTGCTTGTAGAACGCCAACAATGGTGATTAAATTATGCATCCGTACATTAACTACGGTTTTAAATGCCCGCTATTGGGCTCTGGAGGAGATAATATGACTGAACAACTTAATCGCAGAAAGTTTCTTAAAGGCACAGCTGTTGCCTCTACAGTTGCTGCAGGCGCACTTGCTGCACCAGCGGTTGCCCGTGCTGAACCTACTGTATTGAAAGTCCAGGCTGCTTGGGGTGGCGGGATTTTTCTTGAAAACGCAAAATCATATGTGGAACGCGTACATGCAATGGCCGGCAAGGATCTCAAGATTGACCTGCTTGCGGTAAACTCTGTTGTAAAAACAGGTCAAATGCAAAACGCTGTGCATAAAGGTCTACTGGATGGCGCTCACTACGTACCTGCTTACTGGTATTCAAAATCAAAAGCTGCGTCACTATTTGGTACAGGTCCATGCCTTGGTTGGTCATCCAACGAAGTGCTTGGCTGGGTTCACTACGGTGGTGGCCAGGCATTGTTTGACGAACTAATGGGCACACTTGGCTTGAATGTTGTATCATTCTTCAATTCACCAATGCCTGCCCAGCCAATGGGTTGGTTTAAAGAGGAAATCAAGGACGCTTCACAAATGGAAGGCCTCAAGTATCGTACTGTTGGTCTTGCCGCTGATGTTCTGTTGGAAATGGGCATGTCAGTTGTACAGCTTCCAGGTGGTGAAATTCAGCCAGCCATGAAATCAGGCCTGATTGATGCAGCTGAATTTAACAATCCGACCTCTGACCGTGACTTTGGCATGCAGGATGTATCCAAGCATTATCACCTGGCTTCATTCCACCAGTCACAAGAGTTCTTTGAAGTGACTTTCAACAAGGACAAGTTCAACTCATTGCCAGCAGAACACCAGGCAATTTTGAAGCATGCCTCTGAAGCTGAAAGTGCGAACTTCTACTGGAACAATACAAAGCGTTATGCTGATGATCTGGTCAAACTGCGTGATGAGCAAGGTGTTAACGTTTACCGCACGCCTGACTCAGTAATGCAAGCCCAGCTTGAAGCATGGGATAAAGTCGTTGACCGTATCTCTGGTGAAGATGCGTTCTTTGCCAAGGTAATTGAATCACAAAAAGCTTACGCTAAAAATGTGATGAACTACCTGAACTTGAACCAGCCTGATTACAAGCTGGCTTACAAGCATTACTTTGGCTAAGGCAAAACGCCTTTAGAAAAACAGCGAACCAGAGGCTTTTATTTTAGCCTCTGGTTTTTTAGAAACATTGGCAAAATGACATTACACATTCCTGCCTTGCACCGAATATGCTGGCTGGAGGGGAGAAAAAGTGGAAAAAACTGTTTATACAATTGAAGGTATAAGTGTTTGGCTTGGCCGCGCATTTGGATGGTGCATTCTTATTTTAACACTTGCTGTGGCTTACGAGGTTTTCGTTCGTTACATCCTAAATTCCCCAACCGTTTGGTCGCTGGACATGCAAATCCAGATGTATGGCGCGCTATTCTTGATGACGGGTCCTTACGCGCTTGCGCAAGGCGCTCATGTTCGTGGTGATTTTCTTTACCGACTTTATCCGGTCAAATGGCAGGCCACATCCGATCTTATCCTGTACGTACTCTTTTTTATCCCTGGCATGTTTGCTCTTGTTTATGCAGGATATACCGCTGCAAGTGAAAGCTGGGCCTGGAAAGAAGTAAGCCTCAACAGCCCTGCAGGCATTCAGATTTATTATCTAAAAACGCTCGTCCCCATCATTGGCTTTTTTATGTTGCTTCAAGGCTTTGCAGAAATGTTGCGATGCTGGAAAGCAATCAAGACAGGCGTCTGGATGCCGCGACTGGCTGACGTGAAAGAAACCGAGGATCTTTTGGCAGAAATGGAACATGACATCATGAACCGTGGCACGCCGCCCATTATGCCCGCCAATAAATAATCCTCATCGCTACAACCGTAACGTCACAAAATTTATCGAGACCCAAAGATGTCAAACCCACAAGTCGCAATTTTAATGCTCACCAGCTTCATTTTTCTGGTGCTCCTAGGCTTTCCTGTTGCCTTCACGCTAATGGCAATGGGCATCATTTTCGGATTTTATTATTATCTGACACAAGGCAATAAATTTGAACAACTAAGTGATTTATTTACAAACAATATCTTTGATTTGTTTGCGCAACGCACCTTTGAGGTAATGGATAACTCAACACTTGTCGCGATACCCCTGTTCTTGTTTATGGGGTATATTGTTGAACGTGCCAGTATCATTGATAAGTTGTTCTTCTCAATCTACATGGCTGCTCGCAAGCTTCCCGGATCCATGGCAATTGCAGCTCTTGTTACATGCACAGTGTTCTCAACAGCTTCCGGCATCGTAGGTGCCGTTGTAACACTGATGGGGCTACTCGCTTTCCCTGCGATGGCCAAAGCAAACTACAACAAGGAATTTGCCTCTGGGGTTATTTGTGCGGGTGGTACGCTGGGTATTTTGATCCCACCTTCCATCATGCTGATCGTTTATTCGGTCATTGCAGAACTATCGCCGCTTCGCCTTTATGCAGCCGCTGTATTTCCAGGCCTAATGCTAGCTGGTTCCTACATGATTTACGTTATCATCCGTGCTACAATGAATCCGTCTTTGGCCCCTGCACCAAAAGATGAGGATGTCCCTCCTCCATCAGTTATTTTCAAAGATCTGCTATTTTCATTTTTTCCGCTAACAATTCTCATAATGCTTGTTCTGGGTTCAATCCTTGGTGGCCTCGCAACGCCTGCAGAAGCGGCTGCCATGGGTGCTGCGGGTGGTATTGGTCTTGCAGCAGCTTACCGTGCGCTGACGTGGGAAAAACTCAAGGAGAGCGTATTTCTCACCGCAAAAGCCACATCCATGGTATGTTGGCTCTTTATTGGTTCGTTTATCTTCTCGGCTGTGTTCTCACTGCTTGGCGGCGAACATTTGATCAAGGATTGGGTTTTGAGTTTTGATCTTGAACCTTGGCAATTCCTTATCCTTGCCCAGTTGATTATCTTCCTTCTGGGTTGGCCTCTGGAATGGTCAGAAATCTTGATTATCTTTGTGCCTATCTTCTTGCCCATGCTTTCAGCCTTTGATGTTAATCCGTACTTCTTTGCAATGCTGGTAGCCCTTAACCTGCAGACCTCATTCTTGACGCCGCCGATGGCCATGTCTGCATATTATCTCAAAGGTGTGCTCAAAAATCAGATTGAGCTTGTGCAGATATTCAAGGGCATTCTGCCGTATCTGGCTATAGTAATTGCGTGTATGGCAATGATGTATCAGTATCCGGAGATTGCTCTTTGGCTGCCTGACTATCTGTTCCCATAGGGCTGTGAAACAAGATCATGACTGATTTACCACCCCATGGCCTCAGTGCTACTGACGCTGCTCAAAAAATCCGTGAAGGATGGCTTACATCTGTTGAACTGGTGCAATCCTGTCTGGATCGTATTGAGCAGACCGATGGTCAGCTAAAAGCCTGGGCACATCTGGATAAAGAATATGCGCTGGCACAAGCCAAAGAAATGGACGACAATCGGTTTCGTGGCCGTCCAATGGGGTCACTTCATGGCATACCTGTCGGCCTTAAAGACATCATCGACACCAAAGACCTTCGGACAGAACGCGGCACAACTATATTCAAGGGGCGCCAACCCGATACGGATGCAACAATTGTAAACCGGTTGCGTGAAGAAGGTGCTGTCATATTGGGCAAAACCGTTACGACAGAACTTGCTTTTATGCATGCAGCAGATACCAGCAATCCGCATAATCCGGAGCATACACCGGGAGGTTCTTCCAGTGGTTCGGCAGCAGCAGTAGCGGGCTATCATGTCCCCTTGGCGATTGGGACACAAACCAACGGTTCGGTCATACGCCCTGCTTCTTTTTGTGGCACTTATGGTTTCAAGCCAAGCAGAGGCATTATCTCTCGCAGCGGTCTTTTACAAACTTCAAACTCACTCGATCAGGTTGGTGTATTTGGCAGGACACTGGAAGATGCAGCTCTTCTAAGTGATGCAATCGGATGCTATGATCCACAAGATGAAAAGTCTTACACACGCCATCGCCCTCACATGCTGGAAGGTGCACAAAAAGAAGTTGAAATAGAGCCTGAACTTGCTTGGTTCGATTTACCCTTTGCAGATCGTCTTTCACAAGATTCCAAAGAAGGCTTTGAAGAAGTCCTTTCAGCCCTTGGTGCACGTGTAACCCGAATTGAAGCGCCTGAAAACTTTACAGGCCTGATTGATACACAACGCATTATTCACGAGTATGAAATTTGCATGCATCAAGCAGATGTCTTTAATAATCATTGGGATGCAATCAGTAATACTTTGAAACCCATTATCGAACGTGGCCGTAAAATCTCCAAAGATGAATATGAATACGCACTTGATATTATGGGACAAACAGAAAGTTTTCTGGCTGAGTTCTTTTTGGACTATGACGCCATCATAACACCATCTTCTACAGGTGAAGCACCTCTTTTAAGTGCTGGCACGGGTGATCCGGTATTTTGCACGCTTTGGACGCTGGCTGGCCTTCCTTGTGTCAGTCTACCCATGATGGTTGGGAGCAACGGTTTGCCCATTGGTGTTCAATTGGTTGCCGGTTATGAAGAAGATGACAGATTATTAAGAACAGCAAACTGGCTGTTGACTGAATTGCAATAAGCATCAAAACTGGATGCAGGAGAAATACAAATGGAAAAAGCACCCCTGAACGGAATTTCAGCATTTATTGCGGTAGCAATTTTATCAATATTTGTTATTGCCCTGGCGCAGAGTATATCTGCCGGGTTCGCCGGATTTTGGGGCGGATTACCATTTTTCCTGATTATTATTTTTGTACTCGGTTTGGCCTTCTACAATTTTTTGGAAGAAACAACCGGCATGACCAAAGGCGTGAAGTTTTCACTTCAAACCATTGGCATACTTTATGCAGGAATGATTTTGGCATTTGGTTGCTGGCAGGGTTCAAAGTTCGTCAAAAAATTTGAATTTGCAAATTTCAGACTTCCCTTTTCAGATACACAACACATGCTGTCGCATGGCTGGCTTCAAGGCATCTGGATTGCTCTAACAATATTCTTTATTATTCTCACTTCTTACATGGTGATGAAACGCTACCGCGAATATACAAACTCTTGAAAGATTGAATAAGCATGGCTGCCAAACCTGTCTTATGGATTACCCGCCGTCTGTCAGATGCAACGCTAGAGCGCGCGCAAGAAAATTATGATTGCATCATCAATCATGAGGACGGTGAGCATACGGCGGATAAAATCATTGCAATGAGTGCAAAAGTGGATGCAATCCTGCCCTGTCACTCGGAAGTATTTCGGGGACGCACGGTAGACGAGCTGGATGCGCGTGTAAAAATTATCGCCAATCATTCAGTTGGTACAGATCATTGCGACATCCCTGCCCTTAATGCACGTGGCATTTGCGTTACCAATACACCTGATGTCTTGTCAGATGCCACCGCAGAAATTGCCTTTCTGTTGATGTTGGGGGCTGCACGCCGCGCCGTTGAAGGTGATACAATGGTGCGTGAAGGCAAGTGGAATTTCTGGTCACCGGCCTTCATGGTTGGCAAACAGGTTTCAGGATCACGACTTGGCATTATTGGCATGGGGCGTGTAGGACAAGCGATGGCAAGGAATGCACGTGGTTTTGGTATGGAAGTCCATTATTACAACCGTTCGCAACTTCCTACTAAAAAAGAAGCAGGTGCCATTTATCACGATAATATTGAAAGCGTTTTAGGCGTCTCTGACTTCCTTTCACTCCATTGCCCTGCAACACCTGAAACCACAGGCATGATGAATGCAGAGCGATTTGCATTAATGCCTGACGGCGCAGTTTTGGTAAATACAGCGCGTGGTGCATTAATTGATGAGGATGCCCTTATTGAAGCTTTAAAGTCAGGAAAACTCTCGGCAGCCGGCCTTGATTGCTTCGTTACTGAACCCGGTGGAAATCCTGCATTTTCCGACCATGGCAATGTCTTCATGCTGCCCCATATAGGTAGTGCAACAGTTACAACACGCGACGCCATGGGTTTTCGCGCACTTGATAATCTGGATGCCTTTTTTAGTGACGCAACGCCGAAAGACAAATTGTAAGATATGACAAAAACAATCGTTTGGTTCAGGCAGGATTTACGCCTTGGTGATAATCCCGCACTTTCTAATGCCTGCAACAATGGTGAAATTATTCCACTTTTTATTCTGGATGAAACTGACCGCGAATTAGGTGGTGCATCAAAATGGTGGCTGCATCATAGCCTGTTAGCTCTAAGTGATAGCCTTGGCGGTTTGGTAATTCGACGCGGCGATCCGCTTGGCATTCTTCAAGGTCTGATTAATGAAACCAAGGCAGATGGTGTTTATTGGAACCGGGGCTATGAGCCTCATATTGTAAAGCGTGATACGGAAATCAAATCTACCTTGAGTAATGATGGATTTGATATTCAGAGCTTCAACGGTTCCGTGGTTCGCGAACCATGGGAAATTGAAACAGGGGCTGGCGGCCCTTACAAGGTTTATACACCGTTCTGGAAAGCAAACCTTGCCAAGGGAATTCCTGAACCTGTTTTGAAACCTTCCATTAAGTTGGCAAAAATTGATGGTTTGGGAGAGACGCTTGGGGACTGGAATTTATTGCCGACAAATCCTGATTGGGCGAAAGACTGGAAAGATCTTTGGACACCCGGGGAAGCTGGCGCAATTAAGCGACTAGATGAATTCCTGCAAGATGACATCAAGGGCTATGGAGAATTACGCAACCGCCCTGATTTGCCAAACATTTCACGCCTCTCACCACACATTCATTTTGGTGAGGTTTCTCCAAGACAGGTTTGCAAAAATGCTTATGCACGTAAATCCGAAATGCCGGATTATACAAAAGATATTGATAAATTTGTTGCAGAAGTTGGCTGGCGCGACTTTGCCAATCACCTGCTTTTTCATTTTCCGAAAATTCCAATAAAGAACTGGAAACCGGCATTTGATGATTATCCATGGCGCGAAAGTGCTCAGGATTTAACAGCTTGGCAAAAAGGCATGACGGGTTATCCCATGGTTGACGCAGGCATGCGTGAATTATGGCATACAGGCTATATGCACAACCGTATCAGAATGCTTGTGGGGAGTTTTTTGGTAAAACATCTGCAGCTTCACTGGAGCCATGGTGAAGCCTGGTTCTGGGATACGTTACTGGATGCTGATCTTGCTAATAATACAACAAGCTGGCAGTGGATTTCAGGTTCAGGAGCCGATGCAGCGCCCTATTTCCGGATTTTTAATCCCATAAGCCAAGGGCCAAAATTTGATCCCGATGGCAACTATATTCGCAAATGGTGCCCTGAATTATCCGGACTGCCAAATACTTTGATTCACCGCCCTCATGAAGCAACGCAAATGGAACTTAAAGCGGCTGGTATTGAACTTGGAATAACATATCCACACCCGATTGTTGACCATAAACAAGCACGTATTACCGCTCTTGCAGGTTATGAAGCAGTAAAATCGGCACAAGCTGCGAAAAGCGCTTGATTGTTTCAGCTAGCTAAGTTAGCCAGAACATAATCCGGTTTATAGTCGCGGGTATGGCGGAATCGGTAGACGCAAGGGACTTAAAATCCCTCGATCTTAGATCGTCCCGGTTCGAGTCCGGGTACCCGCACCAACAAAATCAACTTACAACCGTATCAATCGCTAGTTTTAGTTTATCTACGAGTTCACCAATTTGATTATCATTCATAATAAATGGCGGAGCCAGAAGTATGTGGTCGCCGTTTTTACCATCAATTGTACCTGACATCGGATAACAAATTAGGCCTGCATCAAATGCGGCAGCTTTTATTTTCTTTGCAGTGCCTAGAGAAGCATCAAATGGAGCTTTGGCCTTTCTATCTGTAACAATTTCCAAACCTCTAAACAGCCCTCGTCCGCGAATATCGCCAATATTAGGATGTTGTCCAAATGTTTCATTCAAGGCCGATTGTAGTTTTTCGCCTTGTGTTTGAACATGCTGTAAAAGATTATTTTCAAAAATTTCAGAAACCACCGCATGGGAAGCAGCACTTGCAACCGGGTGTCCCAGATACGTATGACCATGTTGGAAAAAACCGCTACCAGTTTCAATCGCACCATAAATTTCACTTGAACAAAGCATGGCACCAATCGGTTGATAACCAGCGCCAAGACCTTTTGCGATTGTGACAATATCTGGCGTAATGCCATCTTGCTCACAGGCGAAAAGAGTTCCTGTACGTCCCATGCCGCACATGACTTCATCAAGAATTAACAAAACACCATATTGATCGCATATCTCACGAATACGGGTGAAATAACCTTTAACGGCGGGCACAGCACCCAGCGTAGCACCCACGACAGGTTCTGCCATGAAAGCCATAACTTCGTCAGCACCAAACCTTAAAATTTCCGCTTCAAGCTCATTGGCAACCCTTTGACCAAATTCATAAGAAGTTTCATCTCTCGTGCGCTCACGATATTCATAACATGGTGCAATATGCGAAACTTCTATCAGTAAAGGCGCAAATTGGGCGCGTCGCCATTCATTTCCGCCAGATGCGAGCGCACCCAATGTGTTACCGTGATAACTTTGCCGCCTGGCAATAATCTTGTTTCGCTTGGGCTCTCCCTTTTCAAGATAATACTGCCGTGCAAGTTTAATCGCTGCTTCAACAGCCTCAGACCCACCAGAGACCAAATAAACACGGTCAATGCCTTCAGGCGCATTCTTGATTAAAAGGTCAGCCAGAGCTTCGGCAGGCTTACTTGTGAAAAATCCCGTATGCGCAAATTCAAGATTTGAAAGTTGGTCGTTAATCGCTTGTTTAACGCGTTCATTGGAATGACCAAGACAGGAGACAGCCGCCCCGCCTGAACCGTCAAAATAGCGTTTGCCATTACTGTCTATGATATAACATCCCTCACCTTTAACGGCGGTCGGCATGTTACCAGACGTTGTACGACCAAAGATATGTCCCATGAATTCCTCTTAAGATGAAATTGCACGACCTGCCCAAAAAGCTGGTGTTGTTTGGCGTCTACGCTGAAAGAAGATAACCACCATCAATAACGCTAATGCAGGAATATAAAAGACTTCCTTGAATATCCGCTCCGACCGCACTTGCACAGCTTCAATTTGTACGGGCGCATCACCGTAAAAATCAAATGTCTGAAAAGGCACAAAGAAAGGCGTACCAGGAAGCGGCTCTTCAAGAATGGCCTTACCATCTTCTATCCGCACCAAAAGCCCGCCCTGTTTTAACCGCTCTTCACCCGCACCTTGTTTACCTAGATTGACCATAATGGTTTGCTCGGTAGTTTTGTCTATATCATCAAAATCAGGCCCTTTGACCAGGATGCGCAAGAAATCGTTATCTTTCATGGTTTCAGCAATTTGAGAGGCTTCAATACCTGAACGATTATCAAAAGGCGGTTGCACATAATCAAGCCAATAGCCTGGCCTGAACAAGGTAAAGGCAACGAGTAAAAGGACAGCGGTTTCCCATAACCTGCTTTTGGCAAGGAAATAACCTTGCGTAGCGGCTGCAAAAAGCATCATGGCGATAACAGCCACAAAGAAGATAAAAAACGCTTTCCCTGTTGAAACATCAATCAGCAAGAGTTCGGTATTAAAGATAAACAAGAAAGGTAAAAGCGCTGTCCTGATATCATAAGCAAAGCCTTGAATACCGGTTTTGATTGGGTCTCCGCCAGAAATAGCAGCTGCCGCAAATGCAGCCAACCCCACAGGCGGCGTATCATCCGCCAGAATACCAAAATAAAACACAAACAAATGCACAGCGACCAACGGGACAATCAAACCATTAGCAGCACCAACAGAAACAATCACAGGCGCCATTAAGGATGAAACAACCAGATAATTGGCAGTGGTCGGCAGCCCCATACCAAGAATAAGGCTCATCACGGCTACCAGTAGAAGCATTACAATGATGCTACCGCCTGACAGGAATTCGACAAATTCACCCACAACCTGATGAGCACCTGTAAGTGTAACTGTACCGATGATAACACCTGCTGCACCTGTGGCGACGCCAATACCAATCATGTTTCTGGAACCCGCAATCATGCCGTTAAAGAAATCTTGCCAGCCTTGACGAAAACCTTGTCCAATGTTGCCCTCTCCTCGCAAAAAGCTCTTGATTGGCCTTTGGGTAAAGAGAATGAAAATCATCGCAACCGTTGCCCAATAAGCAGAAAGTGTTGGTGATAAACGTTCGATCAAAATGCACCAGATCAAGACGACGATTGGCAAAATAAAGTGAAAGCCTGTAATGGCAACTTCCCATGGACGAGGTAATTTCGTCATTGGCGCATTGGGGTTATCAATCGCAAGATCAGGAACACCCGCAGCTTTGAAAATCAAAACAGCATAGGCCACAAGAAAGATAATCACCGCAGTTAAAAACGTCATATTAGGGAATGCAACCTTGATCCAACCAAGCCCGTAATAAACAGCCATACCCAGCAAACCCATGGCAATAAAACCAAATAGAACACCTGAAAGACGTTGCGCAGCCGTACCAATAACGCTAGGGCGCTCCATGCCTTTAAGACCTAATTTCAAGGCCTCAAGATGCACAATATAAACTAGCGCAATATACGAAATAATGGCAGGCAGAAATGCATGTTTAATAAGTTCAGGATAAGAAACACCCGTAAACTCGGAAATTAAAAACGCGGCAGCGCCCATAACAGGTGGCGTTAACTGCCCATTCGTCGAAGAAGCAACTTCCACAGCCCCTGACTTTTCAGGAGAAAATCCAGTACGCTTCATAAGCGGAATTGTAAATGTACCTGTCGTTACAACATTGGCAATTGAAGACCCTGAATAAAGGCCAGACATGGCAGAGGCCACAACGGCAGCCTTAGCCGGCCCCCCTCTAAAATGACCTAATAAGGCAAATGCTAATTTGATGAAATAATTACCAGCGCCAGCTTTCTCAAGTAATGACCCAAACAGAACAAACAGGAAAATCATTGATGCCGAAACACCCAGTGCTACCCCAAAAACACCTTCTGTTTGCATCCAAAAATGCCACATAGCCTTACCAAAAGAAGCCCCTTTCCATTGAATGGCATCAGGTAAGAAAGAATAATGCCCGAAGAAAACATAGCCAACGAAAACAAGCGCAACAATAACAAGCGGCAGCCCCAATGAGCGATAGACCGCAATAGCAAGTGAAACCATGCCAATAGCAGACATGGTAAGATCAGCAGTCGTGGGAAGCCCAGCACGCCCTGCAATATCATTTTTAAAATACAATAAATAAAGACATGACATGGCTGCCAAACCCGCCAAAATCCAATCATAGACAGGAACACTTTCCCTGCTACTTGATTTAAACAATGGATAAGCAAGCATGGCTAGCACAAGTGCAAATGCCAAATGAACCTGGCGCGCTTCCTGATTGTTAAAAACCAGATTAAGCCCAGTTAATGAGGTTAGGGTAAAAGGAATTGCCGAAGCTATATAAAGTTGAAAGAGCGCCCAAATAAAAGCAATGGCGATAATAATACGACCGGCTAAACCACCAGCGTTTCTTGCGCCTGTTTCAACCTCTGCAACCAGACTATCGACATCTGATCCTGATTGCTCACCTGCTACATCCTTCACCATGCCCATCCCTCACTATGGTTTAATTACTCTACAATTAAAAAAACCGGGTAACATGCGTTACCCGGTTTCTTGTGTTTGGTTATTTCCAACCGCGCTCTTTGTAGTATTTAAGAGCTCCCGCATGAAGCGGTGCGGAAAGACCATCGCTGATCATTTCTTCTTCCTTAAGGTTGGCAAATGCCGGATGCAGTTTTTTGAAATCATCAAAATTGTCAAAGACTGCCTTTACAAGTGTGTAAACGACTTCTTCAGAAACATCAGAAGATGTAATGAAGGTTGCGCCTACACCAAATGTATTTGTGTCTGTATCAGAGCCACGATAAGTGCCACCAGGAACAGTTGCTTTACGGTAATATGAATTATTGCCAACAAGTGTATCAATTGGTCCACCTTCGACAGAAACAAGTTCAACATCACAAGTTGTAGCAGCTTCTGTGATTGCTGCAGCCGGGTGACCGATTGTGTAGATCATCGCGTCAATCTTGCCGTCACAAAGTGCTTGTGCCATTTCGGAACCTTTAAGTTCTGAAGCCAAAGCGAAGTCTGACATCTGCATGCCAAAGCCTTCCATCACAACTTCTGTTGTAGCGCGCTGACCAGAACCTGGGTTACCGACATTTACTTTTTTGCCTTTTAAGCTTTCAAAACCTGTTACGCCTGCACCTTTGCGGGCAACCAGTGTAAATGGCTCAGGGTGTACTGAAAACACAGCTCTTTGTTTTTCAAAAGCGCCTTGATCAGCAAATTTGGAAGTGCCTTTATAAGCATGGAATTGCCAATCAGATTGGGCAACACCAAATTCCAATTCACCAGCACGCACTGTGTTGATATTATAAACAGAACCGCCAGTGGATTCTACCGAACAACGAATACCATGCTCTTTTCGGTTCTTGTTGACCATACGACAAATAGCGCCACCTGTTGGGTAATAAACCCCCGTAACGCCGCCTGTGCCAATTGAGATAAATTGTTGTTCAGCAGCAATGCCAACTGAAGGTGTTAATGCCGTCGTAGCAAGTAACGCAAAACCTGCGAGTAACTTTTTCAATTTTCTTCTCCCTATTTTTACTTAGGAAAGTATCCTCACTTTTTTGTTACGATAAGTAAACATATAATTTTTAGAAATATCTTTGCGACTAATGTGAAAAATAGCTAAATTTGTTTTAACACTGGGAGTAAAGTTACACTTTAAGTCTTAGTCTTACTATCTGTTAATTTGATTGAAACGGCGTTTGATATGACAAGCAATACAAGGCGAAGCTTGAAGAATGGGGCTTATCCCCCAGTCAAAAGCTTTAACGCAGTAATTCGCTATCATAACAACCGCCCTTTGGGTTGGACAAGTTTTCGTGGGCTATGCATTGTTTCGACTTGCAAAACAAAAGGTTTACCGCGCCTCACGCCTATTATCCACAAAATTTGTTCCAAGCATTTTAACCAGATTAACAGGTCCTGGTCTTAGGGTCTAAACACATAGGTATTATTGTGATTCAATAGCTTATTTATTTGATTCGAGGATTGTACTTTGGTATTTTTCAATTGCTGCTAAGATAGCTAATGAATTATCCCATGATTTATTACCACAGTTACGTGCACCTGTTGCGTACATATCTCCGATTAACTCGTATGGCTTTCCGAAGCTGCTGTCTAAGCTTGCTGCTTTGCGTGCGCTTTCGCGCGCTGGTCCGTAAGATTTCAATTTACGGAATTGAATAGAGGCAACAGAGAAGTACATTTTTGCCTGTTTAATCGGATCAGTTTCATCTGCGATTGCTTCTTTATATTTTGCTATTGCACCTGTAAAGTCACCTGCTTTGTACAATTCGTTAGCTGCGTAGCCTTTGTTGTTTTCACGTAACTCTGCCATTTGAT
>CALFBM010000055.1 GCA_937951645.1 uncultured Rhizobiaceae group bacterium
AAGGCCATTTCTCAGATATTTTGTAATCGGATCACTTGTTTGGCTGTCTTCGATTTTAATTTCATACTCATGATTGGAGGATGATGTAATATATTCCTGTGTCCAGCCTGTTTCATCTAAATGAAGTTTTAGACGCTGGCCGATTTGAGCCTGGGGCAGATGCCATGGACTTGTGTTTTTCAGGGTAATGGTGGTTTTATCATTGCCAATATCACAGGAAATGACTTCGGCCATGCGAGGCCACAGGGGATATTTGCTGGCGTTAATTACAAAAGTGTCCTCAAGTTTAATGGCTGCATTGCCGATGACACTGATTGTATCGCCAGGCTTTATTTTTCCGCCTTCAACCACATTGGCATACATGCCGCAATAAATGTGGCCGAAGTGTTCTTGAAGGTGCGGTGTTACTTCGATGTCGCGCTCACCTGTTTCAGGATTAACGCCAGGCGTTGGGCAGCGGTCTATGGGTCTGTGGACATCGAGTATGCATTCGCCAATCCGGATGCGTTTTCCCATCCATGAAAATTCCTCCCATGCCGGCATCCCTGCTATAATGAAATTTCCGCGAAAGCGCAGGGGATCGAGATTGGTACCAAGTTTTGCGTCCAGTGCTTTTACGCTTTGAGAATTAATAATTGAGACAGGAGTGTCAGAATAATCCCAGATTGAACCTTTGCCACGATCTATGATTTTGGGCGCTGGCAAATCCTCTTCGACACCGACAGGCTGCATGAAACCTTTGATTTGCTCATTTGCAACATCAAGGCTTGCCTGATTGTCCAGTTCGAATGTTAACGCTTCACCCAAGATGTTTTTCAAGTGAATGATTTCACCGTCAAAATCGCATTTGAATTTTGACATGCCGTCAACTCGGGCATTAATGTAATAATTGCGCGATGGCATCCATTCGCCAGTGTCTTGTGTTCCCCTGGTAACCGCATAACGACGGTCATTTGGTATTCCAGCGCCAGCAATCAAATCTGCCTGCTGGAGTTCTTGTCCCGGGAAACCCTTGACAGGAAAGCGGTATATTTTTTGGAGAATTGTTTCAGTCATAATTTTCTTGCACAATTGGTAAAGTGATTCTGAGGATATGGGACTTGTAGATAATGTCACGTGAAAAAACCGAACTTGAGAATAAACTCATAGAGAATGGTCATGAAATGCAAGTTCGAGTCTACTATGAGGATACTGACTTTTCCGGCGTAGTCTATCACTCAAATTATCTTAAATACATGGAACGTTCGCGTACAGAGTGGCTTCGGCATTTGAAAATTTTCCATACTGCCCTTGCCCAGGACGATAGCGCATTTGCAATTCATCGTATGACATTGAAGTTCGGTCCGCCTGCAGTGATTGATGATCTTTTGACGGTTCGAACGACCTTGCAAAAGCTGACAGGCGCGCGGTCATTTTTGCGGCAAGATGTTATTCGATTTGATGCGGATGGTGAAGAAGTCATGCTCTGCGGGGCGGATGTTGAAATAGCTTTTATTAATCACGGTGGCGGTGCAAAACGCTTTCCTGATGATTTGCGTGCAAAACTGAGTGAAAACCTGAGTGAATAAAACAAACATTATTTGTGTTCGATTGCCATAAATCCTAACGCTTCATTAACCCTAATCGATTCTAAAGTAACGTAGAGTCATTTTGGTTTTGGAATGTGACATTCTTTGACCATAGTTTTGACTATGAAGGAAGAATGGGGGCTGGATTGGATGTCCAAGCCACAGTTTAAGAAAGATGCTAGCAGATATGATTGAAACTGCACTTTTTGGCGCGTCAGCCGCATTTGCCCAAGGTTTACAGACTTCAGAGCTGGGTGGGACAGCTGATGTTTCCCTGATTGGCTTGTTTTTGGAAGCGGGCTTAATTGTTAAACTCGTTATGATTGGCCTTTTACTTGCTTCTGTCTGGAGTTGGGCAATTATCATTGATAAATGGTTCCTGTATTCTCGTACCAAACGTCAGCTTGATCGTTTTGAAAAAGTATTTTGGTCAGGTCAGTCACTGGAAGAACTTTACAAGTCGCTTTCTCATCGTAACCCGACAGGCATGGGTGCGCTTTTTATTGCTGCCATGCGAGAATGGAAGCGTTCTTTTGAACGTGGTGCAAGTTCTCAAATTGGTCTTGGCACGCGCATTGATAAAGTGCTGGATGTATCGTTGGCCAAAGAGGCTGAACGTCTTGAGGGCAGATTAATGTTCCTTGCAACTGTTGGTTCTGCATCGCCATTTGTGGGACTTTTTGGCACGGTTATTGGTATAATGACCTCGTTTCAGGCGATTGCGGGTTCCAAATCAACAAACCTTGCAGTGGTTGCACCCGGCATTGCAGAAGCACTTTTAGCGACAGCTTTAGGCCTTCTTGCTGCCATTCCTGCAACAATTTTCTATAATAAACTTTCCTCTGATGTGGGTAAGATCACAACAAGACTTGAAGGATTTGCAGATGAGTTTTCAGCAATTCTTTCCCGCCAGATTGATGAGAAATCAGGTCAGGCAAACCAGCAGTCTCACGCTGCTGAATAAGGATTTAGATTATGGGAATGTCAATGGGAAAAACTGGTGGTGGCGGCAAGCGACGTCGTGCAAAGCGTCATTTACCAGTAAGCGAAATCAACGTAACACCTTTTGTTGATGTAATGCTGGTGTTGCTTATCATTTTTATGGTGGCTGCGCCCTTGCTGACGGTTGGTGTGCCAATTGATTTGCCAGAGACACAAGCAAAATCACTTCAACCGGAAACCCAGCCAATTACGATTTCTGTTGATCAGGAAGGCAAGGTCTACATTCAAGAAAGTGAAATCTCTCCTGATGATATTCTGGCTCAACTCGAAGCCATTGCAAAGAATGGTTATGAAGAGCGTATCTACATGCGGGGAGATCGTACAGCTGACTATGGCACTGTGATGAAGATCATGGCGAAAATTTCTGCAGCCGGATACAAGAAAATTGGTTTGGTGACACTGCAAGAGCAAGGGCAATAACGTTCCATGAAACTGGGTACAACTCTTTCCAGCGTTGCGCATGTGGCAATCCTCTCATGGGGATTGTTAACTGTTTCTGCACCTCCACCTCTTGAGGTGGCAGATGTTGAGTCTGTACCGATTGATATTATCCCAATTGAGGAATTGGCAAATGCTGTTAAAGGTGCAAAGGAAGCGGATGTAACAGATACGCCTGCTCCAACACCGACTAAAAAGCCTGAAACAGTACCCGAAGCAACCAATGTTGGTGATTCAACCAAAGATGTTAATGTGGAAACTGAGGCGCCGCCAGAAGATGCGCCGACTGAAGAAACATCGGAAGCTGCAAAAGCGCCTGTTCCTGAACCTGAACCCACGCCAGAGCCAGAACCTGTTGAGAAAGTGGAAGAGCCAACTGCCAAGGCAACCGAGCTTGCAGCTTTGCCTGATCCAGCAACACCCGTTGTGCCAGAAACGCCTGAACCAACACCAGAGCCGGAAGTTTCAGAAGATGGTTTGGAAAAACTGATTGAAGAAAACAGGATTCCTGTTCCCTCTGTGGCCAAACGTCCAACACCACCAAAGCCCAATACAGCAAAAACCAACGACCGCAAGCAATTGGCAGAATTGACCAAGGCTGCAGGCAAGCCTGATGCGCCTGTAAAAAAAGAAGCAAAAAAAGAAACCAAACTTCAAGATAAAAAGAAACCATCGTCTGGCGGGCAAAAAAAATCTACCAAGACGGCTTCCATTGGCACCTCTAAAGGTAAATCCAGTGGCACGCTTTCTCGTAGCGAGCTGGATGCGTTACGCTCTGCTGTTGAAAGATGTGCAAGTGGTATCAGTGGTCAGTTGATTTCCGAGAACCTTCAAATCAAGATTGTTATTAATCTTGCACCTGATGGCAGCATTAAAAATATTCCTGTTGTTGATACAATCGGCGGTACAACGGCGGAACAGAAAAGATATGGCCCTGCAATGCTTCGTGCGGTGAAACGCTGCGCACCATATGATTTCCTGCCTAAAGATAAATATGACACCTGGGCGGAGATTGTTCCTACATTCTATCCAGCCAAGATGTTCCAATAGTGTAAATAAAAGGAAAACCCATGTTTTCGATCATTCAGAAATTTTTTCTAATGCTGGTTGCAATTATTGCTTTTGCAACAACGGCTAATGCGCGGATTGAGTTTGATATTACAAAAGGTAATGTTGAGCCGCTACCAATTGCGATTATGGATTTTCAGGGTGACAAGATTGCCCAGGATATATCTGCGGTTATTTCAGCGAACTTGAGAAACTCTGGTCTCTTTAAATTAACCGACAAGGCAGCGTTTATCCAAAAGAGCCTGGATGTGAGTGGCCGTCCGAAGTTTGAAGACTGGCGTGTTTTAAATGTTCAGGCACTTGCCAATGGTGCTGTGACTGCGCTTGGTGATGGTCGCCTGCGTGTTGATTACCGTCTTTGGGATATTTTTGCTTCTGAAGAAGTCTTTGACGGTAAACGTCTGGAGATCGAAGCCAAGTTTTGGCGCCGTGCAGCGCACATTATTTCTGATAAGATTTATGAAGGTTTGACGGGTGAAAAGGGATATTTTGATAGCCGCGTTGTTTTTGTTGATGAGTCTGGTCCAAAAAACAAACGAGTAAAACGTTTGGCAATTATGGATCAGGATGGTGCCAATATTCGTACGCTTACACGTGGCAGTGATCTTGTTTTAACGCCGCGCTTCTCGCCAACGCGTCAGGAGATTACTTACATGTCTTTTGAGGGAGGGCAGCCGCGAGTTTATCTATTGCAGATTGAAACAGGGCAGCGTGAAGTTGTGGGTAATTTTCCGGGCATGACTTTCTCACCAAGATTTTCCCCTGATGGACAAAAGATTGTCATGAGTCTTCAACAGGAAGGAAATGCAAATATCTATTCAATGGATTTGCGTTCACGAAATACAACACGCCTGACCAGTGGTGCAGCGATTGATACGGCACCTTCATTTGCACCGGATGGTTCGCAAATTGTATTTGAGTCAGACCGTGGCGGTCGCCAACAGCTTTATGTGATGGGTGCGGGTGGCGGAGAACCGAAACGTATTTCATTTGGTAATGGTCGTTACTCAACGCCTGTGTGGTCTCCGCGTGGTGACTTGATTGCCTTTACCAAGCAATCTGGGGGTCAGTTCCTGATTGGTGTAATGAAACCTGATGGCACCAGTGAGCGAATTCTCGCAGAAGGCTTTCATAATGAAGGGCCAACATGGGCACCTAATGGCCGTGTGTTGATGTTCTTTCGTGAAAGCCCTGGTGCGCAAGGTGGACCCAAGCTTTACTCAATTGATTTGACAGGTCGTAATGAGCGCAGGGTGCAAACTCCATCGTTTGCATCAGACCCTGCATGGTCGCCGCTACTTGATTAAGACTTTGATTGAGCTGCGGATGATCTGAGGCTTGCGCTTCGTTTGCCGCCTTTTTGACATATTACAATGTTCAAAGGAGCAAAAGTGGCAGGGAACTGGACTAAGGTAATTGGTATATACCCAACTGAAACAAAAGGACTTATAAACGGTTTGTTAACCTAGTTTCTTGTGCAGGAATTAACCTGAACAAGTTATTATTAAAGTCAGTAAAATTTTATAGGAGCGACGGGCAAATGCTTGCTGCAACATCAATTTTAAAATCACCAGCTTTTCTTGCCTTGGCTATTGGCCTTGCAGTTGCAGGCTGTGCAAAAAAAGACAAGCTTCCTGATAACTCTGGTCAGCTTGGCTTGAATGGTAGTGGTGCTGCTGCGGGTTCGCAGGAGCAATTTACAACAGAGATTGGTGACCGGGTTTTCTTTGAAACCGATTCATCTGTTTTGACAGCAACAGCACGTCAAACGCTGACAGGTCAAGCACAATGGCTGATCCAATATCCTAACCATCCAATTACGATTGAAGGCCATGCGGATGAGCGCGGTACACGTGAATATAACTTGGCACTAGGCGCGCGTCGTGCTGCTGCCACGCGTGATTTTCTTGTTTCCAATGGCGTTCCAAGAAACCGTATTCGTACGATCTCCTTTGGTAAGGAACGACCAATCGCGGTTTGTAATGATATTTCATGTTGGTCGCAAAACAGACGCGCAAGAACCGCACTGTCTGCGCCACAGGGCTAAGCATTTAACATTATCAGATTTAAAAGGCGGTTCGATTGGGCCGCTTTTTTTATGGGTTTAGAAGAATTTTCATTTAGATGGGAGCATTTAAATGAAATAAGTTCTATAAAACAAACGCCTGTATCCTTTCACTATTTCTTGCCGTTTCGCATTATTTTGTGAAATTGTGAAAGGATACAGGCATGATCACAACAAATTTTAGTCGTAGTTTTATTGCTTATTTAATATAAGACTGCTTCACTGAATCTGTTAGTTTTAAAATTGGGGAATTATGAATGAAAAGACTATTTCTTTCCTTGTGTCTTGGTTGCGCGGTGATAATGCCTGCGCAAAACCCGGCCATGGCGCTTGAGCCAGGGACACCTGTTATTAAAATTCAATCTGATGATGCTGCCTATCGTGTAAGTGTTTTGGAAGAGCAAATTCGTCAACTAAACGGTCGCATTGAAGAGCTGACATTTCAATTGCTTGAGATGCAGGAAAAATTACGTCGTCAAAATGAGGATAATGAATTTCGCTTTCAAGAACTGGAACAGAAAGAAGGCTCCCTTGATAATGGCTCAAGTGGCAATCTTGCCTCCAGTTCAACTGGAGATACAACATCTGGAGATACTGGCCTGGAAAAGCCTGAACCGTCTGATCAGACTGTATTCAATACTGATTCAGACGGAAATTCAAAAGAAACGGAAACTGCTACAGCGCCAACAATTGACGGGGTTGAAATTTATCAAGGTGAAGGCGGTTTGGATCCAAACCCTTCTGGTACATTGGGAACGATACAGTTTGATGAGAACGGGAATATTGTTGATTCAACCATAGGTAAACCGCTTGATTTAACCGCTTTGCCAAAAGCAGGTCAAGCTCAGGATGTCTTGCCAGAAAATGCAGATGAGCTTTTTGATCTTGGTTATAGCCATGTTCAAACAGGTCGATATCAAGATGCGGAAAATACGCTTTTGAAGTTTTCTGATAATTATGCAGATCACCCGAGGATGCCAGAGGTACGATTTTGGCTTGGTGAAAGTTATCTTGGCAGAAGTCAGTTTAAAAAAGCTGCGGAAGTTTATCTTGATGCCCAAAAGCGCTGGCCCAACAGTAAATTTGGCGCTCAAACGCTTTTGAAGTTGGGTGTTTCTCTCGCAGGTCTTAATCAAAGAGAACTTGCCTGTGCTACTTTTGCGAAGGTTTTGCAGAAATATCCGGATACATCACGTGCTGTGCGTCGCAATGTTGGTTATGAGCAAAATGCTGCGCGATGTCTTACCAATTAAGGGCTTTTAATGTTTTCTCGCATTAATCCACTAGAGCTGTTCAAGGCTGTCGATTCGGATAATCCTGTTATTGTTGCGGTTTCTGGCGGAAGTGATTCCATTGCGCTTTTATTACTTGCATCCAGTTGGGCAAAAAGTGTTGATGCAAATTTGCAAGTAGTTACGATTGACCATGGTTTGAGGCCCGAAGCTGCCGCAGAGGCTGCATTTGTTTCAGGGGTTAGCGAAGGTCTGAATCTTCCTCATTTAACACTTGCCTGGGAGGGCTTGAAGCCTGAAAGCGGTATTTCACAAGCTGCAAGGAATGCACGTTATGAGCTTTTGGAAGAGTTTGCCTATGATATCGGGGCAAAGACCATTCTTGTTGGGCATACTGCAAATGATCAGGCTGAAACCATTTTAATGCGAAATTCACGGGGTGAACATGGACAACAGGGGCGGGGGCTTTCAGGTATTTCACCTTTAATGTTATTGCCGAAGCGAACGCAGCTTTTGCGACCCTTGCTGGGTACTAGTCGAAATTCCTTGCGTTCGTATCTCAAGCAGATCAATCAAAGCTGGATTGAAGACCCCAGTAATTCTGACGAGGCTTATGAGCGGGTTAGAATTCGTAACTCCCTTGGCGATGATGAAGAGCGGATTTTCAATATTTGCAAGTTTGCAAATCTTTCAGGGAAACTGCGCAAAATGCTGGCGGACCAGGCTGCATCCATTTTAACCAAGCATGTTCATGTATCTGAAGGGCCGTTATATTCAATTCCTGCCTCTGCTTTGGATGGGCTGTCCACATCTGTAAAAAAGCTTGTTTTGCAAGTTTTGATCGCAATTGCAGGGGGAGCGGAATATTTTGTTCCTGATGGTTCAATTCAAAGGCTGCTTGAAGGTGACTGTGACAACCGGGTAACCATGGGACATGCAGTGATTGAAAATGCTAGTGGCAAGTTCAAGTTTTATCGCGAAAAGCGTAATCTTCCGTCTGTTGTCGTGGGGCCAGGAGACCATATCTTGTGGGATGGGCGTTATATTGTAGAAAATAACAGTGCATCCTCTTATTTTTGTGGCCCTTTGTCTTTTGGCCAATTGCAGGACATTGAAGAAACAAGAGGCCAAAAATTAAGTGTTAAACCAAGGGCGGTTCTTGGAGGTACACCTTATTTATGTGGCGATGGGGATGATATTGTTCTCCCCTTTATCAAAGGATTTGAAATGCCTGCGAAATTGAACATTGCCTTGTGTGTTCGGTCAATTGAGCATTTTTGCCCGGAATATGATTTTTCATTGCTGGAATTTGTTGATGCGCTGAAAACCCGCATGGGCAGTTTTGGTCATGTGGGCTAAAATTCGCATAAATATTCATCAATTCTTTGTAATAAGCGAAATATTTTTCGCTGCTAACCTTGGCAATTAACCTAACCCAACCTATCTTGAGGTAACATTCGAGAAAACCTTTTATACTACAATATCAGGTAAACTTATTCCAGGAAGTTCCAATGAACTCTAATTTTAGAAACCTTGCTTTGTGGGCAATCATCGGCGTTATGCTGATTGCCCTGTTTAACCTATTCCAGAATCCTGCTCAGCAAAGCAAGGCATCTGAGATTGCCTATTCCAAATTCCTTGATGAAGTTGAAAATAATAACGTCAAGAGTGTGGAAATTGCTGGTCAAGTCATTACGGGTTTGTATTCTGATAAAAACAGCAGATTTGAAACCTATGCGCCGGACGATCCGGAACTTGTCAGCAAGTTGGAACAGCGTGGTGTTGTCATTAATGCAACTCCGCCAAATGAAGGCTCTTCCCTTCTTGGTGTTTTTGCCAGTTGGCTGCCTATGTTCATCATTCTTGGCGTCTGGATATTCTTTATGCGTCAGATGCAGGGTTCCAATAAGGGAGCCATGGGGTTTGGCAAGTCAAAAGCCAAGCTACTGACCGAAACACAAGGACGTGTAACCTTTGAAGATGTTGCCGGTGTTGATGAAGCCAAGGAAGATCTTGAGGAAATCGTAGACTTCCTGCGTGACCCAACAAAGTATCAACGTCTTGGTGGTAAAATTCCACATGGTGTTTTGCTGGTAGGCCCTCCGGGTACAGGTAAGACTTTGCTTGCGCGTTCGGTTGCTGGCGAAGCCAATGTTCCGTTCTTTACAATTTCAGGTTCTGACTTTGTTGAAATGTTTGTGGGTGTTGGTGCGAGCCGTGTCCGCGATATGTTTGAGCAAGCCAAGAAGAATGCGCCTTGTATCATTTTCATTGACGAGATTGATGCTGTTGGCAGACATCGTGGCGCTGGTCATGGTGGTGGTAATGATGAGCGCGAGCAAACATTGAACCAGCTTTTGGTTGAAATGGATGGCTTTGAAGCCAATGAAGGTATCATTCTAATTGCTGCAACCAACCGCCCGGATGTTCTGGATCCTGCGCTTCTGCGCCCTGGTCGTTTTGACCGTGAAGTTGTTGTACCTAATCCGGATGTAACAGGTCGTGAAAAAATTCTTAAAGTACACGCACGGAAAGTTCCCCTGACTGATAACGTTGACCTTAAAGTTCTTGCACGCGGTACGCCAGGTTTCTCAGGAGCTGATTTGATGAACCTTGTAAACGAGGCAGCACTTCTGGCTGCACGTAGAAATCGCCGTATGGTTAGTATGGCAGAATTTGAAGATGCAAAAGACAAGGTAATGATGGGTGCGGAGCGTCGTTCAACTGCCATGTCTGAAGAAGAGAAAACAAATACGGCCTATCATGAGGCAGGTCACGCCATTGTTGCGCTAAATGTTCCATCTGCTGACCCTGTTCACAAGGCAACCATCATCCCGCGTGGTCGTGCGCTTGGCATGGTTATGCAACTCCCCGAAGGTGACCGCTATTCCATGAGCTACAAATACATGGTTTCTCGTCTTGCCATCATGATGGGTGGTCGTGTTGCAGAAGAGCTGAAATTTGGCAAGGAGAACATCACATCAGGTGCTTCTTCTGATATCCAGCAAGCCACCAAGCTTGCAAAAGCGATGGTAACTGAATGGGGCTATTCTGATGATCTTGGTCAGGTGAATTACAGTAGTGATCAAAGCCCAGGCTACCTTGGAATGGGTAGTTCGATGGGAACAACATCTGAAGCAACTGCGCAGATTATTGATAGTGAAGTGCGCAGGCTGGTTGATACAGCTTACGCAGATGCTACAAAAATTCTGAAAAAGAAAAAGAAAGATTGGGAAGCTCTTTCTCAAGGTCTTTTGGAATATGAAACACTTTCGGGTGATGAAATTGCTGCACTGTTAAAAGGCAAGCCCCCTAATCGTGACGAGGATGCGGGAAAACCACCTTCACGCGGGTCAGCTGTTCCGACAACTGGTACCAAGAAAAAAGGTGGTGAGCCTGATGCAGGAGATATGGAACCCCAGCCTTCATAGATTTTGATCATACTTTGTTAACCATAAAAGACCGCAACAATTAAAGTTTGCGGTCTTTTTGTATCTAATGTGTTATAATATGACACACATATTGAATGCATAAAATAAGTACCTTGGTGTATTAAATATTCATTCTTGCTGGGGCATGGCTTTAAAAATCGGATAGAAAATTATGGCACGTAAGTATTTTGGCACTGACGGAATTCGTGGAACTGCGAACCGTTTCCCTATGACAGCAGATATTGCCATGCGCGTTGGTATGGCAGCAGGTATAGCATTTCGTAGAGGTGATCATCGTCACCGTGTGGTCATTGGCAAAGATACCAGATTGTCCGGCTATATGATTGAAAATGCATTGGTTGCCGGTTTTACTGCTGCTGGCATGGATGTTCTTTTGTTGGGGCCAATTCCCACACCTGCCGTTGCGATGCTAACGCGGTCCATGCGAGCAGACATTGGTGTGATGATTTCAGCATCCCACAATGCCTATCAGGATAATGGTATCAAACTGTTTGGCCCTGACGGTTTTAAACTTTCAGATAAAATTGAAGTTAATATTGAACGTTTGCTTGACGAAGAATTGACCGCGCAACTGGCTCATCCTAATGAGGTTGGCCGTGCGACACGGGTTGAGGGTGTTCATGCGCGTTATATAGAATTTGCAAAACGTACCTTGCCACGCAAGATGTCTCTTGAAGGTATGCGTATTGTTATGGATTGCGCAAATGGCGCAGCATATAAAGTTGCACCTGAGGCACTTTGGGAATTGGGGGCGGATGTTGTTGCCATTGGTGACCAGCCAAACGGTACAAACATCAATGAAGATTGCGGTTCTACAAGCACTGCCCAGCTATGTCGCAAGGTTCGTGAGACGCGCGCTGACATTGGCATAGCGCTTGATGGTGATGCAGATCGGTTAATCGTAGTTGATCAAAACTCCAATGTTGTTGATGGTGACCAGATCATGGCGCTTGTTTCTGAGTATTGGCACAAGACAGATCGGCTTGCTGGCGGCGGTGTAGTAGCAACGGTTATGTCCAATCTTGGACTGGAACGCTTTCTTAATGATCAGCGATTGAATCTAATCAGAACCCAGGTTGGTGATCGTTATGTTGTTCAACACATGCGTGAACATGGTTTTAACCTGGGAGGTGAGCAATCTGGCCACATGATCATGTCGGATTTTGCTACAACAGGAGACGGCCTTGTTGCTGCACTACAAGTACTTGCTGTTGTTCAAGCTGAAAACAAGCCTGTTAGTGAAGTATGCCGCAAGTTTGAGCCGGTGCCGCAAATGATGAAAAATGTGCGTTATGCAAACGGGCAGCCGCTTGAAGACAAGCTGGTTAAAGAAGCAATTAACGAGGCTGAAAACCGCCTTGGTAATTCTGGCCGATTGGTAATCAGGGCGTCCGGAACCGAGCCATTAATTCGTGTAATGGCTGAATGCGATGATGAAGCCTTGGTCGAAAATGTGGTCAATGATATTGTTGCAGTTGTCCAAAAAGTTGCTGCCTAAGACTGTTTTATAACACTCGTTTTATTTTCAAGATTGCTTCCGCTGGGGAGCTTTCTTTGTTATTGGGCATAAGTAAATAAACCTTAACCTTAATTTTTAACCTTAATGATTACGGTTAAGAGCGTTTTAACCATTCTGCTTCATATTCTTGATTATTGAAATTTCTTAACACGCCAATTACGGCGGTCATCAGGAAGGAAGTTGTAATGCGCAGCTTTAAAAAACTGTCTCTCGTTGCTACTGCACTCATGGCATCTACCGCTATGGTTCAGGCAGCTGATTTAATCCCGGC
>CALFBM010000056.1 GCA_937951645.1 uncultured Rhizobiaceae group bacterium
GCTGCAAAGCTTGCCACATAACTGGAAGCCTCCAGCAACCCTCGATATTGTGTTGCATCATCCCCTTCCAGCGAAGAGGATGCATTCTTTTTGCGCAGGCTATCAAGTCCGGTTTGCTTGGCAAACTCATCGGATATGGCAAGTGCCACAGCCAATGCGCGACGCGTCTTGAAAAGAATGGCATGTTGAACAGGCGAGAGCATGCTGTCATCTGCTTTCACACTGGAAAGCGTCTTTGCAAATTCAACTTCACGCGTGGATTTTGCACCCGCTGTCGAAACCGTAGAAACAAACCTGCGGCGTGTGCCTGCAAGCTCGGTATTTGATTTGTTATCCCTTGCTTCAAGCAAAATCAGTTTGGTCACCAACGATTGCGCAGTGGTGATATGCTTGGCAATATCTTTTTCATCAATGGTGGTAAGGCCTGTATCCATCTTACATATTCCTCAAAACATGCCCGTCAGAAATGACGTGCTTTTGGTATCCGCTAAAAATATCCGCTTCCTGACCAGACGCATAAATTGCCTGATAGGCTTCATGGGGCACAAGCGCATTACGCGTAAAATCACTAACCCCCATACGTGTTGCTTCAAGATCATCCGTATTGATATGGAAAGTTTCACGCGCAGGTTCCCCGCCCCATAAACCCCACTTTGCAGGCTTCTCACTGATTGAGAAAATCTCCTGCATCGTCCAGGTCATCAACCAGGCATTTTCAGGTTTGCGAACACGCGCTAAAATCTGGTCAACCTTCTCACCATGACGCGTGAAAGCTGAATGATAAAACGGCCCCAAAACAAAACGCCGTAATTGCTTGGGATGCAAATGATCGAAATCCTGATCCATGCTCTGCGCAATTGTCGAGGGCATCAGACTGTAAGCTGAATTCTTTTCACAAAAATCATCAAACTGAAGTGCCAAATCAGGGTTTAACAATCCTTCCACCGGAAGCTTGATATTTACATGCTTGTTGAGTTTGCCAGATGGGCTAACAAGCGTCTTCTTTATTTCATCAGAAGAATCTTCAATGGTTGCCATATAGATCATGGGCAGATTGGCAGAGCCGTCATAAAAACCCCAATGAACAACATAAAAAGGCCTCTGCGTTTTTGGGTTTACTGAAACCCGAACGGTTCTTGGTAAAACAAGAGGCGAAAAATGCTTGCCTTCTTGAACAGCCTGAAAATATCGCCGCTCCGCCATTTGCTTTTGCAAGTCAGCAGGAAAACTTTTCATGGATAAAATATGATCAACCATGTTTTGACGAATAACATCTTCGTCATCAAAACCACTTAAGCGACCAACAGCATCTGCCCTGTCATTTTGCAGATCAAGTACGTTTTGGAATGCAGGGAACCCACTTTCTGTTTGTGAAACCCGAAACTTTTTTTCAAAGGCAATCTTGTTTTCCCAGCTTCGAAGCGAGTTTTGCAAACGATCCAGATAACCACTGATAATCGCAGCAATCACACCGTGCTGATAAGCAGGCGATTGATCTTCATGCAGATAGGTATTCAACCCTTTCAAAGCTGAACCAAGGGCGAGAAAATACTTTGAAGCTTGATCGGTTTCTTTGGAACTCATGTTAAAAAACCCTCACCCATTATTGAAAAATGGATGAGGTCTTTACCAATACTATTGAACATATGCCGCAGAATTATGCTTTTTCATGACTTCATCAAAACGACGAGCAAAAGCTTCATCCGCTAATTTCTTGCGACGCTGAATGTCTTCCGTTGAAACCATGTTTTTCTCATGCATCTCAAGCAGATCGCCAATATGCGACTGAGCCGCTGCGCCAATACCTGCCATAGTGGTTTCAGCGGCTGTATCAACCTGATTACCAAGCGTATTTATTTTGTGCGCAACATCCTGCTGGGCTGCAGTCTTCAATGAGTCTTCCAATGCCTTGTAAAGAACAACGCGTTGCTCGGTATCAATCGTAAGTTTGTTGATAAGCGTTTGTTGTGCTGCAAGCTGATTATTAAGCGAGTCTACAAAAGTCTGGAACATGGATGTATAGCGCTCCAGTGTCTGACTTTCAGCCAACAACTCCTGCTCTTTTGCTTGCTGTTGATTATATTCGGTTGCAAGTTCGGAGCGCTTACCTTCAAGTTCTGTGCGGGTTTTTTGATCTGTTGAAGCAGAAATCTGGTTTTCCAAATCCATCAACATCGGGTTTAATTCTTCAATACGTGCTTGCGTAGCCTCCAGGCTTCCCATCGCAGACTTGCGACGTTCAATCACTTGACGAAGTGAAGCCTCCGAACTTGCATAACGCGAGTCCAGCACATCTTTTTGCGATTGCAGAATGCCCACAATCTTGTCTGATTTACTTAAAAGCTCCTGCAAATTACCAGCAAGTGACATATGCCGTACGCGTTCCGAGCGCATGCTTTGCATCTTTTGCTTAGAGAAAATTCCAATAAATTTTTCCCAACCTGTATAGCTCTTCATGCCTTCAAATTCAGAGCCAAAAACGTTGGTTGCATCTTCAAGGCCAATAATTAGATCCGCAATATTGCCTTCCATAACCTTTTGCTGATTGAGGATATCACTAATACGGGCGTTCTCAATATCAAAATCTGTCTGCCCAATCGTGTCGGATTTTGCAAACTCTTCAAGTACGATACCGCTTTGATCAAGCTTCTCTCGCATCTGCTCTACGGTTGAGCGAGTCTTTTCAATTTCAGCATCCAGATTTACCAAGGTAGCCATACAATAAATTCCCTCCGAGAATATAAGTTGAACTATATATAGGCATTCAACTGTCTGATTTTAAGAGCTTATACGACTAAATACTTAACAATAGCTCATGATTTATGTGCATTTTGTAATTCAATTGGTTGCCCGTGAGGTGTTGCCAAAAGTGCTTTTTGCCATTCAGTTTTGCGGACAAAAATCTCATCTTTATTAGCAAGGGCTTTTTGCATAACGATCGTCTCCAGGGCCTTTAACCACAACTCGTAGTAAGACGTACAACCGTCATCTGAATGTATTGTAGAGCTTAAAACTGTTGCCCATTCATTCCAGGTAAAAGCACCTTTTTCATACAAACCTATCACAAGAGCAAAAGCCTGAGCTTCCCATGGCTCACTGAACACAGGCTCATCCTGATCGAGCACAATTCCGTCAAGCAATCCTAGATCAGGCATGTTCAAGATAACTTCCCCAACAATCAACCATGACAACATTACCCTCTTCTGCATCCCTACCGAATAATTGCTGACTGTCAAAAGCAACCGAGTAAAGCCATTCAGGGTTTTCACCTTCACCCTTTGCGTTACTGTCAGGAAAAACATGGCATCCATGAACTTCGACAATTTCTCCAACCTTGCCTCTGACATATCGTGGCAAGCGTGTATGGCCTTGTGGATTAATGTTTATCGCCCGAACACGTTCTCCTGTGGCAAATCCGGGTTCCAAAATAGCATCACGGTCAACGGGGCCACCTGCAGCAAGGGCGTCAGGCATTTCATCAACTGAAACAACACGTCTTACCTCAATAGCTGGTACTTCAAGCTTTCCACTTTCAAGCTCTGAAGGGGTTACCATACCGCGCTCAAGCATTAGCTTTTGAAGACCGGCAATCCAGATTTGATAATAGCTTTTTGTAAGGTAAAAATCAGGTGGAAGACTCTCGCGTGCAAATCTGGAAATATCCAAGTTCCATTTACCTGCAAACCCCATTCCCACTGTCATTGCAAGTGCACGTTTTTCCCAATCTCCATGAAAAACCGGCTCGTCTTTCTCCGGTTCAACCGGCCCGTAGCACTGCATGCCACCCATATCATGAGGGCCATTCATGCTGGAACCTCATTTGGCAAGAGCGCCAAGCCGGTTCCAATCATTGAGTCTCGCGTGACAAGCTTTGCAAGCTGTTCTTCACTCCAGTCTTTTGCACCAGATGGACGTTCGGGAATTACGAGATAACGCATTTCAGCAGTGGAATCCCACACTGTAATCTTTGTCGCCTCAGGTAACTTCACACCAAATTCCGACAACACAGAACGCGGCTCGATTACAACTCGCGAGCGATATGGTGCAGATTTGTACCAAACAGGTGGAAGACCAAGAACACTCCATGGATAACAAGAGCAAAGTGTACAAACCACTATGTTATGGACACCAGGTTTGTTCTCTACCACCTGCATGTGCTCACCTTGCCGGCCCGTGAAACCCAATTCTGCAATGGCATCTGATGCGTTTTCCCTTAGTCGCTCAAGGTAGGCTTCATCATTCCACGCTTTTGCCACCACAGCAGCGCCATTTCTTGGCCCCACGTTGGTTTCATAAGTCTCAACGATGACATCCAAAGCTGCAGGATCAACATAGCCTTTTTCAACCAGCAAAGACTCAAGCGTCTTCACTTTAAGGTCCATATCTGACCAATGACTATGGTCGTGATCATGAGAGTGTTTTTTTGTTTCGTTCATGCTTCCTCGCTCAATCTCCAGTTTTGGAGATAAAGCCAGAAAGGTCAAGTTATGAAAGCAATAAATCTAAAGGATTGCGCGTGTAGAATTTGAATCAAGAATTTCAGAAATCTTGGCAAGCAGAAGATTTGGGTTAATCGGCTTTGTAAGATAATAATCCGCACCAGCTTCCAGCATACGCGCCTCATCGCCTGAAAGTGCATGAGCTGTAAGCGCCGCAATAGGAACATGTTTACCTGTCCCTGCCTCGCTTTCACGAATTTTCTTAATGGCCTCAATACCATTCATTACAGGCATTGAAATGTCCATAAAGATCATTAGCGGATCTAGCGCTTGCCATCCAGCGATAGCTTCTTCACCATTGCTTACAATAACAAAAGGCAAGTCTTGTTCTGCCAAAGTATGCTCAAGAACAATTTGGTTAACCTCGTTGTCTTCGGCAGAAAGAATACACTTTCCTTTAATGTTCAAATCAAAATTCATAATCCCATCCCCTGCTAAATTAAACAGCTTAACCCGCTATGTTTCTGTGTTGCTCTTCTGATGCTGTATCCATGAATTCACGAATATAACCCATCGTTTTATGTTCGTCTTGGGGTTTACCGAAAAGGTAACCTTGTCCCGCATGACAACCATAACGTTTCAGGCTCTCAGCCTGATTCATTTCTTCAATACCTTCAGCAACCACTGTAAGATCAAGCCCGGCACACATTTCCAGGATTGCACGAACAATATGTTCTGCCGGTTTGTCTTCCCCAATTGCCATAATGAAAGCACGGTCAATTTTCACTTTATCAAGTTTAAGTTCTCTCAAACGACCAAGGCTTGATTGTCCTGTACCAAAATCATCCATGGAAATACGAATACCTGCGTCGTGTAGCTCATCAATGATCATTGAGGCTGTTTCAGGATCAGACATCATGGCTGTTTCTGTGACTTCAATTTCGAGGCGATGCGCTGGAAGACCGGCCTTTGAGATGGTTTTAATAATATCGTCGGCAGTATTTGGATCTACCAGTTGAATGCTTGAAAGATTGAATGAAAGGAAAATATCATCCGGCCATCCTGCAGCAACTTTTGCAGCATGCAAAAGCAGTTTATCTGTTAGTGAAGCAATGATGCCACGCTCCTCAGCCAGGGGTATGAATCTAGCTGGAGACACAAAACCAAAGTCTGAATCAATCCAGCGTGCAAGCGCTTCAAATCCAAGTAGTTTACCATCTTGCAAAGAAATTATTGGCTGGAAATGAGGTCGAACTTCATTATTTGCGATTGCGCGACGCAAAGCCTGTTCCATACGTGCATTTTCAAGAATGATATCTTCAATTTCCTTGGAAAATATCGTGATACGGCCACGTCCACCTCTTTTAGAGTGATATAATGCACTCTCAATATTCTTCATGACAGCTTCATATGAATGACCCGCATCCGGATACAGCGCAAAGCCGAATGATCCACTCAAGCGTACCGTGCGACCATCAAGATCAAAGGGGGCATTTAAAACTTCTTGTAATATTTTGCCAATATGCTTGGCGCCACTCTGATCTTTAACTTCAGGCATTAAAAAGCCAAATTCATCACCACGTATGCGGAAAACAAACCCATCTTTTTCCATGGCTGCAGAGAGACGCTGTGCGCATTGTTTTAAAATTTCATCGCCACCATCAAAGCCATAAAGGTCATTTATGGGCTTCATACCATCCATGTCAGCAACACCAACAAGAAAACCTCTATCACCTTGACGGCGGTCATCTGCCATGGACTTGAATTTTTCCATCATTCTTTGCTGATTGCCAAGGCGTGTCAAACGGTCGGTATAAGCAAGTGATACCAGTTCTGCACGAGACTCTTTTCTGTTACCGCCAAACTCAGCTTTTTTTTCATCAAGAAGCTGCTGGTCAACATCAACAAACAGGTTTGGATCTCCTTTTGCCTTGAAATATAAAACAAAAGCGGTCCACACACACAAACCAACAATCATGATTGTTACATGTAATGTCAGTTTATCTGAAAGTGTAATCGCCTTGGGCGAAAAAAATGCCGTTAATATGGATGCTACTGTAAGCATTGTAACCCAAAGAAGCACACGAGACTTTCTTATGCTGGACAAACCAGGCACAGGCCTTGTTTCGCTTGTATTTTCAATTGCTTCGGTAGACATTTATTTCCCCAGACTAGATAGTTGAGGCTAAATTTAAAAGGAAATAGTAAAAATCTCCTTTTCAAAACAAGAAAAACCAGTAAAAAAAAATTAAAAATAGTTTTTTTTAAAAAAAACCTTTAAATACAAATATTTAAAAAATTTATCCTTTGAAGCTTTTTGCTAAAAGGTATAATTCAACGGATCCATCGCGTGATGCCGGAGGTTTAATGTGATGAACAGACTTAAAATTCTTCTTCATCAAATTGAGTAATTCAGCCTCTGTTCCCCCCTGAAATGTCTTCGACAAAAAGAACCCGCCCGGTTTTAACACCCGAAGTGCAAAATCAAGTGCAACTTCAACCAGATGCATGGTGCGCAAGTGATCTGTCTTTCTGTGTCCTGTAGTAGGGGCTGCCATATCAGATATTACAAGATCAGGTTTTTGTCCTTCAAGTGCATCAATCAGCATATCGGGAGCATCATCATCCAAAAAATCTTTTTGAAGAATTATCGCTCCTGGAACAGGTGCCATCTCAAGATAATCAATACCAACAACCCTTGGTCGATCAGATTCAGAGCCTGTAATTTGTGCAGCAACCTGACTCCACCCACCAGGTGCTGCACCCAAATCAATCACACGGTCATTTGGTTTTAAAATATTATGTTTTTCATTGATCTCAAGCAATTTATAAGCGGCACGAGAAGCATATCCCTCTGCCTTGGCACGCTGCACATAAGGATCATTTAGTTGACGAGACAACCAAAGTGTTGACGAAAGCTTTCGTCCCTTCGCCGTCTTAACCTTGGTATGCATATTTCTAAGGTTTGTCTTTTTGGGTAAATCACCTGGCTTTTTCATTACGTCCTCTTGCGATCCTGTACCTTGTTTTTATTACCACCATTGTGCTTTGGTGAATAACGATGATTTTTTCGCGGGCGGGAAGACAAGCCATCCAAATTCATCATTTCAGCGAGCAATCCCTCTCTCAAACCGCGATCAGCAACTCTGAGTCTTTTTGTTGGCCAGGTTAAACGAATTGCATTCAAGATCGCGCAACCTGCCAAAACAAGGTCGGCACGTTCAGAACCTATACAAGGATTCCTTGATCGCTCTTCATAAGACATTGCAAGCAACTTATTGATGACATTATCAATGTCTTCATCCCTTAGCCAAATACCATCAACTCTTTTACGATCATATCTTGGAAGATTGAGATGAATACCGGCAAGTGTCGTCACCGTACCTGAAGTGCCCAGCAAGTGAACACGCCCATGTGAAAAAGCATTCTTCAAGGCTTCCCTGCCATCAAATGCATCAATATGATGCATTACATCACGAACCATATCATCAAATACCTTGCGAGAAACATTTTGCCCGCCAAAACGCTCAGCCAAAGTCACAACACCAAGCGGGAGAGAGGTCCATGCAGCAATACGTTCTGAAATCTTTTTCTTTCGCGCACCAATATTATTTACCAAAATAAGCTCTGATGATCCTCCGCCAATATCAAACAAAACAGCACCATCTGATTTGCGGTCCATCAAAGAGCCACATCCTTCAGTTGCAAGTCGCGCTTCTGTTTCACGAGACACAATTTCCAAATCAAGTCCACTTTCAGCTTTAACGCGCTGCAAAAATGCTTCACCATTACCTGCTTGCCTACAAGCTTCTGTTGCAATCAATCTTTGCCGTTTAATTTTCCGGTTACCCAGTTTGCCCGCACAGATTTTTAAAGCCTCAACCGAACGGTCCATCGCTTCCTGGCTGAGCATACCCGTTTGGCTTAGGCCTTCACCCAACCGGACAATTTTTGAAAACCCGTCAACAACACGAAAACCGCCCTTTTCTTGAGGAACAGCAATTAACAAACGGCAATTGTTTGTCCCAAGATCAAGAGCTGCATATGCATTGGAATAACGCCCCGAATGCACATGATTCCTATGAGACCTTGAACTTCCATTTGGTTTTGAAACTTCTGGAGTAGAATTATTATCCCGCACGACCTTATTAGGTTCAAAGACTGCATCAGGCGTAGGCTCCGGCGCAGAGCGCAAATTCCTCATGGTGTCAAAACGGGCTTTTTTCTTTTTTCTATAGGGATAGCGTCTGCGCTTGTTCGAAGCACGTGTACTGTTTCCTCCTTCGGAACCACCAGCATTATTGCTTTCGTTACCGTTGGAAGCTGGAAAACCAGAGCCATCCTTGTTCCTGTTTGAAGACGCATATACGCCTTCATGAGAAACTTCAGGCGGCTTTGTATTTTGGCTCGCGACATCTTCAGCAGAAGCAGTATTTGCTTTTTGCTGCGCGTCAGCGTGGCCTTTTCTTCGCCGCCGTCTCGGGTTTGGCTCCTTCCCTCTTGGCTTATCGCCGCTGGAAAGATTGCTCACACCGAATATCCCTTTTAATCAGGCTATGGATTACCTGTTAAATATTTTCTGTTGGACATAGCCTAACATCGACATGCAAAACCACCAAGGGAAAATATTAATAGGAGCTAAACTTCTTTCTCCAGGCTTTTCAAATCCGAGAGTTCAAAATCCTCGGTCTGAACCAAAACACTTTCGTCATTAATGAATAATATTCCATAAGCTGAAGGTTCATTTACCTCCATATGAAAATCCATTACGTCAAAGAGCATTGGCATTTGACCAACCGTACTTTTAAAAATGGAAAACGGTATACCTTTATGACTACCCGATATGGTACGGTGAACATGGCCACAAACGATGTGGCAAACATTCTGATATCGTTTTACAATCTCATAAAACGCATCTCCATCCATCAGCTTGATCGTATCCATGGCAGCAAAACCTGTATTGTGTGGCGGATGGTGCATAAAAAGAATACAGGACTTTGAGCCAGCATTTTCGAGTTGGTGATCAAGCCAGAAAAGCCGCTTCTCACATAGCATACCTTGATGAGAGAAGGGATAATTATACGGGGGGCCATTAAGTGTATCTAGCAAAACGAGATTTGCCTCGGGCGTCTCGATCACATGCTGTATAAAACCATTCTCATCCAATTCCGCATCAGGAAAAACCGAGGAGAAATTTTCACGATTATCATGATTACCCAGCAAAAGCCTGTACGGAACATTTAAACTTCCAAGACGTGCATACAACATTTCATATGAAGCAATATCGCCTTTATCTGCAAGGTCTCCGCAAAAGATTACCAGATCAGCATCGGAATTAAACTCATTTACATGGGCAATACCTTTTTGGAGCTGAACATCAGGATCAAACTTTCCCGCTCCAACCTGCGGCTGCATATGAGTATCTGTAAAGACAATAATCTTTTGCATGGTTTTTCCCTCCTAAACACCTAGATATTTATGTTGAATATCCTTTGATTTTTGCAGGTCGGAAGATGAACCACTCCACACTGCCTTTCCCTTTTCAACAATGTAATGGCGATCAGCCAGTTTAAACAAATCATTCAGGTTTTTGTCTATAACCAAAATGGATAGACCACTATCACGGATTTGTCCCAGCGCTTTCCAAATCTTGCCTCTTATTAAAGGCGCAAGCCCCTCTGTTGCTTCATCCAATATGAGCAGCTTGGGGTTGGTCATCAGCGCCCTCCCCACTGCCAGCATTTGTTGTTCACCACCAGAGAGCAAATTACCCATGGACGACGAGCGATCCAAGAGCTCGGGAAACAATTCATAAATTCGCTCGATTGACCAAGGCTCGCTCATTTCAAGACGGTTTGATGCCGTTGCGATCAGATTTTCCCGGACAGAAAGATTGGGAAATATCTGCCGACCTTCAGGCACCAAACCAAGACCAAGGCTCGCCATTTTAAAAGAGGGCTTGCCTAAAACCTCTTGGCCATCAAACCTGATCGAACCTGCACGTGGTTTTGTAATGCCCATAATCGAATTAACAGTTGTTGTCTTCCCCATGCCGTTACGCCCAAGAAGCGTTACAACTTCACCAGAATTAATCTCAAATGAGATACCAAAAAGCGCCTGACTCATTTCATAATATGTTTCAAGGTTTTCAACGCGCAACATATCTTAAACCTCGCCCAGATAAGCTTCACGCACTTTTGCATTAGTCCGAATTTCATCAGGTGTTCCTGTAGCAATAACCCTACCGTAAACCAAAACAGAAATTCGGTCAGCAAGCTCAAATACTGCATTCATGTCATGCTCAACCAGCAAAATTGCCCTGCCAATTTTCAAGCCTTTAAGAAGCTTTACCATCGAGGCACTTTCTTCTGCCCCCATGCCCGCCATGGGTTCATCAAGAAGAAGAAAAACCGGATCTGTTGCCAGCGCCATCGCAATTTCCAGTTGACGTCGTTCACCATGGGAAAGCTGTGATGCTATTCGTGCAGCACGATCATCAAGCCCCACTTGCACAAGCGCCTGCATGGCAGCAGTCCGAAGCTCAATTTCAGTTGATGCAGGTTTCCAAAACCTGAAAGAATCCCCATGATGCGCCTGTGCTGCCAAGGCAACATTATCAAGAACGGAAAAGTCCATGAATACAGAGGTAATCTGAAAAGAACGGGCAAGACCAATTCCTGCGCGCTTGTGTATCGGCAATCTGGTTATATCAGTTCCCTTGAAATATACATTGCCAGCATCCGGTAATTGCTCACCAAAAAGCTGGGTAATGAGAGTCGTTTTACCAGCACCATTAGGGCCAATGATTGCATGGATTTCATCAAGCCTGACATCAAGTGCCACATCATCAGTTGCCACAACACCACCAAAAGACTTTTTCAGCCCCGCAACCTTAAGCAATACATCACTCATAATCGCCAGCCTCTACGTATCAGACCGTTCACACCACCCTTGATAAAAAGCACAGAGAGAATAAGCAAAAGACCAAATGGCAAATGCCAATAAATTGTATAAGCAGATAATATTTCTTCAAGGAGCAGGAAAACACCAGCCCCAAACACAGGGCCAAAAACTGATCCTGCACCACCAAGAATAACCATGAACATCAACTCACCTGAGCGTGTCCAGGTCATCGTGTCAGCAGTAATATAATCCTGTAAGTTGGCAATCAATGCACCTGCAAGCCCACACATGGCACCTGATATTACATAAGCCGTTAAACGGTAAGCATAGGTATTATAGCCAAGTGCTTTCATCCGTATTTCATTGGAATTACATCCACGAAGAACCATACCAAAACGCGAGTGCACAATACGGAAAACAAGATATACACAAAGCACTAATAGTGCGTAGCACAAAAGAAAGAATGTGAGACCATCTGAGATATTCAAAAATCCGAAATCAGACCGTGACCAAAGCGTCATGCCATCATCACCGCCATATTCTTCCAGTGACAAAAAGAAATAATAAGCCATCTGCGCAAAGGCCATGGTAATCATGATGAAATACACACCTTTGGTTCGAAGACCAATAGCACCCGTAATCAGCGCAAACATTGCAGCAGCACCAATAGCCAATGGAAAATGCAACCAGGCAGACTCGTAACCATGGTAAGAGGGAATACCCACTGCATAAGCACCTATTCCGACAAAAGCCGCATGACCAAATGAAACCATGCCACCAAAACCCAATATCAAGTTCAGACTAACCGCGGCGATCGCCAGACAAACAATCCTGGCCGAAAAATCAAGGTAGAATTTATTACCCATATACCAGGCAGCAATTGGCAGGATCAAAAGCAACACCATCACTACAATCGTAATCAAACGTCCTCTACCAAAACCAAATAGAGTTGGCGTTTCCAGATGTTCATCAAGTTTTATGATACTTTCCTGCTTGTTCATTTTATCACGCCTCCTCATCGCACTTTTGGAGGGAACAACCCTTGTGGACGCAACGCCAAAACAACAGCCATGATAATATAAATGAGCATCGAGGAAAGTGCTGGCCCAGCTGTATCTGCAGAAGCACTTTCAATAAACATCTCCAAGATATCCTTCAAGAAAGAACGCCCAAGCGTATCAATTATTCCAATCAGGATTGCAGCAATAAAGGCACCTTTCATGGAGCCTATACCACCCACGATGATCACCACAAAAGCTGTAATGATAATATCATTTCCCATGCCAATGGTTGCTTCTGTTATAGGGGCAATAAGCATTCCCGCAATACCAGCCAAGGCAGCACCAAGCGCAAAAACACCCGCAAACAGCGAACTGATATCCACCCCAAGTGCCGAAACCATGGTACGGTTAGAAGCCCCTGCCCGGATTAACATTCCAAGGCGGGTATAAGTAATCAGCCAATAGAGACCGGCGGCAATCAATAATCCGCTTGAAATAATCACCAGTCGGAAAGTAGGGAAAATAATATCAGGTAATATCTCCACCTGACCCGACAAATAATCAGGCAAGGGAATTGCAATACCTTCTGGTCCCCAGCTCAATTGAACAAGCGTATCAGCAATTAAAATAATGCCAAAACTGGCAAGCACATGATCCAGATGGCTACTTTCATAAAGATGCCTGACGATCAGCACTTCAAAGAAATAACCGATCACTGCAACAATGGGAATTGCAAGCAAGACACCTAAAACGAATGATCCGGTTAAAAAGGTAAGGCTGGCACAAATAAATGCGCCCAGCATGTAAAGCGAACCATGTGCAAGATTAACAAAATCCATAATGCCAAAAACGAGCGTTAATCCTGCTGCAAGCAAAAACAACAGCACGCCAAGCTGCAGACCGTTTAACAACTGAATCAGGAAAAGTGTACTCATCAGGTTATCTAGCGCATTTCAGTTTGAAAGTCAGAATAAAAATAGGCCACGGTATACGCGGCCTGTTTTGGTTATTAAGTTTCCAACCCAACTAGAGTTTGCAATCAGCAGCATGGGGATCAATGTGGTCGGTATAAACAGTACTAATCACCTTGGTTGCCCATTTGCCATCAGCATCTTCAACAACTTCACGAAGATAGAAGTTTTGGACTGGCATATTATTATTGCCGAACTTGAAGTTGCCACGAACTGAATCAAACTTGGCTTCTTTAAGCGCAGCTTTTAGTCCTTCAATATTTTTCATGTCGCCATCAACTGCAGCAACAGCCGAGTCAATCAACTTGATTGAATCGTAGGCCTGAGCCGCATAAAAGGACGGGTACGAACCGTGCTTTGCCTTGAAGTCGGCAACAAACTTTTTGTTTGCTTCATTATCAAGTGTTGGATCCCACTGTTGTGTAAGACGCGAACCAAGCACACCATCAAGATTGCCCGCTTGCATTTTTGGCAATGAAATACCGTCTACTGAAAAGACGGTATAAAGGTCCATTGTGCCTTTAAGACCCGCTTGCTGATACTGCTTGATAAAAGCACCACCTGCCTTGCCCGGATAGAAAACAAAAATCGCTTCTGCGCCAGATGCCTTTGCTTTTGCAAGTTCTGCAGAAAAGTCCAATTGACCTGGCCATGTGGTAAGATCTTGTCCCTTGATCTCGCCTTTAAATGTACGCGCGACACCAGCAGCCATATCTTTTCCGGCAGCATAATTCGGAGCCATCACGTAAATCGATTTAACGCCGTTCTGGTTAAGATACTCACCCATAGCCATCGGTGTTTGATCATTTTGCCATGATGTAGAGAAGAAATTTGCATTACATCTTTTACCCGCAATTGCAGATGGGCCTGCATTTGCAGAAATCATTATTTTATTTGCATCAAAAATCGGTTTTGCAGATGCCATTAGAACGTTTGACCAGATATAACCGGCAATGATTGAAATCTCATCATCTTGAACCAGTTTGTCCGTTTTTTGCTTGCCAATTTCCGGTTTGAAACCATCATCTTCAAAAACAATTTCAGCAGGCTTGCCACCAAGCTTTCCACCAAGATGTTCCATCGCAATATCAACCGCATTTTTCTGGTCGTTGCCAATCACGGCAGCTGGCGTTGTGAGTGTTGTTATAAAGCCAACTTTAAGGTTCTCAGCGAACGCTGCTGTACTCATTAAAGCAGATGCCAGAGCACCAATAATAAATTGTTTTTTCATGAATTCCTCCTGCCCGTATTTTTATATTTTTGTTGGGATAATTTCTTCTACAGCAAAGAAGTTTTGTCAACCACTCACTATCAAAACTGATATATTAAGCGCAATTCTTACATCGCCCGTGTAATTCTACAGTTGTATGCTTAAGCGCAAAATTATGATTAGCTGCGAGTTTGCCAAGATGGTCGGCAAGTTGAATATCACCCAATTCACGCACACTTTCGCATACCTCACAAATCATAAAGGCAGCGGGTTCATTTACTTCACAGGCTTCATGACTACAGGCAACAAATGCATTCAAACTTTCCAGTTTGTGAACCAGTCCAAGTTCCATAAGCTTGTCAAGCGCCCGATAAACCTGCAAGGGTGCGCGAAAGCCTTCATCACGGAGTAAATCCAGAATACTGTAAGCACTCAAGGGAGCTGATGAGGCAACAAGAACATCCCGAACAAGCTTCTGATTTTTCTTTAAAGCCGGGTGAGGCTCTCCATTAGAGTTGGCATGAGGCAAATGTGGTCCCATATCAAATTATCCTTCTTGTCTGGAACGCAATAATCGCACCACAGGAAACAATGTCAAAACAAACAAAACCAGCGCCATAACAACAATCGAAGGTCCTGAAGGTGTGTCCCAGGTAAGCGAACTAAATAAGCCCCCACCAACTGCAACAATCCCGATAAACGAAGACAAGACTGCCATTTGTTCAGGTGAGCTGGCGATTCTGCGAGCAGTTGCTGCAGGGATAATCAAGAGAGCTGTTATCAGAAGAACGCCCACAATCTTCATTGAGATTGCAATAATAAGGGCCATCAATACCATGAAAATCATGTTTGCACGATCAGGGTTCATACCTTCGGCATGGGCAAGCTCTTCATTCACAGTTGCAGCAAATAGCTGGCGCCATATGAATAACAACACGCTCAAAACGCCAAGACCACCAATCCAGACAATTCCTACATCAAATTTGGAAACCGACAAAATATCGCCAAACAGCAGAGCCTGTAAATCAATCCTGACCCAGCTCATAAATGCGATTGCCACCAGCCCAAGCGCAAGCGATGAATGGGACAACAAACCCAAAAGCGCGTCTGAGGCAAGGCCACCGCTTTTTTGTAAAAATATCAATAAAATAGAAATCATAAGCGCCACAAAGAATACTGCAGCCGTGATATTAATTGCCAAAAACAGTCCCAGCGAAACTCCCAGCACTGCAGAATGCGCGAGTGTATCACCAAAATAGGATAGTCTGCGCCAAACCACAAAACACCCAAGCGGTCCAGTCACCAATGCAATACCAAACCCTGCAATCAATGCCCTTATAAAGAAGTCATCAAGCATTTGGTTTCTCCTCTTGGTTCTCATGATCATGATGATGTCCATCCTCTGGATGGCAGTGCTCTGTAATAGAACCATCAGCATGCAAAACCGTACCATCAGGCAAATGTTGATGATCGTGAGCATGTTGATAAACTGCCAAGGCCCCCAGGGCACGTTCACCAAATAAATGTTTATATTCCATACTCTCGGCAACAGCGCTAGGCGTGCCCTGACAGCAGACATGACCATTTAAACAGATAACACGGTCAGTTGCAGCCATTACCACATGCAGGTCATGCGAAATCAAAAGTATACCACACTGCAGTTCATCTCGAATTTCACCAATCAACTCATAAAGTAAAATCTCACCTGAAAAATCAACCCCTTGTACAGGTTCATCAAGCACAAGCAGGTTTGGCTTTCTGGCAATTGCCCGTGCAAGCAATACTCTTTGCAACTCCCCTCCTGAAAGGTTTCTGATTTCGGCTTTTTTCAAGTGCAATACAGATGTGAGTTCAAGATTTGCATCTATTTCTTTGGCTGACAGATTAACGGTAATGGACATGAACCTTTCAACGGTTAAAGGAAGTGTCCAGTCTACTTCTATTCTTTGGGGCACATACCCAACATGCAAATCAGTACGATTTTTTCTGCTTCCTTCATCGGGTTGAATAATATCCAAAACCATCTTCGCAGTAGTAGACTTGCCAGAACCATTTGGTCCGATCAATGTCACAATCTCAGAATGCGCAATAGATAAATCAACCCCGCGCACAAGCCACCGCCCATCACGACAAACACCAGCATTTTTCAGGCTTACTAAAGGATTTTGATCAGACACAAACAAACTTTCTAAATAAATACCACTTGCTTAAAGCATAATCATACAGTAAATGATATGTAATAACATAACATTTTTGGGATACCAACCATGATACGCTCATTTATTATCGCACTTTCGTCCACGATAGCAATCACTTCCGCATCTGCTGCACCAGATGTTGTGGTATCAATCATGCCTCTTCATTCCTTGACAACAGGGGTTATGAAGGGAGTTGGCAAACCCCAACTTTTACTGGATGGTACGACTTCTCCACATGATTTTAATTTGAAACCCTCTCAAGCTCAAAGCTTGCAAGATTCCGATATTATCATCTGGATTGGAGAAGCATTGGAAACATTTATGATAAAATCCATGCATAACCATGACGATAAAAAAACTTCCTTGGAACTAATGGAAGTGAAAGAGCTCACACTTCATGACTATCGCGATCATGAAGAACATCATGAGGAACATAAGGAACACGAAGAACATTCTGAACATGCAGAGGAAGATGATCACGACCATGAAGAAGAACATGAAAGCGATCATGCGAAACATGATGACCATGGCCACGCAGAAGGCGAAAAAGATCCTCACATATGGCTCGACATTGATAATGCCAAGAAAATAACAACCGAGATAGCTAAAATACTTTCAGAAAATGACGCTGAGAATGCCGCCGCATATCAAGAAAATGCTGCTCGCATGATCAAAAAACTGGATATCCTGGATACAGATATTCGCAAACAAACCAAGGATAGCCAGAAGCAAAGCTATGTTGTGTTTCATGATGCATATCAATATTTCGAAAAACACTTTGGGTTGGCAGAACCATTTACAATTACACTCAACCCGGAAATACAACCCAGCGCTCGCGGCCTTTTGGCTGGGCCTTGAGCAGGAATTAAGGAATATGCGCCGCGCAGAACTCGGGCTGAATATGGACAAACAATCTGTTATGCTTGGTGCATTACAAGCGCTAAGGGCGGCATAATGTTTGTTGATAGTCACGTTAATTTGCATGGCGAGCAATTTGCTGACGACCTCGAGGCTGTCGTTGATCGCGCGCGAAAAGCCGGGGTTGAAACGCAGTTGACGATTTGCTGTGAGTTGGCCAATTTCGAGGCTGTCTTAGCCGTTGCAAAACGCTATCACGATATCTACGCATCAGTAGGAACGCACCCGCATGAGGCGCGCACCAACCCCGACATTACGGCGCAAGATTTGCTGGACAAAGCCGAGCATCCCAAAGTCATCGGAATAGGGGAAACCGGCCTTGATTTTCACTACAATTATAGCGATCGCGGCGTGCAATATCACAATTTTTTGGCCCACATAGAAGCCGCCAGAGCGTCGCAATTACCCCTGATTATTCACAGCCGTAATGCCGATAAAGAGATGGCAGAGCTTCTTGAATCGGAAATGGCAAAGGGCGCGTTTCCCGCGCTTCTACATTGTTATACGGGCGGGGCAGAACTCGCGCAGCGCGCGGCAGATATGGGCCTTTATTTCTCATTGTCAGGCATACTGACGTTTAAAAACGCCCACGCGCTGCGCGCTATCGCCAAGACCTTACCTGAAGACCGTATTATGATTGAAACAGATTGTCCTTATCTTGCGCCTGTGCCGCATCGGGGGCGGCGCAATGAGCCGGCTTTTGTCACGCATGTTGCGGACGGCTTGGCGGCGCTTAAGGACTGGAGTGTGGAGGAGACTGCCAAACGCAGTTCCGAGGCCTTTTACCGGTTGTTTTCAAAGGCCAAAAGACCAGAAACTAGACAAAATAATGCGTAATTCGGCCCATTACAGAGCGCGTATATTAGGGTGCGGTTCCTCCGGCGGCGTTCCACGTGTCGGCGGTGATTGGGGCGCTTGTGATCCGTTGGAGCCGCGTAATCGCCGTATGCGCAGTTCTATTTTGGTGGACTATTGGGAAGGTGACTCCGGCGGAGAGGGGGCCATGCCCCCGCCAGAGCAGCGCACAAGTGTCATAATTGATACATCACCAGACCTGCGTCAGCAGTTGTTAAACGCCGAAACAAAGCGCATTGACGCGGTAATTTACACCCATGACCATGCCGATCAAAGTCACGGCATGGATGATTTGCGCGCCCTCGCTTATCGTATGAAAAATCGCATTCCAACCTATATGGATACAAGTGAAAACAATGACTTACTCGAACGATTTAAATATTGTTTTGAGATGCCCGAAGGACGGAATCACCCCCCAATTTT
>CALFBM010000057.1 GCA_937951645.1 uncultured Rhizobiaceae group bacterium
GGCACAAACTTTTGCTGATCCGCAAATTCAACATCGCGGGATGGCCATTAACATGGCACATCGAAACAATGCAGAAAGTGGCGTCTCATTGATTGGTAGCCCGCTTAATTTCAGCGACACACCAATCCAATACAAAAAAGCTCCTCCAGTACGTGCAGAAGATACAAGAGAAATCCTGTCAAAACACTTAGGGTTGAGCGAAGAAAAATTAAACGAACTCGAAGCAAACGGAATTATTGAATGTCTACAGAACAAAAGCTAACCGCTGCTGACATGCTGGCACAAACACTGGCAAAGAATGGTTGCAAGCGCGCATATGGCATTCCAGGTGGAGAGGTTCTGGCAATCATTGATGCCTTTGACCGTGCAGGGATTGAATTTATTTTAATCAAGCATGAAAACTCTGGTGGCTTCATGGCGGAAGGAGCATGGCATGCTGATGGCTTTCCGCCTGTGCTAGTTGCAACCATAGGTCCCGGTGTTGCCAATGCCGTCAATGTGGTTGCCAACGCAATGCAAGACCGTGTTCCGTTAATCTTTGTAACAGGTTGTGTGGATGGCGCAGAAGCTGAAACCTATACACACCAGGTTTTTGACCATGCGCAAATGTTACGCCCAATCACAAAGGCAAGCTTCCTTGGAACGACATCAACATGTGGATTGATTGCACAAAAAGCCATTACCATTTCACAGGAACCACAATCAGGCCCCGTTCATATTGATGTGCCAGTTTCTGTTGCAGAAAGTGCTTCGATAGAAGATTTGCACGTGGGGCCAATTCCCATACCTATTATTACACCTGCAAAAGATGCAGTATTTGCAGAAGCTGCCAAGGCATTGGAAGCCACCAAAAACCCGATTGCAATCCTTGGTGTTGATGCAGTCAACGAAAGCGCTGGCGCAGATATACGGGAGTTTTGCGAGAAGTTTAACATTGCAGTAATTGCGTCCTATAAGGCCAAAGGCCTGGTCGATGATGCATCCAGTTTGAGTTTTGGAGGCGCTGGTCTTTCGCCAAAAGCCGACAAGGTTATTATGCCTGTTTTGGAAAAGGCAGACGTGGTTTTATTACTTGGCTATGACCCGATTGAAATGCGCATCGGGTGGCGCAATCCTTGGAATACAGACAAAACAGTTATCGAGATTACACCCATTGCCCGCACACACGGCATGCAGCATGTAAGTCACACATTACGCGGCTCTCTTGCACCAACACTTGAAATGTTAAACACTGCAATGGAAGCAAAACGTGATGGACTTTCCAGTGAAGTCGAGACTGCACGCGATGAACTTAGAGGCATGTTCAAGGCCACTTCCGAATTTGGTCCGGATCGTGTTTTTGAAACGCTAAGGAATATTTCTCCTGACAACACAGTCATCACCGCAGACAGTGGTGCACATAGAATTTTACTAAGCCAGATGTGGCAATGTCATCACCCAAGGAGCATGCTGCAATCTTCCGCACTTTGCACGATGGCTTGTGCCGTACCCCTTGCTGCAGGTTATAAACAGGCAAGCCCTGACACACCTGTCATGGCTTTTGTGGGAGATGCTGGCATGGAGATGGGACTTGGTGAACTGGCAACACTACGTGAGCACAATATTCCAATCGTGATTTGTGTACTCGTGGATGAAAGCCTCACGCTTATCGAGATGAAACAACGTGCTTCCCAACGTCCTAACCTTGGCGTGGACTTCACCGGGTCTGATTTCCCAACTGTTGCCAATGCCCTGGGTGGTCATGGCGTTTGGGTTAATGATGTTGAGAGCTTAAAGGCTGAAGCCAAAGCAGGGTTTGAGCGTGATACGTTCACGCTTCTTGCATGTCGCATTGGTCGCAAATCCTATGATGGAAAGTTTTAAGAGAAGCTTATTTAACAGCTTCATCAGCGATTTTGCCAAAGAGTACATCGAGTTCTTTGGCCAGTTCCTCAAGTTTTCCACTCTCTTCAAAGTAGGGAGAAAAAACCATTGTTGGTGTTTTATAAGAAAGCGTTGCAGTCCCACCCTCGTTCTCGGTCACATAATATCTGATAGGCGCTTCAATGCCTGCTGCAATGCTGGCTTCCAACATGCGAATAGCAAAATCATTGCGATATACGCCTACAATACGGTTGCCGGGGATGGTTAGACCGCGTCCCTTTGCACCTGCTGATGCGCTTGCCCCTGTCACCCTTCGCATACCGTTTGCCTTGATGGCATTGTTTAAACTTGCATTTAAATCCTTGAATGACTTGCTGGTTTCATGACTTACCCAGCCTTGACGTACCAAAGCGTTTTCTGCAAAAGCAGAGGAACTTGAGAACAATAAACCTGTCATACCAAAGGCAAAAATCAGTCCTGTTAAAAAGTTTTTCATCATGTCTCTCCCTACAATTAAATATTTAACCGCCGTTTTGCCATTACAGCAAGCGAGCTGCCTATAAAAGCCATAACAGCCCAAGCCCAGCCATGAATACTGCCAGAAACCAACCCGCCTAAATAAGCACCAATATTACAGCCATAGGCAAGACGCGCGCCGTATCCCATTAAAAGACCGCCAAAAACTGCTGTGCTGATCTCAACTTTGGAAAGCATCCAGAGAGGTTTGAATTTTGCAGCCAAACCGGCAGCGGCCAACGCACCAGCTATTATTCCAAAATTCATCACAGACGTCGTGTCTTTGAAAACACTATTTTCAATGGCATTTGCTTTCCACCCCGTCCAAAACGGCCAGCTTAAAACGTCAACGCCAAGCGCATTGGCACCCTTTGCCCCCCACAGGGCAAATGCCCAGGTTACACCCCATGGACGGCCAACAACAACAAGTGTCAAAATACCAACAACGGCCAACGCAATGGCACCAGCAAGAGGCGACCAAGGCCCTTTAATAAAAGAAGCGGTTTTTCGCGGGGCTTCCAAATTACCATGCTTGCGCTTTTCATACCAAGCAGTCCAAAAGGCGATTGCACCCAACAAAACTGCCAGAAGCACAAATGCCCCTAATGGCCCCAGATTATTGATCATGCCATAGCTAAATTTATTACCAATACCGAGAGTATCCTGAACGGCCTGGGGAAAGGCAATTCCATTCCACCAACTCAAATGCATTGTCCCAAGCACTGAGCCAATCACAAAAAACAACAGTGTAATGCACATCCTGGTTGAGCCGCCGCCAACTACAAACAATGTGCCAGAGCCACATCCTCCACCAAATTGCATACCAAAACCAAACATGAACGAGCCAAATAACATGCCCATGCTAACAGGCAGAATAAAACCGCGAGCGTCTGTATAAGCAATAAGCGGAAAGGAAATGGCACATGTAAGAATAATCAATAAAAATTGATAGCGAAGCCCAACGCCACGCCCTTCAGCAAATATCCTGCGCCATGCGGCCGTAAAACCAAAAGATGCATGATAAAGCGAAAACCCTGCCAAACCACCAATCAAAACAGCCAAGGCTTGCGTTTGCCCTGCAATATTACCAGCTGTAACGACCAAGGCACATAAAGCAAGACTCGCCCCAATAACAGGCAAGTTTTGGGATTGCCTCGGCATATTTGCAGCTTCAACGCTCATAAGTGGATTTCCAAAAATCGTTCAGTATTCATTCAGGCAAAATACTCCAGATTGCTTTGAGACAAGGGAAACATGTACTCTTTATTTGATTGTAATCAACCAGATATGAACAGCAAGATATTTGACCTCACGATTGTTTGAACAATCAGGGATAAATATTATTTCTCATGGAAATCAAAATATCATATTCAAATAACTTGAATATGCCACATTTGGTGGACAGTAAAACCAAATTGGTAAGTTGGAGTTTAACATGTTGAAGCAAGATGTATATGGATGCGATATCACGATTTCCAGCCATGATGCTTTAATTGCCTGGAACAAAACACTTCACGGCTTTTTGGCGCATTCTGCTTCCACAGGCATTACACTTGGCGAAACCCTGGAATTTGAACCGGAATTTGCTTTGGCACAATCCTGCAAGGGGCTTTTCAGCTTGTTGTTGGGGCGCAAAGAGCTAAACGAAGTAGCTACCGAGGCTTTTTTGAATGCAAAGGCCAGCGACAAAGCCAATCCAGTTACTGAACGTGAACGTCATTTTATCAGCGCATTGGGTGGATGGTTACAGGGCAACTTGCGCACGGCAATCGCGGAGATGGAAACGGTACTGACAAAATGGCCTCATGATGCGCTTGCAATGAAATTAAGCCACGCAATCATGTTCATGCTGGGCGACAGCAAAAACATGCGCACTTCGCTGGAAAATATTTTTGATGTCTACCATGGTCACCAGGCTGAAGGTTATTTTAATGGTTGTTATTCCTTCACTCTGGAAGAAACAGGTGAATATAAACGGGCCGAAATGTATGGCCGACGCGCACTTGAATTAGCCCCCGATGACGCTTGGGGATTACACGCCATTACGCATATTTTTGATATGACAGGTCGCGCAAAAGAAGGCCTTGAATGGATTGACGGCAAGGAAACTGCCTGGCAGCACTGCAATAATTTTCGCTACCATGTTTGGTGGCACATTGCATTAATGCACCTTGATCTTGGAAATTACGACAAAGTATTGGAGCTTTATGATGAAGATATTCGCAAAGACAAGACAGACGACTATCGTGACATATCGAACGCAACTTCTGTTCTGCTTCGCCTAGAATTTGAAGGTGTTAATGTTGGCGATCGTTGGCAAGAATTGTCAGACCTGGCGGCCACAAGAACCGATGACAATTGTGTAGCTTTTGCAGACCTTCATTACATGATGGCATTTTGCGGCAACTTTGACGAAAAACCCGCAACACAGCTTTTGTCAAACATGCAATCAGCTGAAACCCGCCATCACAGCGAACTAACCGCAATTATTCACAAACCAGGCGTTTTGGCAGCAACGGGGCTTGAAGCCTTTCGCGACCAAAACTTTACACTTGCTCATGATTGCCTGACAAAAGCACGGCCAACGCTCCAGGCAATTGGTGGCAGCCATGCCCAACGCGATGTGTTTGAACGATTGGCAATTGAATCAGCCCTGCGCGGCGGTCTTAGAACACAGGCAAAAACCCTCCTGCAAGAACGTGATTTGCATCGTGGCTACAAGGATGGTTATTCAGAAAGTCGATGGCGTGTAATAGAAAATGGCTCTCAAGGTGGTGCACAGCAAGTCGCAGGTGTTGCAGCAAAGAATATAGACTGATATTAGCTCCACTTACCAACTTAATTATTACCTGCCATCTAGGGTCAATAGGCTTTGAACCAAACACAAACTACTTCAACACCAGTTCCAAGAAAACGTGACCCACGCCTCGATTTCTTTCGTGGCATTGGCATGTTCATCATCTTTATGGCGCACATGCCTGGTAACTGGTTTACACTATATATTCCTGCCCGGTTTGGATTTTCAGATGCAACGGAAATCTTCGTTTTCTGCTCAGGCATGGCATCTGCAATTGCATTTGGAAAACTGTTTGAAAACACTGGCTGGTTGATGGGTGCTGTCCGGATTATTCATCGTATCTGGCAGGTTTATTGGGCACATATTGGTTTGTTTTTTGTAACGCTATTACTTGTCGTTTGGCAGACTGGCATTGCAGCCACAGGTGATCTCTGCGCCTACAATGCGGACAGGTTCTGTCTTGGTGAAGGCAAGGAAACCTGGGATTACGTTGGCCGTCTTAACGTTATTCATATTTTCAAGGCAATTGATGGCAGTCAGCCCTGGGATAATTTTGCAGGCATCATGACATTAACATGGGTGCCCAACCTGTTTGATATTCTGCCCATGTATATTGTTATTCTGGCTCTTATTCCTGTTGTAATGGGCATTAAAAAACTGCTTGGCAAATGGGCAGCAATGGGATTTATCCTCATACTATGGCTTTTTGCCCAAGACGGTATTGCTCAATTATTCGGTTTTTCTCAGGGTATAAACTTACCCGCAGAACCCTGGACAGATCGTACCTGGTTCTTCAATCCGTTTGGCTGGCAGCTTGTCTTCTTTACAGGCTTTTCATTCATGATGGGATGGTTACCTCGACCACCTGTTAAATGGTCGTACGTCATCATTTGCGTATTGATCGTTTTGCTATATGTCCCCTTCTCTTTCTGGGGCATCTATAATCAGGTTGATAATGTTGTTTTAAATCAGGAAACAGCCCGCTCATTATTTGGTGTTGAAAGCCTGTCTGAACTGGTTCGCGAACCCTATTATTCCGAGAAATACTCAAATCTTGAACCATTCTCGATTTTCCAGACCTTCCGTATCAACTACTGGGAATTTATGGAAAAAAGCGATGTTGGAATTTTGCGTTACATGCACTTCCTGTTCTTGGCTTACGTATTCTGGTCATTTGCTGGCGAAGGCGGCAAGAACCTTGATTTCCAAAACACAATTGGACGCTATTTCGTAAAAGTCGTGCACAAGGTTGGTCAGCAATCACTGGCAGTTTTCCTCACAAGTATTGTACTTTCCAGATTTTGCGGCTTCATTATAGATATCATCGGCAAAAGCTGGCCCAAGATGATCTTGGTCAACGGTACAGGAATCATAATCCTGATACTGGTTGCCTACTTCGTGGCTTGGATTAAGAAGTCTCCATGGAAGCAACCACAACAGGCGCGCGCGACCGGGATTTAGTTTATGATTTCTTCAAACCTGTCTGGAGAAAAACCATGACCATTAAGCGCGTGTTTGGCCTCGCTAAAGGCAGAAGCCTTGCTACAATTTATAATGGCCTTGTCTACGCCGTAGCTTATGATCCTACTCCAGCAGAGGGGATAGAAAAACAGACTCGAAACACACTCGAGTTTTTAGATAATGTTTTGAAAAAATCTAACAGCTCAAAGCATTCACTTATACAAGCAACCGTTTATCTAAATGATATTACAATGAAGGGCGAGATGGACAAAGTTTGGTGTGAATGGATTGGTCAAAAGAAAAATTGGCCGCAAAGAGCCTGTATTGAGGCTGACATGGGTGAAGATAGTCTAATAGAAGTTGTTGTAATTGCAGCAGAGGAATAGAAGCCAAACACTCAAGGCACCAACATCACCTTGCCAGTGTTCATCTTCGAAAATACTTCTGGTAATTTTGCGTGAGCATCTTTTAAACTAATCTTCTCTGCAATATCCGTCTGCCAAGCACCACTTGCAAACATCTGCTGAACCTTCATGCCTGCATGCATGAGTTTGTCTGGCGGAGTTTCCCTCATCCATTTAGTCAGCCAAAAGCCTTTAATTTTCTTGTCCATGAAAATAAACTGCCCCATTTGAGCCAGCGTTGGATTATCTGGTGATAGTTTGCCATAAACAATCCATCTTGTACCTGAAGGCATGATTGTAAAAATATCTGATGAAGTCTGATCAGCTACAGCATCCAGCATGACTTGTGGTTGGTATTGTTTGACCAACTCTATCATATTCATAGTAAAACCTGGGGATTTGCAGTTCAAGACATGCGTTGAACCATATTTCTCAAGACTTTTGACATGCTCATCACGACGCACAATGGAAATAACCTTCGTTCCATCTTCGCTGGCGAGTCCTGCAATCAACTTACATAGCTGACTGGCCGCCGCCGTCATGATAAAACACGCATTGCCATTTGCTTTTGCTTCTTCATACATGGCAATTGCAGTCAATGGATTAACCAGCAATGCTGCCGCATCTTCATCACGCACCTGATCAATAACGGGCACACTCATGGATACTTCAGAAATTGCATAATCAGCCCAGGCACCAGATGCAGAAGCAAAGAAACCAACGCGCTTGCCAACAAGCCCTTCGCCACC
>CALFBM010000058.1 GCA_937951645.1 uncultured Rhizobiaceae group bacterium
TCTGTATCAAGGTTTTTAAAATCAATAGATGGATTGTCAGACTGTATAGTGAGCTTCACTTTGCTGTCTTCATCCGAGCCATAAATTGCAATACCGGCACTATCTGGCCCACGGTCTGTCATGGTCACCAACATGTCAGTCAGCATGGAACCAAGTTTTGGTTCCAAGGATTTATCTTTTAAAAATAGTCCAACAATTCCGCACATGGGTACGCCTTATTTTTATCTCCAACTTCCCAAAACGCTAACACCAATAATTGCACCTTTCAACTGTTAGGAATGATTTTTTCTTCACAGGCAAAATTTTTTTACTAGCCAAATGAAAAAAATTGGGGTTTCATTAAAGATGGAGGGGGAGTGTCTTGTATTCTGCAAGCATTCTCAAAGTTGAATTGGAGCACTAAAAGGAGATTTGCTTTGGAAGAACAATTGGCAAACTTGGCTAAAGAGCTGGCCGAGTTAAAATCAGCTAATGCGGTGGGTAATACCGTTACAGCTGAGATATATTATTATCTTACGATACCACTCATGATCTTAATCCATGTCGGGTTCTTGGGTTATGAAATGGGTGCGTCACGCATGAAAAATGTTTTGGCATCCGGTTTGAAAAACATTCTGGCTTTTGCTTTCATGATACCGACTTTTTACTATTTTGGTTGGTGGGCTTATTGGGCTTTCCCAACTGGGCTGGATTTTGGTATCGGTCCAAATGGTATCTCAGGTCTTGAATATGCTGCCGCTGCAGCCAATCCTGCAGGTGCCGTTATGGGGCCAAATCTGGGAGATAGTGCAACTGGTGTATTCTGGGGTGCATTCACACTCTTTGCCTGTGCCACTGCTTCAATTATGTCCGGTGCGGTTATCGAACGTATTCGGGTAGTTCCTTTCGTTGTACTTGCAATCATCTTGGGCTCGTTTGCCTGGGTCGTTGCAGCAGCTTGGGGTTGGCATGCAGATGGCTGGCTTGTGACAAAATGGGGCTTCCATGATTTTGGCGCTTCTGGTGTTGTACACATGATTTCCGGTTTTTTTGCACTGGGTGTTCTAATTCATCTTGGGCCAAGAATTGGCAAATTCAATGCTGACGGAACTGCAAACCATCTTGCCGGCCATAACATGCCGATGACGATGGTTGGGCTTATGTGCATTATTGTTGGTTTCTGGGGTTTCTTGATGGCTTGTCTCATCTTCCCGGGTGAAGCATGGTCCTGGTCAGCAACAAGTTTTACCAATATCTATGGTACACCGATGAACCTTTCAGCACTGACATTTAACCTGTTGATGGCTATTTCTGGTGGTATTATTGGAGCCTGGATGACAACGCGTGATCCATTCTGGATGATGTCTGCCGGTCTGGGCGGTATTATCGCTACTGCGGCTGGTCTGGACATTTATTGGCCGCCAATGACTTTCGCAATTGCATTCGTTGGTTGTGCATGGGTAATGCCTTGGTCTGCAAAAATGATCGAAAAAATGGGTATTGATGATGCTGTTGGCGCGGTGACCGTACACGGCGTTCTTGGCGCTTATGCATTGATCGTTCTGGGTATTGTCGCAAGCGGCTATCCTTCAGCAGCAGCAGAAGGCGCGGTAACAACCAATTTGTTTGGTCAAATAGGTGGTACGATTGTCATGGCCCTGATTGGTTTTGTCCCAGGTTATGTCTTTGCTTGGATATTCAAAAAAATGGGTATCTTGCGGACCAGCGAAGCAGTTGAACTTGCGGGACTTGATATTTCAGAAGTGCCAGCAGTTGCTTATCCTGAAGGTGCAGGCGCACCGGTAGCTGCCGAATAATAACGCACTGCCGGGCAGATATTATTCTGCCCGGTATTCATTTTCAGTTTTAACCGTACGAGAAATAAACCTCGTACTAAGCAAAGGAAAAATACCATGATTGGTGCACCTTTTGAATTTTGGGACGCTGTTGCAGGCGCTTCATATTATGCAGGCCTTGGCGGTGGCGAGTTAATCTGGCTGGTCATTTCCATCGTACTTTGTGTCTTGGCGATTTTAGTAGGACATAGCCACGAAAATAAAATTAACTCAAAATAAGTATGGGTTTTTAAAATTATAAGAGGCCGCTCCATGAGTGGCCTTTTTTTGTTTATAACCCTATCCTGTGAATAAAATTTGCCTGATAGGAAAAAAATTTGCCTGTTAATATTGCCTTTCTGGTCAGACTAGGTTCAAATCAAATAACGACATTTTTCATGGGAGAGAGAAAATGACATCGTCTTGGAGATTTTCTGCATTAGCTGAACGGCACCGTGCACTGGGTTCTGAACTGGAAGATTGGGGTGGCATGGGTACGGCCTGGTCTTATGACAAGGATCAGGAGGAAGAGTACCTGGCAATTAGAACGAAAGCAGGCATCATGGATGTGTCTGGTCTTAAGAAAGTTCACCTCGTTGGGCCTCATGCAGCACAAGTTGTTGATCGTGCGACCACTCGTAACGTTGAGAAAATCAAACCAGGTACATCACGTTACGCTTGTATGTTGGATGATCGTGGTAAATTTATTGATGATTGTGTGATTTATCGCATGAGTCCAAATAGCTGGATGGTTGTGCATGGTACAGGCGCGGGTCATGAACAACTAACGCGTTATGCTCAAGGACGTGATGTTGATGTTCGTTTTGATGACAATCTTCATGATATTTCTGTGCAAGGGCCTATGGCCGTAGACCTGCTTGAAAAAGATGTTGAGGGCATTCGCGATCTGGCTTATTTCAATCAAATTCACACAACGCTTTATGATGCTCCGGTTACAATTTCGCGTACCGGTTATACTGGTGAACGTGGATATGAAATTTTTTGTCGTGCACAAGATGCGGTTCATATTTGGGATAATCTTGTTGAAAATGGAGCACCAATGGGCATCATTCCAACACGCTTTACGACATTGGACTGGTTGCGCGCTGAAAGTCATCTTCTGTTTTATCCTTATGATAATTCAGAAATGTACCCATTCCCGGATGAACCGTCAGGCGATACGCTTTGGGAACTTGGTCTTGATTTCACTGTTTCACCGGGAAAAACAGGCTTCCGTGGTGCGGACGAACACTACAGGCTGAAAGGCAAGGAACGTTTCAAGATTTTTGGTGTAATGCTGGAAGGTACCGAGCCTGCAGAAGAAGGTGCTCCACTACTGCAAAACGGTGAGCAAGTTGGGGTAGTAACAATCGGTATGTACTCAAGTCTTAACAAGCATAATGTTGGTATTGCACGTATGCCGGTAGATTGCGCCAAATCCGGCACGAAACTAACGGTCAAAAACTCAACAGGTGAAATTGCCTGTACTGCTGAACCGCTACCGTTTGATGATCCCAAAAAATCCAAGCGTACAGCAAAAGGCTAAGTTATGATTTAGAGCGTGGCTAGCAATACTACGCTCTACTTTTTAAAGACAGGCTTTTCGAGGAGTTTTTCGTTTTATGGCCAAAACTGAATTTGAACCATCTATTAAAAGTCGCCCGGTATACGGGGAGCTTGAAGTAAGAGCAGGCAAATCACATTTGCTGATTGCGGATGCAGAAGGTGCAGGTGCCATACTTGATTTGGCAAAGTCTGCTCAAAAGGATTTTCTTGCAAATGCCCATATTATTTATATCCCGAAAAATGCGGGCGATAAATATACCGCTCAACTTGAAGGATTAGGCGCCAGGCAATATTATGCAGGGCCATCATATGAAGCTGCAGTGCCACGCATTCAACGTGTTTTATCAGACGCTTCCAATGGGTTGCAAATTTACCTTGCAGGCACAGAAGGCCTGATGGGACAAGCAATGCGTGAAGCAACCAACATCGGATATCCATATTCTGCCATACAAACAGAGCATCGTGGTTCCAAGGCAAGGCGCATGCAATGTGTGCACTGCAAGGGCATAACAGAAGACGTTACAACAGATCCTTTTGAGTGTTCGCATTGTGGATTGAATCTATTCGTGCGGGATCATTATTCTCGCCGTTTGGCGGCCTTCCAAGGGGTTTGCGTTGATGCAGAAGATCCAGGCAATGTTCCAGATAAAGTGGAGATTACATAATGAGTTCGGGTGCAGCAAAAATAGCTGTTAAAGTGACAGACGTTGTTGAAGTAAATGAGCTTGTAAAACGTTTCAGGTTTGAACGTACTGATGGTGGTTTGATGCCAACATTTTCTGGTGGCGCTCATACCGTTGTTGAGATGGATGATCATGGAACAAGAAGATTAAATCCATATTCATTGATGAGCAGCCCGCAAGATCGCTCTGCTTTTACAATCTCTGTTCGTCGCGATGATGAGGGCAGGGGTGGTTCACTCTTTATGCATAATCATGTTAAGACAGGCATGGAAATGACAATCAGCAACCCTGTTAATTTGTTTTCACTGGATTTGCGTGCGCGTAAACATTTGATGATTGCAGGCGGCATTGGTATTACACCATTTCTTTCGCAAATAGCGCAGCTGGATAATTCAAATGGAAATTTTGAATTACATTATGCCGTAAGAACCAAATCGCTTGGCTCATATGTTGATGAGCTAACTGCAAAACATCCTAATGATGTTAAAATTTATTACGATGATCAAAAGGAAATGATTGATCTTGAAAACCTTTTGGATGGTCAACCTCTGGGTACGCATCTTTATGTATGTGGTCCAAAAGGCATGATTGAATGGGTGCGTAAATCTGCCGCTGATGCTGGTTGGCCTCGTGAGACAGTCCACTATGAAGAATTCCTGGCACCAGAACCCGGTAAGCCATTTGAGGTAAAACTGGCTATCTCCAACAAGGTTATTCAGGTCGGTGAGACACAAAGCCTGCTTGAGGCAATTGAAGCAGCAGGTGTTGATGCGCCATATCTTTGTCGTGGCGGTGCTTGTGGAATGTGTGAAACCGAGGTGATCGGTTACGATGGAAAGTTTATTCATAACGACCATTGGCTGGATGATTCAGAACATCTAAGTGGCAAGAAAATAATGCCTTGCGTTTCGCGTTTTGAAGGCAAAACACTGGTATTGGACCGATAGGAAAACCCCATGAATATTCGATTTAATGATGAGACTTTCCGTAACGATTATACATTCAAGAATTCTGATGCTGCAATAAAGCGCTTCCCGTTTCCCTTTGATAAAGACAGCTATATGTATGCTGTAAATATGGAGCCGCATACACCAGTTCGTGAGGGAAGTGTTTATTACAATTCCTTTGATGTTGATGAACATTATGTGTCAGAAATGCGTGACCGTGCAATGGTTCTGGATGAAGACCCGCTTCGCTGCCAATCTTTGCCGCACATGGAGCTTGCTGGTTGGGATTTGCTTGAACTTATCATGGTTGAAAAAGCCAAGGATTATCCTGATCTGTTCGAGCTTCATCGCGATGGAGATAACTGGCACTGGATAAACAAGCCACTTGGCATCGATGACAAATTTACATTCATGGATGCAACTACGCTTCCATATGGGCCGATGGAGTATATTACACGTCAAACACAAGGCGATTTTTGCGTATTAGATCAGCGTGATGACAATCTCTGGATGGATGCAGGAATGGTCACGACACAGGCTGATTGGTCTTTGGATTTTGACATCGGCATGAACTTTTTTGAGTGGCATGCACCAGTTCCGCTTGCTCACGAAAAAGGTATTTTTGTTCGTGCCCTGAAGTTTCTTTTAAACATTCAACAAGGTGCACCCGCGCGTCGATTAAACTGGACAATGACCGTCAACCCTCTTCTTGATACCAGCCCGGAAAACTATCATAAATGGGGTATTCAGAAGACAACGCTGACACCAGAAAATATTGGCAACAAGCAGCATTTGCGCGTAGAGCTTCAAACCTTCTTTAGGTTGCCGCGTTCAAATGGTCTTGTTTTTCCAATCCGTTGTTACCTCATCAAACTGGAAGAACTTGTTACTTATCCAAAATGGGCAAGAAGGTTCCATCGTGTTATTCGAGATCTGCCTGTTGAACTTGCAACCTATAAAGGGTTTATTGATAATCGACCAATGATCCTTGAGTATCTCTCACAGTTTGATGATGGTGCCGAAACATCACCAGGTGTTTGGCCTGAAGACTGAGGTAGTGCAAGTATTGCTTCGCATATTTACATTATTTGTCATGCTTTTTTATGCGGTAGAGGCATCCGCTGATGCGGTAGTAGTCAAAGCAGATGAAATCAAAGAGCTCCTTACTGGAAATACAGCAATTGGTAATTGGAATGGCACCGAATACCGGCAATATTTCCATGCGAACGGTACAACAATTTATTCAACACGAAACTCCCGATCATCTTTGGGAAAATGGCGTGTTGATGCTACTAATGGCACTTATCAAAGTTTATGGAATGAAGGCAAGTGGGACAGCTATACGATTCTGCGCGATGGCGAGGATTTGCTTTGGTTGGATGCAGGCCAAGTGACCTATTCTTTTAGGGTTTTATCAGGACAACAATTGGTATGGTCCCAACAATAAGCTGGGTTTTGTTTAGGACGCTGGATAAGAAATAATCGAAAGATATCTGGCTGGAAGTTTGATATGTTTTTGCGGCCCATGTGGCGCATCGGCATCAAAGAAAAAGCTGTCACCAGGCTTTAAAATAAAGGTTCTATCGCCATGGCGGTATTCAACTTCACCTTCAATCATATAGATAAACTCTATGCCATCGTGTTGAAATTCAGGGAAGGTATCTGATGCTTCAGTCAGGGTTATTAAATATGGCTCTACAATTACACCAGACATATTGGCACCAATATGCCCTAATAGATTATATTGATGGCCAGCTCGGGTCCCGCGTCTGTCAGCTTCCAAACCTTCACCTGATTTAACATGAACAGCTTCCCGGTTTTCCTCAAACCTTTTGAAAAAGGACGTTAGCGGAACACTTAAGGCATGTGCCAATGTCTGAAGTGTTGTAAGGGAAGGAGAAGTCATGCCGTTTTCAATTTTTGACAACATACCAATAGACAAGCCGGTTGCTTTGGCAAGTTCTGCAACCGTAATATCATGCTGCTTGCGATAAGCTTTTACTTCTCGACCAATGGCAACCTCCAAAACTTTTTCTCTCTTGTCCCTGTTTGTTTTGTGGGGATCTTGAGAAAGAACGGGTTTTGTTAAATCATCTGAGTTTTTCAAAACTTATACCAATAAATATTTTCTTTTGTTTATGTAGCAATTTTGGTCTTTTCGGTGTGAAAAGTCTATATAAAACACAATATTATTTTGACTTGAAAAAATGCAATATTGAGGATTGCAGGCCTTGAGAAGTGAGTTGGGATTGGTGGTTGAAGTAAAATATGTTACAATTTTAAAAATTATTTTCTTTTAGTAACATATAATTTGTATTATAAACAGGCACAAACTAAAATCCTACTATGGAGAGATAGATTGGCTTCTTATCTAATTGACGCAGTCAGAACACCGATTGGGCGCTATGGCGGGACGCTTTCAGGTATCCGTACGGATGATCTTGCTGCTTTGCCAATTGCTGAACTTGTAAAACGTAATCCCGATATTGATTGGTCGCAGATTGATGATGTCATTCTTGGTGATGCCAATCAGGCAGGGGAAGACAATCGCAATGTTGCTCGCATGGCTGCTTTATTGGCGGGATTGCCAACGAGTGTCCCGGGTATGACTATCAACCGCCTATGTGCCTCTGGCATGGATGCTGTGGGTATGGCCTCACGGGCGATAAAAGCAGGCGACTATAAAATGGCGATAGCTGGCGGTGTTGAAAGTATGAGCCGTGCGCCATTTGTAATGCCAAAAGCGTTCACTGCCTTCAGCCGTGCCAATGAAGTGTTTGATACAACTATAGGCTGGCGTTTTATCAATTCAGAATTAAAGAAGGCATTTGGTGTCGATTCCATGCCTGAAACTGGCGACAATGTT
>CALFBM010000059.1 GCA_937951645.1 uncultured Rhizobiaceae group bacterium
TCGCAAAAATGCATCTGGCTTAAATGCAGCTGATGTAGAAAATGCATTGGGCGATTATTTTGCAGGCGGCGTGCCAAACAATTACATGCTGGTTCGTGATGCCGTTGATAGAGGCGTTACCATAGGCTCAGTTGAAGTTGATAACAACGTCACCAAAGCACTTTCCAACATTGTACTCGCTGGTGAATTACAAGCAGAAACTGACAAGCCGAAAAAAACCGGACTTATGAGCATGGGTCGCAATCTCTTAAAGCGCAAAGCTGGTTAGGACTAAAAAATGAGTAACCGCTTTTCAGGACTTCAAAACTTTGATGATGATTTTGATTTCGACGAACCAATACCAGCAGTTGCACCACGCGCAACCCAAGCCCCCCTACCCGAAGTAGAGGCAGACAACGCACCAATTGCACCTGATGAAATTCCCCAGGAAGTCAAAAACAAAAAGCCGGTTTCAGTTCATGAAATTGGAGCAGGTGAAATCACACCCGCAAAGCAAAAAATTCTCGATGCAAAAATCAAACTCCACAGACAAATGCTTGAGGAGTTTAACCTTGTTGCCCTTGAAGAATTGCCACGCAATGAACTGGTCAACGAGATTGGAAAATTCGTAACTGACTACGTAGCAAAAGAACGCCTGCCCCTGAACAATCAGGAACTGGAAGAGTTTGTAGGTACTGTTGTCGATGAAATGACAGGTTTGGGACCTCTTGAACCATTGATGCGCAATGATGACATCAGTGATATTCTCATTAATGGACCGAACAATTGTTACGCCGAGATTAGTGGTGTTCTTCAACCCATCACAATTCCTTTTAAAGACGAAGCACATTTGGTTCGTATCATTGGCAAAATTGTTGCAGGCGTTGGTCGTCGTATTGATGAATCAAATCCGATGTGTGACGCCCGCATGCCGGATGGTTCACGCTTCAACGCTGCAATCCGACCTATAACCATTGATGGCCCGTTGGTTTCCATTCGTAAGTTTAAAGAAGACAAACTTACACTGGACAAACTCGTCGGTTTTAACGCACTTGCACCTCAAATGGCAGAAGTGATGGAACACGCCGTTGCAGCCCGCATGACGACTATTATCTCGGGCGGCACCGGTACCGGTAAAACAACAATGCTGAACGCATTGTCTGCTTTTATCAATCCAAAAGAACGTGTGCTAACCATCGAAGATGCAGCAGAACTGACACTGCAAATTCCACATGTTGGTCGCATGGAAACACGTCCTCCCAACAATGAGGGCATTGGTGAAATAAAACAGCGTGATCTTGTAAAAAATGCGCTGCGTATGCGTCCTGACCGGGTTATTCTTGGTGAGGTCCGTGGTGAAGAATGTTTTGATATGCTTCAGGCCATGAACACGGGGCACGAAGGCTCAATGGCTACAATTCACTCCAACACATGCCGCGATGCAATATCTCGTATGGAGCAAATGTTGGGCATGACGGGCATGCCAATGACAGTATCATCTATCAGAAGCCAAATCGCAGGTGCCGTACACCTGATTGTTCAGTTAACCCGTCTATCAGACGGCCAACGTAAAGTAACAAGCATTTCCGAAATTACAGGCATGGAAGGTGACATAATTCAGATGCAGGAAATTTTTCGTTATAAACGAACAGGCATGACCGCTGAACATAAAATTCTTGGTCATTTTGAAGCGACAGGCGTTCGTCCCCGTTTTCTTGAAGAACTAGAAGCCATGGGTATTGAATTAGACGGTAAAATTTTTGAACCAGGTGTCGAACTGGCATGAGTTTAAGCGCATTATTCGAAAATGGTTTTTCACCAATACACGCAATGCTGCTTGCATCTGTCTTTCTGGCATTTGTAGTTGTCGAGCTTGCGTATATTGTGATGTCACCAAATGAAAGTAGCAAAAAACGTATTAACAGACGCATGGCTATTGGTGACAGTCAAGAAAAATTAAGCCAGAAAAACATTTTGCTTCAACTACGCAAAGAACGTGGTTTGGACGAAGACGGCATGCTTGTAATGCCAATGAAAAGCCTGAATAAGTTAATTTTACGCTCTGGACTTACATTAGGTTTAAAGAAGCTTGGTCTTTATTACGTAATATATTTGGCTGTAATGACAGTTGGAATTTTCATCTATTGGAAGTCACCTGTCATAAGTATGATTGCATTCCCAATCTACACTGTCTTGTTGCCTTATTTCTGGCTAAAGCGAAAAGCTGCCAAAAAAACTGCTGCATTTGGCGCACAACTTGCTGATGCAATTGACCTTATAACGCGAAGCTTGAAAGCAGGACATCCTGTGCCTGTTGCAATCTCAATGGTTGCTCGTGAAATGCCAGACCCGATTGGCACTGAATTCGGCCTGGTAGTCGATGAGGTAACATACGGCTCTGATCTGGTTACAGCGCTTAATAATCTTTACGAACGCGTTGACTTGCCAGACCTGCCCTTGTTAATTTCTTCAATTTCCATTCAATCAACAACAGGTGGCAACTTGAGAGAAATCCTTGAAGGGCTTTCTTTGGTGGTTCGTGATCGTTTCAAGATGAAGCGCAAGATTAAAGCTATTTCAGCTGAAGGTCGCATGTCCGCAATGTTCCTTTCTGCAATGCCGGTGATGTTATTCTTTGCATTGCAATTCATTGTACCTGGTTATTATACAGAAATTTGGGATGAGACTATTACATGGTACCTGTTGGGCGGCTTAGGTTTCTGGATGACTTTGGGCAATCTCTTAATTCTCAAAATGGTATCCTTTAAGTTTTAGGTTTGTAAAAATGGAAAAATTGTTTGAAATCGTGGACCCGTTACTACTCGCATCAGGCGCGGGTGGTATAATTCTATTTACAATTATATTTTTCGCTAACCAGGCATTATCGGATAAGCGTGCAAGATCGAATATAAAAAAACGTTTAACTGCGGATGAACCCAAGCGTTCCACGCTAGACTTGAATGAAACATCTGCAAAATCGGATAAAAAACAAAAGCAGCTCTCCAATAAGGTTGCGAAAAAGGCAAATGACTTTTATTCAAGCTCCGATCCTAATTCAGTCAAAAAACTTCGCATGATGCTAATGCAGGCGGGTTACATGAACCCCAGCGCAGTTGGATATTTCATTGCAAGTCGTTTCATTGGTGCAATCATTGGTATCGCGCTGGGCAGTTTCCTGGTACTTGTGCCTTACTCTGCTGACACTTTTACATTTAAAGTTTGTGTCTTACTTTTCACAGTAATAATTGGTTATTTTGGCCCCAATTTCTACGTCAGCAATCGCGGCAAAACAATTGAGACTGAAAACCGTCAAGGCTTTCCTGACATCCTGGATCTCATGGTCGTATCGGCTGAAGCAGGACTTACCATGGAAGCTTCTATTGAGCGTATATCAATGGAAATTAAAAACACATACCCAAACTTGAGCACTCAACTTAATATGGCAGGACTTGAAATTAGAGCTGGCCGACCAATTGATCAGGCACTTCGTGCATTTGGTGAAAGACTTCGTCTTGAGGAAGTAAAAGGGTTTGCAACCATGGTTCAGCAGGCAAAAGAATTGGGAACTAGCGTATCAGATGCATTGCGCGTGTATTCAGAAGAAATGCGTCACAAACGCATGATGAAAGCAGAAGAAAAAGCCTATGCCCTGCCTGCCAAAATGTCGATACCGGTAACGTTATTTATCTTGCCAATTGTTATTGGCATCGCTGTCATCCCAACGATTGTAAGATACAATATTTAGACACTAGTATAATTAAAAACTTCGCAAACCCCGCTCTTGGTAAAACAAAAGTGGGGTTTTTATTTTTAAAAACCGTTTGGTAAACAAATTATTGCATGGACTCTAAAATTTAACCAATCTCTTGAGCTTTGTTTTAACTCCTATGAGCTACGTTGGTTCCAATAATAATAATAAAATACCAAATGGGGAATAATCATGAAATCCAATGTTAAGAGCATTCTTGCCTGCGCTGTTGTATCAGCATTGATGGCTGGTTGCAGCACAAGTGGTATCTCAACACATTCAAATGCCTTGGATCATTCTGGCACTAATCGTAACAATGTACACAATGAAGAACGTGGCAGCAGAAGCTTGCTCCGTCCGAAATCTGATCACGTATCCCTTAAAGGAGATAAGTCGAAAGGGTTTTTGGCAGCAGGCCAAGAACATTTTGCAAATCAAAACTTTGGACTGGCCGAGAAAAACTTCCGCAAGGCAGTTGAAGTTAGAAGTGATAATGCATCTGCATGGCTAGGCCTTGCTGCATCACTTGATCAACTCGGTCGCTTTGAATTTTCTGACCGTGCCTACAAGCAACTAGTACAACTAAAACAAGGCAATGCGCGCGTTTTAAACAACATGGGCTATTCATATTTGCTTCGTGGTGATTATCAAAAGGCAAGAAATTTTTTGAACCGCGCTCAGCAAATTGACCCACAGCTAGAAGAAGTACAAGGCAATATCCACCTTTTGGAAAAAACCATTCAAAGCTGATGGCAATTACAAGACAAATTAAAAAAAGCCTGTTCATTTGAACGGGCTTTTTTATGACTTTTATTTATCCATACCGACTTGATATCGCAACGCTCACAACAACAATCAAGCTGCCAGTAATCTGCACCAAATTCATAGTCTCACCAAACAACACCCAGGTCATTGCAAATGCAACAACCGGGACGAGAAAGAAAAGAGACGCAACAGATGATGTATCTCCTTTTTTAATAAGATACATCAAAAGCGCTACTGCCCCGATTGACAAGACGCAAACCAGCCAAGCAAGCGAAAGCAAGGTATTTAGGGTCCAGACAACATGCTGTGTTTCAGTAAGTAATGATAACGTCAGCATTAACAAACCGGCTCCCAAAAACTGGGCACTGGAACCAATCCACAAATTAAGATTGGTAACGCATCGTTTTTGATAAACAGACCCAACACTAATCCCAAGCGTTGCAATCAATCCGGCAATAAATGTTTCTCCAGTAATACCGGGTATTGCAGCACCAAGATCAAAATCCGGGAACAAAACCATAAATACACCAAACAACGCAAAAGCAAAAAATACGGCTCTCGCCATGCTCAATTTCTCACCCAGTATCACCCATGCAATGAGGGCAGTAAAAAACGGTTGCAGTGCTACAATCAATGCAGAAATACCAGCAGGCATTCCTTTGGAAACCGCATAAAAAACACCTCCCAAATATAAGCCATGCATCAAGACACCAACAATCATTGAATGAAAAAACTGTATCCAGTCAATATTTTTGGGTTTCAAGTAAATCAACACAAATGCAGCCAACAAAAACAAGGCTGCAGCAAACCTGATTCCCAAAAACGTAAAAGGTTCAGCGTCTGTCGTTCCAAACCGTGCAGCTGGAAATCCCGTAGCCCAAAGGAAAACAAAGATAATCGGAGCCATTCTGATGATAAGACTTGTAGTCTGCGCCAAACTGCGAACTCCTGTATCATGTTATCTTTTAAAAGAAATAAAAGGCATCACGCTTTAAATGATAGTGATAACCTTAAATGACGTGTGAGTTTCATGAAATGACGTATGGAAGATGCACACAGCTTTAGTTATGAATATGCTGACAGCATAAACTGGAAAACAAAAAGCATGACTATTAACCACGAAAGAGCTGAAAGAGTTCAACAGGCAATTGATATGAAAACCAAGCCGCCAGGTTCTCTTGGCCAGATTGAAACACTTGCTCTTCAAATGGCAGTTGCCCAAAAGACGGATAACCCAATTGCAGATCCTGCACGTTTATTACTGTTTGCTGGCGATCATGGATTGGTTGAAGAAGGTGTATCTGCCTGGCCTAGTGAAGTAACGGCACAAATGGTTTTGAATTTTTTGTCAGGAGGTGCTGCTGCCAATGTTTTTGCCCGCTCAAATGGTGTAGAAATTTCTGTTGTTGATGCAGGCGTTATGGCAGATTTGCCTGATCACCAAGATTTGTACCGCGCCAATATTCGCAAAGGTACACGTAACGCATTAAAGGAAAATGCCCTTACACTGGAAGAAGTCAGCGCTGCATTGGTATTTGGTGAAGAACTTGCAAGTGATGAGGTATCTGTTGGTTCAAAAGTCATAGCAATAGGCGAAATGGGGATTGGAAACACTTCTTCAGCCGCGCTTCTGGCACATGCAATTGAGGGAATTTCACTGGATATTTTAACCGGTCCAGGCGCAGGGCTTGATGGTGAGGGCGTAAACAAAAAACTTGAGATACTTAAACAAACAGCAAGTCGCCGCCCTGGTAAACTTGAACCCATGGACGCACTATGTGCATTTGGCGGTCTGGAAATAGCTTGTATGACAGGGGCGCTCATTGGCGCAGCACAAGCAAATACTGTTGTTCTTGTTGACGGCTTTATAGCAACTTCAGCAGCATTATGCGCATTACGCATGCACCCTGAACTAAAAGACAATGTAATCTACGCACACAAGTCAAAAGAACCAGGCCACAAGGCAATGCTGGATGCCTTGAATGCCAAACCATTGCTTGATCTTGATCTTCGTCTTGGCGAAGGATCAGGTGCTTTGCTGGCTTTTCCATTACTACGAAATGCGTGTGCCATGTTAAACGAGATGGCAACGTTTGAAAGTGCCAATGTCTCTGGCAAGGAAGAATAAAAGCTCGTGGAAAAGCTATTTGAAAATTTTGCTTTGACACTTGCATTCTTTTCCCGCATTCCCTTGCCAACCAGTCTGGGAAATAAAATTAGCCACGATGCAAAACTTGGTGGAGCAACAGCATTTTTCCCTGTAGCCGGGTTTATTATCGCTATCCCTTCCGCTCTGGTTTGGTTTATTGCAAGCTCGTACCTGCCAGCAGTAATTGCTGCCGGTTTGGCAATAGGTTGTGGCCTGCTCATTACAGGCGGTCTTCACGAAGACGGTTTTGCAGATTGTGCAGATGGATTGGGGGCAACTCAAGACCAGGAACGCGCACTTGAAATCATGCAAGACAGCCGCATCGGCACATATGGAAGCCTGGCATTAATTTCAAGTACAGGATTACGATGGGCAGCACTGGCAAGCCTCGAACCTGTAAGTGGCGTCTTGGCACTCTTCATTTGCAACTCTGGCGCTCGATCAGCAATGACAATCGCCATGCAGTTTTCAAACTATGCAAGACCGGAAGGGTTGGGCAAGCAAGCAAATGGCATAACTGGTTCAAACTTCATACAGGCAATAACAATTGCATTTATAATCACTGCTATCCTTGGCAGCTTTTGGGGCATCATTGCATTATGCCTGAGTTACTGTTTTGCCTGGCTATTCATGAAGCGTCTTGAATATCGCATTGGAGGGTATACAGGAGATGGGCTTGGCGCTATCGAGCAGATTTCAGAAATAACCATTCTCATTACGCTGGCAGGAGCCTGGTCATGATCTTCTTGCGTCATCCAACACCAGACGTGCCTACAGGAACATGCTATGGACGAACCGATCTGGACATTGCAGAAATAGGCCATGAACAAATAGCCAACGCAGTCAAGATAACACCAGTTGTAAAACACATCATAGCAAGTCCTGCTCTTCGTTGTCGCAAGTTGGCAATATCAATTGCAGCACGTCACGACCTTGAACCAACCTACGATGAGCGCCTTTGGGAAATGAACATGGGTGAGTTTGAAGGTCAGCTTTGGGCAGAAATTGACCGGGCAAAATCCGAAAAATGGCTGGATGATCCAATGAACAACCCGACGCCAGGTGGTGAAAGCTTTGCTGATGTTCAGTCAAGAGTGCTGGAAGCTTTAAAACAGGCAGATTTGGAGACAGCAATCATCTGCCATGCCGGTGTCATTCGGGCAACCCAGATGGCCTGGGAAGGAAAAACCTTCAAACAAGTATTTGAAGAAACGCCCCCTTATGCTGAACCTGTTAGAATATTACCGCCAGAAAGCTTGTAAAAAACCAAAGCGCAAAACAAGCCAAGGCAAAAATCTGAATGGCAACCTTGATGTCTGCCGCTTCAATATCTCGACGGCCAGAACCGTTAAGATAGGCTTGTTGCACAACCTCTTCCGGATAAATCCGGGGACCGCCAAGCGCCAAATCAGCACCACCAGCCATGGCCGCCTCTGGCCAGCCTGCATTGGGTGAACGATGCAAACCGGAGTCTCGTAAAGCAACAATCAAAGAATTTTTAAAGGCACTCATTCCATTTAACATGCCTGCCCCTGAAGCAATAAGAACGGCAGAAATACGGGCAGGAACCCAATTTGCAAGGTCATCAATTTGCGCAGCAACACGGCCAAACCAAAGATATTTCTCATTTCGATATGCAATCATCGAATCCGCTGTATTGATCATTTTATAGATAATAATGCCTGGAAGCCCAAAGATTGCATACCAGAACGCGGGCGCAACCACACCGTCAGAAAAGTTTTCAGCCAAGCTTTCAATCGCTGCACGGCTGACACCTGATTTATCAAGACGACCAGGATCGCGACCGACAATCATGCCAACAGCTTTGCGACCTCCTGCCAAACCTTCTTCCTTTAATCCGGCAGCCACCTTTTCCACATGATCAGCCAAACTCTTTTGCGCAAGCAGAACAAAAACGATAAACACTTCTAAAATAAATCCCAAAGACTCCAGAAAGCCGATGAGCCCTTCAATGAACCATGAAACCAACAGGGCGCCAAATATCAAAAGCGAAATTGCCAATGCCCCTTTTTTATATTGAGCCTCACGATCATCACCTTTACGGTTCAGCCTTTTATCAACGCAGGAAACTGCTTTTCCAAATAGAACAACCGGATGAGGTAATCTTGACCAGAGAATTTCAGGCTCTCCAAAATACCAATCCAGCACTAGCGCAATCAGCAGTATAAAAAGCGGATCAGGCATTTTTTTTTAAAACCCAAGCCAAACGCTCAAGCTGCTCCATGTTTTCACAAAGACCAAATCGAAGCCTTGTACTCCGGTCTGCAAATTGACGGACCAAAATATGCTCCTGCAATAATGCCTCATGAATGCCAATTGCATTATGGTGTTCAAATTCCATAAACAAGCCGGCATTTCCAATTAATTGAAGACCACAAGCCTCTATGACTTCAACTTGATCTTTTGCATTTTGTCTGATTTGCAATCGCATATTCGATACCCATTGAGCATTAGCAAGCGCATCAGCTCCAATAATCAAGGCAGGGCCAGAAACACTCCATGGCCCTTGCCTTAACAGCAATTCATCAGCAATTGCTTCAACACAAATAGCAAACCCCAGCCTTAGACCGGCAAGGCCAAAGAACTTTCCAAATGAGCGCAAGACAATAATATTTTCACACATTTGAGGCACAACTGAAAGTTCCGGGGCACAATCGCCAAAAGCTTCATCCACAATCAGGAAGCCGGATTTTTGTTCCAGTTTTCTCGCTACCTCAAGAAGCTCATCGCGCTGATAGGTTTCAGCCGTTGGATTATTGGGATTAACAACAATAACAACCTCAGCCATCCCAACAGCATCATTTAGGCTTTTTGCCTTTAAAACATTACGCCCAGCCTTCTTCCAGGAATACCGATGTTCTTCATAGGTGGGAGAAATAATAGCAATATTTTTTTGTTTCAAAAGATATGGCAAATTTTGGATAATGGCTTGCGTACCATTGGCAGGAACAAGCTTCACCTCCTCAGGAACCTGATAATATTTTTTGGCCGCAGTTATTAATTCTGACTGAGCCACCTCATCCGGCAAGCGTTGCCAACTCTCATTAGAAATTTCAGGAAGCGGATAAGCACTGGGGTTGATACCGGTTGATAAATCCAGCCAGTCTTCTCGATCACCACCATATTTGGTCACTGCAGCATCAAGCCTGCCACCATGAATAATGGTACTCATGATTTAGAGCCCATCAATAACATGCATGTAGGAACCCATTACATTGCCATTTTTCAAACCAACATTACCAAGATCGGTTCCCAGAGCGTCATACGCTTTGAAGAGCGGTTCGCCTTCTTCTTTTAATGCAGTCGTATAATGAAACTCATGAGCATTCAGACTATCGCCAAATACAAATTCCTCTGCCTGTAATTGCCGATAACCTAGATGCAGTTTTCTTTGCTGAAAACTGGTCTCAAGTCCAAGTAATCCGGACATTTCATGGCGCTTGCCTTCTGCATCAACAATACCTTCGCCCAAGACCATATAACCACCACATTCGCCATAAATCAGGGTTTCCCTATCGCGAGCAATCGTCATCGCCAGTTTAAAATCATTCGACGCTGCCAAACGGCCAGCATAAAGTTCTGGATACCCGCCAGGCAAAAATATTGCATCAACACCTGTCTTGGGCGCTTCATTGGCAAGTGGCGAAAAAAATGACAGTGAAGCACCTTGCTGTCTCCAGTCTTCAAGCAGATGAGGATAGACAAACGAAAATGCCTTGTCTTGCGCAATCGCAATCTCTTGTCCCAAAGGCTGCAGCATGGCACCCTGTCTCTTGCGTTCCTTTATCAAAGAAAAACAAGCTGCAATTCTGTCCAAATCACAGGTCTTGCCTAACGTCACAGCTGCCTGTTTTATAAAAGCCTCAATATCTTGTGTCTCACCTGCCTGAACCAACCCCAAATGGCGCTCTGGCAATAAGAAACTGTCATCGCGCGGAATAACCCCCAAAACATTAACATTGATTTGAGCCAAGGCATCGCACAGCATTTTCTTGTGACGCGCACTACCGACCTTGTTTAAAATAACACCGGCAAGTCTGATTTTTTCATCGTGATCGCGAAATCCGCGCACAAGTGCTGCAATTGAGTGTGATTGCTTTGCTGCATCAATAATCAGAACAATCGGTATACCAAGCACCTTGGAAAGTTCCGCTGCAGAACCTGACCCATCTGCTGCCCCATCATAGAGCCCCATCATCCCTTCAATTAAAAGGTGTGCTCCCTTTTGACGTTGGGCGAGGGCTGAAAAGCGTGGTGGCGTCATTGCCCAGGGGTCAAGATTAACAGATGAATAACCACTGGCAATCGCATGAAAAGCAGGATCAATATAATCAGGCCCGGCCTTTGCTGAAGCAATATCCAAGCCTCTGTCTCTCAACGCCCGCAAAAGTGCCAGTGTGAGAACAGTCTTCCCGCTTCCGGAAGAAGGGGCAGCAATTAACAGGCCGTTTTTTTGTTGATCCGTCATCCGACTTCTTGATTTAAGTTTTTGCCAAGTGGATCAGATGTAAGAACTTTTCCATCCATTGCCCCCAGCCAATCCAGCGCGGAACGCAGCCGAACCGCTTCTCCCACCACCACAATAGCAGGTGGCTTAATATCAGACTTTGCCAAATCATCCAGCGAAGAGCCAATCGTTGTTTCCAATACACGCTGACGCTCTGTTGTAGCTTCACAAACAAAAGCCATTGGCTGTGACGCAGGCCGTCCTGCGGCCAGAAAACGCTCACGAATATTCGCCCAATGCTTCATCGCCATATACATGACAACCACAGGCGACCCTTTGGAAACGCTATCCCAGTCAACTGCATCAGGCACAAGACCGGATGCATCATGCCCCGTTAAAAAAGTAACCGAATGATTGATATCACGGTGTGTAACCGGAATGCCAGCATAAGCCAAGCCGCCAATACCTGCTGAAATACCAGGTACTATACGAAACGGAATATTATTCTCAACAAGGGTCAAGGCCTCTTCACCCCCACGCCCAAAAACAAATGGGTCTCCGCCCTTGAGACGTAAAACACGCTTTTCTTCCCTGGCAAACTCTACAAGGCGTAGTGAAATATCGCGCTGTTTGGGTGAAGGCTTGCCACCACGTTTGCCTGCATAATGCAAAATAACATCGGGGTTTGCGAGTTCCAGAATAGAATCATTGACCAGCGCATCATAGACAATCACATCGGCCTGGCGAATTGCATTGGCAGCATGTAGCGTCAGCAAGCCAGGATCACCCGGCCCTGCGCCCACAAGCCAAACCTGACCTTTTTCAAAGGTCGGAAGATCAGACATGAAATCTTGCTTTTTCATTCGACTAATTTCACCTATAACACTTTTATGAGCAAGGTCACCCGCACACAAAAACCTGATAATAAACAGACAACTCCCCTCAAAAGAGGATGGACAACAGGTGCATGCGCAACTGCGGCCACCAAGTCGGCTCTTTATGCACTATTTAAATCTGATTTTATTGATCCTGTCACCATTTCTTTGCCTAAAGGCGACACCCCATCTTTTGCCCTCGCCCATGAAAAACATGGTGAGAAGTCAGGAGACCGATTTGCAGAAGCCGGTATCATCAAAGATGCAGGCGATGATCCTGATGTAACCCATGGTGCAACCATCATTTCACGTGTTGAATTTGGCGCAAAGGGAAGCGGTATAACCTTTCATGCAGGCAACGGCGTTGGCATGGTAACCAAGTCTGGTTTGCCAATACCAAAAGGTGAAGCGGCCATCAATCCTGTTCCTCGCCAGCTCATGACAGAAGTCGTAGAAAAACTATGTGCCGAGCATGATGTGGCACCCGATATTTCAATTACAATTTCAGTACCGGATGGCGAAAAAATTGCGGAGCGAACATGGAATCCAAGACTTGGTATTTTGGGTGGTATTTCCATTCTCGGAACCACTGGCATCGTTCATCCATTCTCATGTTCTGCATGGATACACTCCATCCATCGCGGCATTGATGTGTCACACGCACAAGGCGTTACCCACGTATTGGGCGCAACAGGCTCAACATCAGAAACAGCTGCTTGTAAGATCCACGATTTCGAAGAAATTGCCATGCTGGACATGGGGGACTTTGTAGGCGGCCTTTTGAAATATTTACGCAACAACCCCATCCCGAAAATGACGTCAAATATAATTTTTTTTTAAATACGAATTCTTTTTGTTCTAAAGTTGTCTTCAAATAAGATTCCAACCAATCAAGAAGTCTTTTAGACTATCAGATTGTTTTTCTGAAGAAAAAAAAAGAAAGAAAAACAATGAAAAGAAAAAACGTAAAAGAGAATATTATACATAAAAAAGGAAAATATATATCGCTTTCGGACGAAGAAGTTAAAACGCGTAATGTTTGCAAAAGTAAAATAGCCATCAGCAAAGAAGTAGTTGTTGTTTGTCCTAACAATGACAGCATTCAAGAAAGCAGGGATGAAGAAGATAGTCATGGAAATATCAGTGACGTATGTTTTACTAGCGACAACAGTATCAGTAGTAGTGATGATAGTCAACTTACTGACTTAGGTGTGCCGAGTGACATTCAAATCATTCCAATCGAATTGAATTTAGGAAAAAAAAATGGCTTCTAATAACAGCATATAGACCACCAAAGCAG
>CALFBM010000060.1 GCA_937951645.1 uncultured Rhizobiaceae group bacterium
AATTTCTGCTTTTAAACTGGGTGTTGATCGTGGCGTAATACGGTCAACCATGGAATTTGGAAAACTTGCATTTTCAAGAACCCATTCGGCTAATTCATTTTTTTTATTGGCCTTTAAATAGCTAATGAAATTTTGCTTCAACATTTGGCCATTGGATCGTATGTTATCGCAACACAAGATGCTTATAGGCTGATTGATTTGCTCGCTTCTCTTTAGAAGGCCGCTTGCAAGGTAACTGTAGATTGAATGCTTGCTTCCGTTGCGAATTTCATCGGCAATGATCGGGTCCTTTAGATCAAGATCGCCATCACGATTCAAGTAATAACCGCTCTCAGTAACTGTAATAGTCGCTACATGAACAGTAGGGTGTGCCAGCAACTGTTCTGCGGTATCTGGTTGCGATGACCAATCAACAAACTTGATATGTGAACGCGCCATGCGCATTTCAAAATCACCATTTGTATCTGTGGTCTTCAGTATATAACCATCTTCTGTCTGGCTTGACTTGTTAAATGCCAAAGCTTCGGAAGAGCGCAAGTTAACTGCTGCGATACCCCAATTTAAATCACCAGTCATCTGCATGTAATCATCGATATAGATTGCCTGATGTGCACGATGGAATGCTCCATATCCCAAGTGAACGATCCCCACTTTGCAAGATGAACGGTCATAAGTAGTGCGGTGTAATTGCAATAACTTATCTTGTTGTTCAGCAACGGTCATGCGCTGGTTCTTTCTTTTGTGGCCAATTCCCTTTGAGCCAATTCCCGATAGGTTGAAGGTGTCATGTGTTTTAATTTTAGGAAGTGTCTATTAAAGTTGGCAAGGTTCTGGAAACCTACCTCAAAACAAATTGCAGACACTTGCTCATCGGTTGCATACAACATTGAACAAGCCTGGCTGATACGCACTCGATTTACAAATTCAATAAACTTGTTTCCGGTAATACGTTGAAAATTGCGTGAGAATGTTGCTGTACTCATGCCTGCCATTTCTGCTGCAATATTGAGTGAGAAGTCTTTTGAGAAATTATTGGTCACATGGTCGACCACATCGCCAATTCGTGCTTGTTTTGAAGAGCCTTCTGGCTGTGTGATGGATACGACAGAAAGAGTCTTTTTTTCTGAATGTTCGTTCAGATGAACCAGGAATTTGAGGAAAGCTACAATACGTTCAGAGCCTCTGGCTTCGCGAATTTCTTCAAGACAACTAAGTGCTATTTCTGGGTCAAAACCAACAAATTCAATACCTGATTTTGCGAGTTCGAACATGGTATTCATCTCTTGAAACTCAGAAAATGCTGCTAATAGTTTAATGACGTTTTCATGGTTGAATTGCACCATCATGTCTCGCAATTCAATTGGAGACGATGTTTCAGCATTATCTGTTATCCAATTATGCGGAAGGTTAGGGCCGGTCAAAAAAAGTGAACCGGGGCGAAATTCGCCAATATAGTCGCCAACAAATGCTTTTCCACGAGTAGCAACTATAAGATGAAGTTCATATTCGACATGACTGTGCCACCGACATAATTCCGTTGGCCAACCATGCTGTAAATATCGAATGGTTTCGGTCGCGCGGTCAACATATTCAATTTCTGGCTGTACAATAGACATGTTACCCTAAGAATTCCAAAACGCTCTTGATAGCTTTGAAGCCATTTAGATTACTTATCATTTTACAGCTCCAAAGGTCAGTCCTTGCACAAGTTGCTTTTGCGTAAGCCAGCCAAATACAACTATTGGCGCGCAGGCCAGCGTGGAGATTGCGGAAAGCTTGGCCCAAAACAAACCTTCAGGGCTTGAAAATGAAGCAACCAAGGCAACAAGCGTTCCAGCATCTGATGAAGTAAGATTGATAGCCCAAAATGCTTCATTCCATAAAAGGACAATTGAAAGAAGTGCAGTTGATGCTATACCGCCCCATGACAGCGGTATTACAATTTGTGTGATTTCACTAATGGTAGAAGCCCCGTCCATTCGACTTGCTTCAAGAATTTCAACCGGGATTTCACGAAAATAGTTAAACAGGATCAACATTATAATTGGAAGGTTGATTAAGGCATATATTACGACAAGCGCAGTCTTGGTATCCAGCAAATCCAATTGTTGGCAAATCAGATAAATCGGCATTAATACACCAACGGCAGGGAGCATTTTAGTGGATAGCATCCAAAGCAGGATATCCTTTGTTCGCTTGCCAGGAGCAAAAGCCATGGCATAAGCAGAAGGGATTGCGATAAGCATAGCCAGTAATGTCCCACCAAAGCTTGTGATAACTGAGTTCCATGCAAATTTAAAATAATCCGTGCGTTCTTCAATCAGACTGTAATTTTCTAGCGTTGGCTCGAAGAACAGCAATGGTGGTACAGCGATTGCCTGAAGCTCGGTTTTGAAACTGGTAAGAAACATCCAAAAAATAGGAAAGAAGAAAACGAGGGCGATAAGCCATGAGCTAACGATGCATAATTGATTGATAATATTTTGTTTTTGTCTATCAGTCATGGCTATACTGTCAGGCTTTTGCCGATAATTCGGACAAGAAAAATCGCAACAATATTAGCGAGTATGATAGCAAATAGACCGCCTGCCGAAGCAACACCGATATCAAAGCCTTGAAGCGCTTGTGCAAATATCAGGAATGTCAGGTTGGTCGATTGGTTCCCAGGGCCACCACCCGTTGTAACAAAGATTTCAGCGAAGATTGAAAGGTGAAAAATCATTTGAATCAAGATAACTATCGCAATTGGTCTGGCAAGGTGTGGCAATGTTAAATTATAAAACCTCGACCAAACACCTGCGCCATCCAAAAGTGCTGCTTCTTTTTGTTCTTGATCCTGGCTCTGCAAGGAGGTCATGAAGATCAAAACTGCAAAGGGGGTCCATTGCCAGCTCACCATTACAATAATTGACCACAGCGGATATTCTGAAAGCCAATTGACCGGTTCGGCGCCGACCGAAATAGCTGCTACAGCAGAAAGTCCATAGACTGGGTTCATTATCATGTTTTTCCACAATAGTGCATTCACTGTTGGCATGATGAAAAATGGAGAAATCAGTAGTACGCGTACGATGCCTCGAGCTCTAAAAGGGCGGTCTATCAACAAAGCAATTACAAGACCTGATATTACGGTGATAGACAGAACGGAACCTACAAGGATCAATGTATTTAAAATTGATGGCCAGAAAGATGGATCCGTATAAAAAAATTCATAGTTGGATAACCCAACAAACCCTGAACGATCAGGATAAAGAAGATGATAACGGATCGTAGAGAAATAAATAGTCATTGAAAGTGGCACAATCATCCATAGCAACAACATTATGATGCTCGGAGCCTGTAACCATCTGGCAAGTGTCTGATTCATTACTTTCGTTTCCAACCAAAATACTTATCAAGTGGATTATTATTGATAAGCCGTAGGGACGGAGCCTTTGCTGCCCGCCCCCACTTTTTTTCCTAGTAGTAGCCAGCTTTGCGCATTTCGCGATCAGCGGCTTGCTGTGCATTGGCTAATGCTTCTTCCACAGAGGTTTGCCCTGCAAGTGCTGCAGTTATTTGTTGGCCAACTGCAATACCAATTGCCTGAAATTCAGGAATCGCTGCAAATTGAACTCCAACATAAGGTGTTTTGTCTTGTGTTGAGTTAGACGGGTTTGCTGACAGGATTGCCTTCAGTTCAGCCTCATCAAATGTCGTTGCTGCCTTGAAATCAGGATTGTCATAAGTTGATTGACGCGTCCCGGTTGGAACTGATCCCCAGCCATTCTTTGAAGCGACAAGCTCTATGTAGGCTTTTGAAGTTGCCCATTTGACAAATGTTTTTGCATCATCAGCCTGTTTGGTGCCCGCCGGAATTGCAAGTGACCATGCCCACAACCAGTTAGCACCACGGTTTGTGACGGCAATTGGTGATTGTGCAAAGGCCATTTTATCTGCAACTTTTGATTGTTTTGGATCAGTTACAAATGAAGCAGCAATAGTGGCATCAATCCACATTCCGCATTTGCCTTCATTCATCAATGCGAGAATTTCGTTAAATGAATTCCCTTCTGAACCGGGAGGTCCGTATTTTGTAAGAAGGTTTACATAGAAATTCACAGCATGATTCCATGCAGGACTATCCAGATCAGGTGTCCAATCTTCATTAAACCATTTTGCGCCAAATGAATTAGCCATGGTAGTCATAAAGGCCATGTTATCGCCCCAGCCAGGCTTGCCACGCAAGCAGATACCGTATGTACCACTCGCCTTATCTGTCATGGCAGCAGCTGCGTCTTCTATATGTCCCCAGCTTGGATTGTCCGGCATTGTCATACCCGCTTTATCCAACAGGTCTTTGCGGTACATGATCATTGAGCTTTCACCGTAGAAGGGGGCTGCATACAATTTACCCTCGTAGCTCAAGCCGCCGCGCATGGCCGGTAGTATATCATCAACATCGTAATCAGCATCAAATTCCAATGGTACCAGCCAGCCGTTTTTCCCCCAAATAGGTGCTTCGTACATACCGATTGTCATAACATCGAACTGACCACCTTTTGTGGAAATATCAGTTGTTACACGTTGGCGAAGAACACCTTCTTCCAGTGTCACCCAATTAAGCTTGATATCCGGATTTGCTTTTTCAAATTCGGGAGTGAGTTTTTGCATCTCGATCATGTGACCGTTATTAACAGTTGCAATAGTTAATTCGCCTGCCCAAGCAGACAAAGCGGTTGTTGTGCTCAAGGCCAAAGCCAGTGCGCTTTTGCGAAGTGCTTTCATTGAATCCTCCAAATATTCCCCGCGCATTATGCGCAGATCAATTAGTGTCACCTCGAATTATGATAACTAGCTAATCATAAAAAATCAAAATGTTGTACTTTTTTGACATGAATGAAGATAAGGAAAGCAAGATTCTATCAATTTTTTACCAGTGGCATCCAGATTTTATTAAAATGTTTACGCCGTATAGGTTTTTGCAGAAGAGTTTAGTTGGTATTTTACTTGCTAAACAAAGAGGATGAAAAACCGTCATATATTAGATATGGAATCTAATGAGTTACCTGATATTGAAGAACGACAAGAATATCCTTGGGGCTTGAGTTAGTTCAAACGACACTTTGTGTTTGCATCAAAGACATGAATATTTTCCGTTTGAACACTAAATTTAATAGCTTCATTCTCATTAGAAACATGATGAACACCCGGAATACTTGCAGTAAAAGAGCTTTGAGACTTCATCAGATTACCATGATATAGTGTGTTTGCACCCAGTGGTTCTGCCAGTTTGATCTTTAATTCAAGCTTGCCTTTGACATCTTTAACCACATGCTCGGGGCGGATACCTATAAAGACATCGCCTTGGTAATTCTGCTTGACTGAAAACTTCGCACCATTTTCCAGGGTTAGTGTATTTTTGGATAAATGCCCTGTTAAAATATTCATGGCAGGGCTGCCAATGAACTGGGCAGAGAAAACAGTTTCAGGTTTCTCATATACATCAAGTGGAGTACCAATTTGCTCCGCAACGCCATCATTCATGACAATCATCCGGTCAGCCATGGTCATCGCCTCAACTTGGTCATGGGTCACATAAAGCGAGGTCACACCAAGCTTTGCTTGTAGTTGTTTAATTTCCAGTCGCATCTGGACACGCAGTTTTGCATCCAGGTTGGAAAGCGGTTCGTCAAACAGAAAGACAGCCGGCTCGCGAACAATTGCGCGCCCCATGGCAACACGCTGGCGTTGTCCGCCTGAGAGTTGTTTCGGTTTGCGATCAAGATAAGAATCCAGTTGAAGAAGTTT
>CALFBM010000061.1 GCA_937951645.1 uncultured Rhizobiaceae group bacterium
GTGAATTTTGGGTAATGTGGAATTTTCTAACGGCCTCTTGGCAAGAGTACGTAGTTCAGCAATTAAATATGCTCGTACAGTTTCTGACTACAAACATTGCTCAATGAAAACTGTTAACAGAATTGAGATACTTACTAATTATAGCTGTAGCGGGAAAGGAATAACCAAACACAATCAATTGGATAGTGTTATTTTACTTTTGAACTCATATATTATGAGTGAGCAAAAAAAATCTCGGGGCAACTTGCCAGGCTATGATTACAACCGCCATTTAGAACTACATAAGTTGCAATGTGAACTAAAAGAAAAGCGCAGCAAGTTATAAACTTACTACGCTTTACCAAACTGATATGAAGAGTTTATTTTCTCTTTTTGATTTTTTGACCTGGTTTTCTTCCCAACCCCATATCACGTGCCAGCTGCGAACGCGCTTTTGCGTAATTAGGTGCTACCATTGGGTAATCTAAAGGAAGTCCCCATTTTTCACGATATTCTTCAGGGGAGATATCATAATGACTGCGTAAATGTCGCTTAAGGGATTTGAATTTTTTACCGTCTTCAAGACAAATCAGATAATCATCTGTCAACGATTTTTTAATTGGCACTGCAGGCTTTGAATTACTTACGCCGCCAGTAGATTTATTTTTGCTTGCCTTATTAAGAGCGTCATAAACTTCCCCAATCAAAATCGGGAGGTCAGTCGTAGACACTGCATTATTACCAACATAAGCGGCAACCACTTCTGATGCCAATTCTAAAACTGTATCGTAATTATCTATATTATTTTCTGATACACTTGTCAGGTTTTCCATTTTATCTCTCCAGTTATAACGCAACGCAATTCAGCGTTGCAGTCAGCCTATTTAACTAAAATCAAGAATCGTACGATTAAAGGAAAAGCATAATTGGCAACTCTATTTTTCTCCTATACTCTGATGTTTCATCGTAAGTCGAAATTTGCTTATTTCTATTTCCTGAATACGTTCAGTTTATTTCAATAGTAAGGCAATTAAATGAAGTCAAGAATTATTAATGCTGAATTAGATATTCTAAGCACTATGCTTAACACAATATCCAGTCAGATATTGACCTTCTCTTCTTACTTACCAATATTATGATGTAAACTTGTTGCATTTGTGTTCTATTATTAGCATACGATGTTACGTGTATGTTAAAATTACAAATAAGTCATAAGAAACAATGCCTAAAATTATCAAGACTAACACTGAATGGCGTGATCAACTTACAAAAGAACAATACCATGTGACCCGCGAGCATGGTACAGAACGTGCTTTTACTGGGCCTCACCAAGAGGAATATCGCGATGGAACTTTTACATGCATATGTTGTGGGAATAATTTATTCCGCACAAAATCAAAATTCGATTCAAGAACAGGGTGGCCAAGTTTTTACGAACCTATGGATCCCACTTGCGTATCAGAACATAAAGACAGGTCTTTTTTCATGACACGAACAGAAGTCCGATGCAACGATTGCGAAGCGCATCTTGGGCATGTATTCAATGATGGACCGCAACCTACAGGTTTAAGATATTGCATGAATGGGCATGCTCTAAATTTCATACCTGATGATCAATAACCCAACGGAAATCTCTTATGCAAACTCGTTTCCCGTCTGTTCAAGGCGCACCCTTGGCCGTAAAAAAACCACATACAACACAATTCCATGGCGTAAAACTTATAGATGATTATTACTGGCTAAGGGCAGAAAATTGGCAAGAAGCCATGCGCGAACCGGAGAAGCTCCCTGAAGATGTTAAATCATATTTGGTAGAAGAGAATGAATATTACGAAAAAGCGATGGCTGATACACGTGACTTACAGAAAAAGCTTATTGCAGAAATGCGAGGACGCATAAAAGAAGATGACAATTCTGTTCCTGTTAAGGATGGACCTTACGCATATTCCTGGAAATATATTGAAGGTGGAGAACACCCAATTCGCATTCGTAGCGCACGAAATGGCGGCGAAGAAGAAGTTTTGCTTGATATAAACAAAGAAGCAGAAGGCAAAGATTATTTTGAAATCGGGTTTGTTGACGAAGACCCCAGTCATAGTGTCTTGGCATGGAGTCGCGACACATCAGGTGCAGAATATTACTCTCTCACATTTCGCGACCTTGCATCTGGCAAAGATAGAAATGTTGAAATCAAGGATGTTGGCTCTGCCACGTGGGCAAATGAGACAACATTGTTTTACTCTCGTGTTGATGAAAATCATCGCCCATCAAAAATATTTCGCCATGAGCTCGGTACTTCACCCGACCATGATGTATTGGTTTATGAGGAAGATGACCCTCGCTTTTATTGTGGTGTTGGAAAAACGCGTTCTGACAAATTTATCATTCTATCTTCCGGCATGAACGATCAGGATGAGTTGCGTATCATTCCCACTGATAATGTTGAAGCTGAACCAATTTTAATTCAAAAACGTCAGGAAGGCCTTGAATACTCGCTTGAGCATCAAGGTGATCACTTTCTTATTCATACCAATGCCAATAATGCAGTCGACTTTAAAATAGTTCGAACACCTGTCGAAAAACCGTCAATGGAAAACTGGAAGGACTTTATCCCTCATAGAGCAGGACGCATGATTATTTCATGTAGTACTTACAAGGATTGGGTTATCTGGATGGAGCGCGAAAATGCACTTCCAAGAATTTGTTTTATGGGCGCTGATGGTACGACCAATGAAATTTCAATGAATGAAGAAGCTTACGCGCTTGGAGTATCACCAAGTCCCGAATTTGATACAGATATTTTCCGCTTTAATTACTCATCCCCTACAACACCTACCCAGGTATTTGATTATGATCTCAAGACCGGTGAACGCACCTTTTTAAAAGAAGCAGAAATTCCATCAGGTCATGATAGCAAAAATTATGTGGCAAAAAGAATTACAGCCAAGAGTCATGATGGCGCTGAAGTACCCATAACTATTCTACATCATAAAGACACACCTCTGGATGGGTTTGCCCCTTGCCTTTTATACGGTTACGGTTCCTATGGGATGTCCATGCCTGCTGGCTTTAGCGCTAATCGGTTATCAATTGTTGATCGAGGTTTTGTTTATGCTGTTGCACATGTTCGCGGTGGTGAAGAAAAAGGGCGGCAATGGTATGAAGATGCCAAATTTGGCAAGAAGCCTAATACCTTCCATGACTTCATCGCATCGGGTGAAACGCTTGCGGAGCAAAACTTCACATCCAAAGGCAACATTGTTATTATGGGGGGGTCTGCTGGTGGTTTGCTGGTAGGAGCGAGCGTAAACATGGCGCCAGACCTATTTGCGGGTGTTATTGCAGATGTACCTTTTGTAGATGTTTTAAATACAATACTCGACGACACGCTACCTCTTACACCAGGCGAATGGTCGCAATGGGGTAACCCGATTGAAAGCAAGCAGGCTTTTGATGATATCGCAGCCTACTCACCTTATGATAAAGTAGAAAAGAAAGATTACCCTGCAATGCTGGTAACAGCTGGTGTTTCTGATCCACGTGTTACGTATTGGGAGCCTGCAAAATGGGTGGCCAAGCTTCGTGATCATAAGACGGACGATAATATTCTATTGCTTAGAACAAATATGTCTTCAGGTCATTTTGGCAAGTCCGGACGCTTTGCGGCATTAGAAGATGCAGCACGCTCATATGCCTTTGCCCTTAAGGCAGTTGGGAAAGCTTAATTCGACGCTACTGGTGGTATCATTTTTAAATATGCAGCAATAGCTTCCAAATCTGATTTTGGGAGCTTAGCCATATTTTGCTGAACATCAACCATAGAACCTCCAACAGAATCGTAATCCGGTGTAAAACCAGACTCCAGATAATAAACAATATCTTCTTCGCTCCAACTACCAATCCCTGTTGCATGTGGCGTGATATTGGGAATGTTACCTTTACCTTCAGGTGCTGGGCCGCCCGCAAGCCATTTACTTTTATCAAGGCCTCCATACCCAAATGCTAATCTTGGTGTGTGACATTCCCCACAATGCGCCAGACCCTCAACCAATTCTTGTCCACGTTGCAACTTAATATCTTTATTGCCAACAGGAACAATAATACCTGTATCCATAAAAGCTATTTTCCATAGTCCCATACCTCTGGAGATATTAAATGGAAATGATATTTCATGGGATATATTTTTAGTTTGAACTGATTCAAGAGTTTGTAAATATGCCCAGAGATGTTTAACGTCCTCGTAAGTCATTTTTGAATATGATGTATATGGAAAAGACGGATAATAATGGGTACCGTTAGGACTTGTCCCATATAGCATGGCATTTGCGAAATCCTCCACCGACCAAGCTCCAATACCGCTTTCCTTATCCGGCGATATATTGGGCATATTGAAAATACCTACGGGTGTGACAAGACTATGGCCACCACCCAATTTCAATTTTTCATTATCTTTTGCATCTTTTTTGGAATGACAAGAAGCGCATCCACCTGCCCAAAACACCTGCTCACCAATCACAGGATTACCAGGTTTAGCTATTGCTTGTTTTACTGTTTCACTAATGGTTTTGGGAGCCGATGAAACCCAAAATAAAACAGATCCAGTGAAGGCGATTACAAGAATAATTTTAGCTAATCGCCCCATGATGGCTTTTACCTTAGTTTTTCTTTATACGGTACGCTTTGTGGCACACACCGCAGTTTTCGCCAACTTGACCAACCAAAGCACCCAATGCACCCACATTCTCAGGCGCTGCTGCTGTTACTATAACCAGAGTTTCATCAAAATCAGCCAGCTTAGCTTCGAAACCTGTTCTGTCAGTAAAGATTGCAGGGGCAGCTTCTGTCTTTCCGCCTGTTTCTGTGCCATCAGGAAATAGATCGCCGAACCCTGTACTTGCATTTTTCATGGCAATAAAAGCAGCAAGTGCAGCTGCGCTATCAAAATCTGTTTGTCCTTTAGCCATTTTGCCCACAATACCCATGGATTTACCAACAATTTTCATTTTAGCTTGGCGATCTTCAATCGGATCTGCTTGAGCCATTGAAACTGTAAAGAGTGCCGTCGCTGTAATAACTGTAGTGGTAAGCGTTCTATTGAACATGATAAACCTCCATTTAATGATATCTAAAAAAGCTATCATGGCAGAATGCAATGTCCAGTAAACAGACTGTCAACAATTCAGAAACAAAAAAGCCCCAATCCGAAAGGTTCAGGGCTTTTAAAATTTTTGTTTAGCAAAACTTAGCTTGTTACGCCCTCATATAGCTCAAGCACATAGTCCCAATTGATCATGCTATCAACAAATGCTTCCAAATATTTTGGACGTGCATTGCGATAATCAATGTAATAGGAATGCTCCCAAACATCACACCCCAGAATTGGTGTAGCACTGTGAATAAGTGGATTTTCACCATTTGGTGTCTTCATGATTTCCAGTTTACCGTCTTTAACAGCTATCCAGCACCAGCCAGAACCAAATTGAGTTGCACCCGCTGCCATAAAGTCTGCTTTAAATTTATCATAACCGCCAAGATCTGAATCAATTGCAGCTTGAAGTGCACCTGGAAGCTTATTACCACCGCCATCTTTCTTCATCCAATGCCAGAAGTGCACATGGTTATAATGTTGAGCAGCATTATTGAACAGACCAGCATTTGATCCGTGGCTTTCACGTACAACGTCTTCCAGGGATTTGCCTTCAAGACCAGAACCTTCAAGCAGGTTATTACCGTTCGTTACATAAGCCATGTGATGTTTGTCATGATGAAACTCCAGTGTTTCAGCAGACATATATGGGCCAAGCGCATCATATGCGTAAGGAAGTTCAGGAAGTTCGAAAGCCATTTGATAACTCCAAAAATAGTTAGGACTTGAATATAACCAACAATTAGGCCTTTCGTTCCAATTTGCCAATGGGTAGAGTTCATGAAAGTTAAATTTTTTGGGAACCAACTCATGTTTAAAGCCTATGTTTTTGATGCATATGGGACACTTTTTGATGTACACTCCGCAGTCTCGAGACATTTTGACAAAGTAGGAGAAAATCCTGCACGCGTTTCAGAAATCTGGCGCAACAAGCAATTGGAATATACCTGGGTTCGCACCACTATGAACCGCTATAAGGACTTTTGGCAATTAACGGCAGAAGCTCTTGATTTTGCACTTGCTGCAACTCCTGGCAGCAATCCTGATTGCAAGCAAGTTTTATTGGACGCCTATATGACACTTGATTGTTATTCAGAAGTACCATCAACCCTAAGACAATTACGCGGAAAAGGCATCAAAACTGCCATACTTTCCAATGGCTCACCGCAAATGCTTTCATCAGCAGTGCAACACGCAGGATTGGCAGAATTATTGGATGACCAGTTTTCAATTGATGACATTGGTATATTCAAGGCAGATCCTGCTACGTATAAGATGGTAACTGATAAATATGAAATCAAACCCGGTGCGGTTGCATTTCAATCTTCAAACCGTTGGGATATTGCTGGTGCAACAGCTTTTGGGTTTCAATGTCACTGGATTAATCGCAACAACCAACCAGATGAATATATGGACTTGGCGCCAAAATGTGTTTTGTCTGATTTAAGAGGTCTATTGGATTAGGGCGTCTTACCTCTTCCTTCAGGTGTGCTTATTATTTTTTGTTTGTTTTGGTTCTCTCGATGGATTGTATAAATTGATGCAATGATAATGATCATTGCGCCCATCCAGGTCCAAATATCAGGTAAGGCCTCAAATAAAATCCAGCCAAAAAATACAGAATATATCAGACGCGCATAATCAAGTGATGCCATTACTGATGCTTCACCGTATTTGTAGGCAGTGATATTCAACATTTGTGCAAAATATGAAATAATGCCCATACCTATTAAAAGCGCCCATTCCAATGGTGTTGGCCAAATCCAGAACCAAACGCCAGGAATTGCTACTGCAAGTCCAACCCCAAGCGCTTGATAGGTTAGAATGCTAGTGGTTGATTCTGTACGTGTTAGAATTCTGATTACCACCATAACAGCCCCTGCACCCGCAGACCCAACAAGTGCATAAACACCATAAATCGTAAAACCATCAAATCCTGGTCGCAATACAATCAAGACACCAATAAAACCAATGATTACAGCAAACCATCGCCTTATTCCGATGACTTCATTTAAAAAGAAGATTGCACATATGGTAACAAAGAAGCTTTTTGCAAAGCCAATTGCAGTTGCATCAGCCAGAGGCATATTTACTACAGCTGTAAATCCAAAGCTCATGGCAACGAGTGCGAGAAAAATACGTAACAATTGCAAACCAAGGCTGTTTGTTTGTAAACTTCCAGGAAAATTATTGAGGATAGTCGGCGCAACGATCAAGGCCATAACAACCTGACGAACCAGCAAAATTTGAAAAACATCCAGCCGTTCGCCAGCAAGCTTTATCAAAGCCACCATAGTACCGAACCCAGCTGCGGCAAACATCAAGATAATGCCGCCCTTCACATTATTGGGCAAAAGCTCAAAACTTTTTTTTAAGGTGATGATGCTCATAGGCGTGTCCGACTCATCCGTTGAGTTTAGCCATACAGAATAAAAAAGACACTTTAATAATTAAATTGAAATTCGGGGCAATAATTGAACTGAAATTGAATCATGTTTCAGGCTCGACGGAGAAGTCTGTTGCACCTATATGATAAGATAGAAATTTTATAAAAGTAGTTTCCCTGGAGATCTCATGAACAAAATTACACATGCAAAATTTGGAATGGGCGCGTCTCCACTTCGCAAGGAAGACAATGCGTTTATTACAGGTAAAGGCTGTTACACGGATGACAAAACGGATAATGGTGTCTTGTATGGGTATGTTCTTCGCTCTCCTGCAGCACATGCAAAATTCAAGATCGAAGACATCACTGAAGCCTCGGCTTATCCCGGCGTTCATGCAGTTTTAACTGCTGATGATATTTCTCATTTGCAACCTCTCAAGAACATCGTCCCAATTAAACAGCCTGATGGCAGTATGAATGCTACCAGAGATATTCCTGTCCTTTGCAAGGATATCGTTCGACATGTGGGTGATGCCATATGTTTTATTGTTGCTGAGAGCGTCGATCTGGCAAAAGATGCAGCGGAACTTATTGAAATTGATTTTGATATTCTGCCTGCCGTCACTGATACAGAAAAAACACTGGATGATGACTCTGTGCTTGTTTATGAGGATGGTACAAAAAACCTGGCATTTACCCATTTTATGGGAGATCGCGAGGCAACTGATAAAATCTTTGCCAAAGCTGATCATATTACCGAGCTCAAACTCATCAATAATCGCCTCGTTTCCAATTACATGGAGACACGTGCCGTTCATGCTAAATGGGATGAAAATGCCAACCGCTTTGATGTCACCGTTGGTTCACAAGGGGTATTTGGACAACGTCGTGTTTTAGCAAGTGTTATGGGTTTAGAGCTAGAGCAAATTCACGTTATGACACCTGACGTAGGTGGCGGCTTTGGAACCAAGGTTTTTGTCTATCGCGAATATCCACTTTGCATGGTTGCAGCAAAAATGCTTGGCCGCCCTGTTAAATGGACAAGTGATAGAAGTGAGCACTTCGTCAGTGATGCACATGGACGGGACAATGTTGTTACTGCTAAAATGGCAATGGACAAGGATGGAAAGTTCCTGGCGATTGACATAGATCTTGTTGCAGCAATGGGTGCTTATCTTCACGCCTATGGCCCTTTTATTCCATACCTTGGCATAACAATGACGACAGGGCTTTACGACATTCCCACAATGGCGGCATTAACACGAGGCAGTTATACACATACGGTTCCTACTGATGCATATCGCGGTGCTGGCAGGCCCGAAGCTGCTTATCTGATTGAGCGACTAGTTGACCAATGTGCCCGAGATATGAGTTTATCACCTGATGAAATTCGCCGACGCAATTTAATCACTCCAGAACAACTGCCCTACACGACGCCAGGCGGACGCATGTATGATACTGGAGAGTATGAGCAGCACATGAAGCAATGTATGCAAAACGCGGATTGGGACACATTTGAAGCCAGAAATGACCTTGCCAAAACCAAAGGCAAAATCCGTGGTATTGGAATGTCAACCTATATTGAAGCCTGTGCTTTTGCCGGTTCTGAGCCAGCATTTGTGGAACTCAAGACAGATGGTACTTTCGATCTTAAAATTGGTACACAATCCAACGGACAAGGCCATGCAACTGCCTATACACAATTAGCTGCAGAAAAACTTGGTATTGATTATGATAAAATTCAGCTACGCCAAGGTGATACCGATGATTTGGAAAATGGCGGTGGTACAGGCGGATCACGCTCCATTCCACTAGGTGGTGTTTCTGTTGTTCAGGCAAGCGAACAGCTTGCAGAGAAAATCAAAAACATTGCAGCAGAAGAACTTGAGGCTTCATCTGCTGATATCGAGTTGGAAGACGGTGAGGCTCGAATTGTTGGTACTGATCGTGTGATTTCATTTGCTGATATTGCTCATGCAGCCAATAGTGAAGACGATCTTATGGGCGAAGGCGAATTTAAACAGGCTGAAGCAACCTATCCCAATGGCACACATATTTGCGAAGTTGAAATCGACCCAGTGACGGGTGTTACCGAAATTATCAAATACACTGTCGTTGATGATTTTGGCGCCATTGTGAATCCTGTTCTACTTGCAGGTCAAGTGCATGGTGGTATTGCACAAGGCATTGGCCAATGCCTTAATGAAAACGTTGTTTATGATGATGAAGGACAGCTTCTGACAGCTTCTTTTATGGACTATGGCATGCCTCGCGCTGATAACGTTCCAGGGTTTGATTTTTCAACACGTAACGTGCCTTCAACAACCAATGCACTCGGAATCAAGGGTGCCGGAGAAGCGGGTACAATTGGTTCCTGCCCGGCTGTGATGAACGCTGTGGTTGATGCGCTTTATCGAGAGTATAATATTTCACATATCGACATGCCTGTGACGCCCTCGAAACTATGGTCTCTTATCAATAGCGCACGCTAAACCTCTTGCGTTGCACGTGATATATGTCTAATACAGCAATAACTCATGGAAGTGCCTGCTCAATGTAGGCTGAGAGTCGGGCACAACTATTCTTAATAGTTACAGTCCTTCAATTCTTTGAACCTGATCCGGATTATGCCGGCGTAGGGAATGGGTGGCTACGTTGATATCCCCCATATTTGTTAATTGGAGTGTTCTTTGGTTAAAGGCGCAAAAGCAGATTTGTTGGATAAGGCGATTGAAGCAATTCATGTTTTAAGGCGTGATGGCGCTCGCATTCACTCCATCACCAATACCGTTGCACAAAATTTTACAGCAAATGTCCTGCTTGCCTGTAATACAAAACCATCCATGACAACCAACCCTTATGAAACAGAGGCTTTTACGTCGCGCGCGGATGCTTTACACATCAATCTGGGAACGCTTGATTCAAGCCGTATTGATGCAATCATCAAAAGCATGGCTATTGCAAAACAGCGCTCTATTTCTGTTTTGCTTGATCCCGTTATGGCACATGTCTCACCACTTCGAGCAGAGTTTGCAGGTGAGATCATGGACAGGATGAGCATCATACGCGGCAATGAACATGAAATCAGAACGCTAGGTATTGAAAGTGAACCCCTTGCCTGCATTGTAATGACTGGCGAGCAAGATCAAGTTTTACATGAAGCAACATCTGTTAGTGTGAACAACGGCCACCCGATTATGGCAAAAGTTATTGCAACAGGTTGTGCTCTGGGTGCATTAATCACTGCACTTTCTTCAAAAACAAATTGTCCTATGTCTGCAAGCATTGCAGGTTTGATTTGGTTTGGTGTTGCAGGTGAAGTTGCAGCTTCCAAATCCAAAGCACCAGGAAGTTTTACCCCTTTATTCATCGACGCCCTATACGAAATTGACCTTGATGTTTTAAGAAACAATGCGAGGCTTTCATGAATCAGGTTGATATAAGTCTATACGGTATTGTTGATCCTAATCGTAGTAGAGGCCGTCCTTTGGCAGAACTCGCGAAGACCTCTGCAGAGAACGGTGCAACGCTAATTCAATACCGTGACAAGCAAAATGACATCCGCACAATGGTTGAAAATGCAAAAGACATAAAGCAGGCCCTTCAGGAAACAAGTGTTCCTTTCATTATTAATGACCGTGTTGATCTTGCACTAGCATGTGATGCAGATGGCATTCATTTGGGTCAAGAAGATATTAAAACTGAGGATGCTCGAAAGCTGCTTGGTCCAAATGCAATTATCGGGCTCTCAATCAAAACACAAGAACAAGCCGAAAATGCGCCAGTAGAATTCCTGGATTATGCTTTTGTCGGCGGAGTGTTTGATACCCAGTCAAAGCGTAATCCAACTTCGATAGGTATTCATGGCTGGATTGAAATCGCCAATATCTTGAAAAACCGTTCATTCAATCTGCCAGTCGGTGCTATTGCCGGTGTTGATGAAAGCAATATTGGCTCCTTGTTTGAGGCAGGGTGTGATGGTGTTGCCATGATTTCTGCACTCTATATGGAAGATGATATTGCAGCTGCAACAAAGGCCTTTCGCGAGTTAATAGATGAGGTACGTAAATGAGTAACATTCCAATTGCCTTAACGATTGCAGGATCAGATTCTGGTGGTGGTGCAGGCATTCAGGCAGACTTGAAATCTTTCTCTGCGAACAAGGTTTATGGAGCAAGTGTAATAACAGCACTCACCGCACAAAATACTATAGGTGTTACTGGCGTTCATGATGTTCCTGCTGATTTTATTACAGCTCAAATGGATGCGGTTTTTTCTGATTTAAAAGTAAATGCAGTAAAAATTGGTATGCTCTCACAAATCCCGGTGATTGAAGCAGTTGCCAACGGACTTAAAAAACATAATTCCAGGAATATTGTTTTTGATCCCGTAATGGTCACAACTTCCGGTGACTCATTACTTGTGGAAGAGGCCGTTGATGCAATTAGATCCATCCTCATGCCAATGGCGGATTTGCTTACTCCCAATTTGCATGAAAGTGCAAAACTGACTGGTCTTTCTCTTGCTACAAGCGATGATGATATGATTAAGCAAGCTGATGTTTTACTGAATGCAGGCGCGAAGGCTATTCTCATCAAAGGTGGCCATAGCAACGGTGACGATTGCTCTGATTTGCTTAAAACACACTCAGAAGAAATTTGGCTTGATGCAAAGCGCATAGATACTAACAACACACATGGTACCGGATGTTCATTGTCATCTGCAATTGCCGCAAACCTGGCAAATGGCATGCGTCTGCAAGAAGCGGTAACCAAAGCAAAAAAATGGCTTACTAATGCAATTGCTGCATCAGACCAACTCAATGTGGGTAACGGCTCTGGCCCTGTTCACCACTTTCATAACCTTTGGGGATAATTACTTGACCAATACCAAAACAACAACTCGTCGCGCGGCCTTGGGTATAATTGCAGGTTCTGCTGCACTGCCAGCACTTGCTAAGCCAGCATTGGCGCAATCGTCAATTGAATGGCGAATGGTTACGTCTTGGCCAAAAAACCTCCCAGGTCCTGGTGTTACAGCACAAAGACTAGCTGATAACATTACGGCGCTGTCAGACAGGCGTTTAAACATAAAGCTTTATGCAGCTGGTGAAATTGTCCCCGGCCTTGGCACATTTGATGCCGTTGCCAATGGTGTTGCGCAGATGGCTCATACAGCTCCCCTGTTCTGGTCCGGCAAATTTCCTGCAGCCCCAATATTTACAGCCGCACCCTTTGGTCTAACTCCGATTGAACACATCACATGGGTTAATCACGGTGGCGGGCAAGAACTTTGGGACAGGCTTTACGAGCCTGCTGGTATTAAACCTTTCATGGCAGGAAATACCGGGTACCAAATGGGTGGATGGTACAAAAAACCACTTGAAAACTTAAATGACTTGAAGGGCTTGAAAATTCGTATGCCGGGACTTGGCGGTTCTGTTCTAACCAAACTTGGTGCATTACCCATTGGTCTTCCGCCATCAGAGATTTTTACAAGTTTAAAAACCGGTGTTATTGATGCAACAGAATTCCTTGGTCCTTTTAGTGATTCAGCGATGGGTTTTCATAAAGCTGCAAAATATTATTACTCACCTGGTTTTCATGAACCCAATGGAACAGGAGAGGCAATTATTTCCAAGTCTGCTCTTGCTGCCTTGCCAAAAGATCTTCAACAAATTGTTGAAGCGGCATGCGCTACTGAGAACATCTTCTCACTTGGTGAATCTGAATGGAATAATGCTGCCAGCCTTAAAAACCTTGTTGAAAACGAAGGTGTTAAACTAAAACAATACCCGCAAGATATAATTGATGCAGCAAAAACAGCAACGATTACAACGATGCAAGAGCTTGCTGAAAACGATGCTTTAACTGCACAGATTGTTGACAGCTACCAAAATGCTGCAAAGCATTTGGATCCCTGGTCAAAAATTTCTATCAAGGCATTTCTTACTGCTCGTGGATAACGAAAATTGTTGAATAAGGTTATTGTGCTGCCTCATTATTTTCATCATCGGCCATGTAGGTCTCCGCATCAGAACGGGGATCAAGCGCATAACTTTCAGCTGTTGGTGCCAAGGTTGCAACGGGTGTAATCTGATAATCCATTGCGCGGTCTTCTGCGCGTGCTTCACGTTTCGTGATGCGGTAAGTCATATGAATAGCCAATAACAGATGAGAGGCTCCAATAATTTGAAATAGCGCACCAGTACCCAATACTTCCATTGCAGGGCCTGTTATCAAGGGGCCGATCATATTGCCGATACCGTATAGAATAAGTAGGCTGGAAGATATTTTCACAAAATCTTCTGGTTCTGCATTGTCGTTGGCATGAGCATTTACAAGCCCATACAGAGGATAAACAAATCCTCCCAATAAAATCATAAGTGCAAAAAATATGAATTGGGGGTTTGTACCATTCACAGAGTAGCCAGAAATCATAAAGCCAACAACTGTACCAGCAAGGCTCAAGCCAACCATAACGTAGCGACGATCAATCATGTCTGATAATTTTCCCAGAGGATACTGAAAAACCAAGGCACCAAACATTACCAACACCATCATATTTGCAATGTTGGATGTAGACATGCCTTGTTCAACACCAAATACAGGCGCAAAACTTTGAAATGACCCCGCAAGAATTCCAGCAATAATAGAGCCAATAAAAGCAGAAGGAGAATTTAGAAACATTCCTTTCAAATCAATATTAACCTGAGTCAACGGTGCTGGTGATTGCGCCTTTGAAAGTGCAGTTGGTATCACTGCAAGGCTATATAAAATTGCGCCCAGCATAAAGAGTGTCTCTTTGGATGGATTGGCAATTACCAACATATACTGACCAGACATGAAGGCCCCTTGTGATACGATCATGTAGACCGAGAACATTGCGCCACGATTTTCATCAGAAACGCGTTCATTCAACCAACTCTCTATAATCATGTATGATCCTGAAAAACAAAAACCTGCCAGTGCTCTCAAGATAATCCAGGTGTATGCCTCTATCAGCATGCCATTCAGCAATACAACTGACGCCAAAATGGCAGCTAGAGCACTAAAGGTTCTAACGTGCCCTACACGGCGCACAAGATGTGGAACAATAATGCAGCCAATAGTGAAGCCCGCAGCCCAACCGGTACCAATCAAACCAATCTGCGAAGCACTAAAGCCCTCTAATTGTCCCCTGACGGGAAGTAAAACGGATTGCATGCCGCCGCCCGCAAGCAAGAAAAACGTACTAATAAAAAGTGCAGTTACTGGAAAAATTTGACGGAGCATTTGGCACCTTTAACAGCTAAGAGATTACAAAAAATTCCCCTCAAAACCGCTTTGTCAGCAATCAAGAATGTTTGCAATCCTTTTTTTGTAAAAGTAGATATTTTCCGGTTGGAAAACTAGAAGCCTTTTTTCAAACTGCCTAAAATGCCTCTTACCAATGCTCTTCCAAGAGAACTTGCGATGGTGCGCGTCACTGATTTTACAGCTGCTTCAGTTACACTTTGACGACTACTCCTACCACGTTTTCTGCGTGAGCTTGATTTGGAGCGAGAGCGTTTTGTCGGTCTGTCGTCACGGTCAAAATCAGGTAACTGGAAACCAGAGCGACTTTTAGCACGGCCTTTTGCTTCACGTTCTGCATCTTCGCGCTCTTGCTGTTCGGTTTCACGCTTGACAGCTTCTGCTGCTGCTTTCTTTAACATTTCGTAGGCAGATTCACGATCAACAGTTTTATCATACTGGCCAGCAACGGGACTCATCTTGATAATTTCCTGGCGCTCTTTTTTTGTTAAAGGACCAAGGCGTGATGCAGGTGGACGCACAAGTGTACGTTCAACCATGGACGGGACACCTTTTTTCATTAAAGTTGAAACAAGTGCCTCACCCACTCCAAGTTCAGTAATTACTTTTTTTGCAGAAAAAGCAGGGTTAGGACGGAACGTATCTGCGGCCACACGTACAGCCTTTTGCTCTTTTGGTGTAAAAGCGCGAAGTGCATGTTGAACCCTGTTACCCAATTGGGATAAAACGCCATCTGGAATATCAACAGGGTTTTGAGTCACAAAATAAACACCAACACCTTTTGAACGGATTAGCTTTACCATTTGTTCGACTTTTTCCACCAAAATCTTCGGTGCTTCATCAAACATGAGGTGAGCCTCATCAAAGAAGAAGACAAGCTTTGCTGACTTTGTACGTATACTCAGCTGGTCAGGATTCATGGACTTGCTCCACAGAATTAGATAGGCTAGGCAGAAGGCTCGGAAAGATACTTACTTCCTTAAGTAGAGTGCAAACCTCACAACTCAACAGAGAGACGGTGACAAATACGACAAGCTTTGCTGCCGTACAAAGCAAGACGAACGTAACTTTATTTCTCAAAATTTTCAAAATTTAATATGTTGTAGATGCTTGTTCAATGCATCTATCTACCAAATTTTAGACCTCTAGCTCAAAAAAAACTCGAGTTATTGAGTGCGTAGTATTTTTTTAGTTTTTAACTGGCAATTTCCCAAGAAAGACAAACTTAAGTCGAAAAATAGGTAGATTAAGGCATTTTAAAGCAAATTGTTATAAAAAAGACCCCTATTAAAATTTAAAATTACATAAGGCTTATTTTATAAAGTATTGACTAAAATCCTTTTGTTGCGAGCAAAAACGCGATCTGTCTTATTAAGTAAAAGCCCAATTTCATTCAAAATTTAGAGACCGAATTACCACGAATAACAAACGCAAGTTGGTTTTTCACCAAAACGGTCAATTTTAAAGAAAATTTGTATAAAATAAGGTGCTATTATTTTAAAAATCGGGTTCTAACTTATTTTATGAAATTTCCCCAAAAGCTTACCGATTC
>CALFBM010000062.1 GCA_937951645.1 uncultured Rhizobiaceae group bacterium
CATGCTTAGTAACAAGCAAATGACTGTCACGCAACGTGAAGGTTGTGTATAGTTACCTTAGCACTCCAGACCCGTAAAGAGGCTTGATATGAGATTTTTAGTTAAAAACATTCCTGCTGCTTTGTTAAAAGTTTTTATTGCATTGGCAATATCCTTACAAATTGCACAAGCACAAGATGTTGCAGATAATGTTGCACCCGAGTTTGCATCTGGCGTTACACAAAAGAAACTTTTTAAAGCCAAAAACCAAATGGTTGTTGCAGCCAATCCTTATGCCAGTGAAGCTGGCTATAATATATTAAAAAAGGGCGGCAATGCGATTGATGCCATGGTTGTTGTACAAACAGTATTGGGCTTGGTTGAACCGCAATCATCTGGCCTGGGTGGCGGCGCCTTTCTTGTCTATTTTGACGCAGAGAAAGAAAAACTTAAAACGTATGATGGTCGTGAGACTGCTCCCAAAGCTGCAACGCCAGATATGTTTTTGGATGATAATGGTCAGCCATTAAGTTTCTTTGATGCAGTTATTGGTGGACGTTCGGTTGGGACACCTGGAACTGTCAAGCTGTTACATGAGACGCATCAAAAGCATGGCAGGCTTGAATGGTCCGAAGTTATAGCACCCGCCATCAAACTTGCTGAAGACGGCTTCAAAGTCTCGCCGCGTCTCAACAGCTCAATCTCCCGCTCAGCAGAGAGCTTGTATAAATATCAAGCCACGCGAGACTATTTTCTCAGCGAAGAAGGTGTTCCGCTTTTTGCAGGAACAATTGTTACGAACAAGGAATATGCAAACACGTTACGCGCCATCAGTAAAAATGGTGCTGACGCATTTTACACTGGCGAGTTGGCAAGTCGTATTGTTGATAGCGTTCAAAACGCAGAAGGTAATCCGGGACGATTGTCGCTGGAAGACTTAGAGACTTATAACATCGTTGAGCGTGAACCTGTTTGCTATCGTTATCGTGATCATGATGTTTGCGGCATGGGCCCACCCTCTTCTGGCGCACTTACGGTCGGGCAAATTCTTGGTCTAGTAGAAGCTTACGATCTTGAAGCATATGGCGCAGGCAATGCTGAAAGCTGGCGGATTATTGGCGATGCCACGCGTTTGGCTTTTGCCGATCGTGGCTTGTATATGGCGGATAGTGATTTTGTAAAAATGCCAAAAGGACTTTTAAACCGTGCCTATTTGTGGGATCGCAGTCAGGAACTTATTCGCGAAGACGCCCTGGAAATTGATAACGTGCTTCCCGGCAAGCCACCTTTTAATCACGCTTTCAACCTTTCACCCGATAATTCTCTTGAACTTCCTTCAACCAGTCATTTTTCCATTGTTGATGCGCAAGGCAATGTTGTTTCCATGACTACAACTATCGAAAATGGATTTGGCTCACGCCTGATGGTCGGTGGTTTTTTACTTAACAATGAACTGACTGATTTCTCATTTGTTCCGCAAGTCGATGGCAAGCCTGTTGCAAATGCAATTGAACCGGGAAAGCGTCCTCGTTCATCAATGGCACCGACGATCGTCATGAAAGACGGAAAGCCGGTTCTTGCAATCGGTTCACCCGGAGGCAGCCGTATTATTCCCTATGTTGCAAAAACACTTATTGCCTGGTTTGACTGGGATAAAAACATTCAACAGGCAATCGAATTACCTCATTTGGCAAATCGGTTTGGAACGTATGATATTGAAAAAGGCACTGCTGCCGAAAAATTTGCACCAGCGCTTGAAGCTTATGGATACAAGGTTGATATACGTGATCTAAATTCTGGCTTGCATGGTATAGAGATTACTTCTGAAGGACTTGAAGGCGGAGCAGATACAAGACGCGAGGGAATTGCATTTGGTGACTGACTTACGAGCGAATAATCCGGCGCATGTTGTCGATTAGCCTTGACTGCTCTTCGGTCATGGCTTCGATTTCTGCTGCATATTTGGGCTCCTCTGAACCCAGGCGCTGAGCGATAACTGACATTAGGTTATCCGTATTTTCTGACAAGGCGCTCATGCGTGCAATCATGCGTGCCTTTTTACAAAGTGCTTGTGAAGGCGGGTATTCAATTTCACTTGCAGGACGAATCATACCTGGTTCCTCAATAAAGTCGCGCTTTACTCTAACGCTAAAAAAGCCTTATTCTACAAGAGTGCATCAGCATGGTTAAAAATCCTTAAATGGTTTCATTAAAACCCGTCCTTGTTAGATGCTTCCCAAGTTTTAATTAGCATGCTAAATCAAAAACTGATTAACTTTAGGGACTTAAGCCGTGTCTGAAAAATTGGCCTTCCTTGCCTGCGAGACAGAGGATGCGCAAGCAGCTCTTGAAAAACTTGTTTCGATTTACGGGAACTGCAAACCCGAAGATGCAAGCTCTATTATTGCGCTTGGGGGCGATGGCTTCATGTTGCAAACACAACATGAATATATGAACTCAGGTCTTCCTATCTATGGAATGAACAAGGGAACTGTTGGCTTTCTCATGAATGAGTATAAGCCTGACAATCTTCGCCAGCGAATATCTCGTGCCTTGAAAAGCAAAATACGACCACTTGCCATGAGGGCAACTGATATGAACGGCAACGTGCATGAAGCAATTGCCATTAATGAAGTTTCCCTTCTACGCCAATCTTACCAGGCAGCAAGTCTTTCCATCATGACAGATGGAAAGGTTCGTTTGGAGGCGCTTGTTTGCGATGGTATAATGGTTGCAACGCCGGCGGGTTCAACAGCCTATAACCTGTCAGCACATGGCCCTATTCTACCACTGGAAGCCCCACTTTTAGCGCTTACACCTGTAAGCCCTTTTAGGCCTCGTAGATGGCGCGGCGCTTTGCTTCCCAACACGGTTGAAGTTATCATAAAGGTAAATGAACCTGAAAAGCGTCCTGTCAATGCAGTCGCTGACCACACAGAAATCAAATCTGTAAAAGAGGTCAGCATAAAGCTTGACATGGAGAATTCAGGTTTAATTCTATTTGACCCGGATCACTCATGGGATGATCGGATATTAGCTGAACAATTTCAGTATTGATATTAGGCAGCTTTAGCCATTGCGGAGTTCATGATTGCCTGTGATACATTAATATAGTCATCGTGAATAACTTCCGCATCAACAAACCCGTGAATACCAACTGATGGAACACTTGGGTTTGAAGGCATTATGGGTTGAACTTCAGCAAGATCCGGCTCTGTATTGCTTAATACTTCCAGCGAGGCTTCTGCAACCAAGGCATCTGTAACAGTCTGGATTTCCTCAAGTCTGATTTCTTCCAGTGCCACAGCTTCCTCAACATCACTTTGAATGTGAGCCTCTGCAACTTCCACAGGAGCCCGGCTGGCAATCTCGGCAGCCTTGATTCTTGAGCTTTCCCGGGCAGTTTCAGCGGATAATTTGCGCAATAATAATATCAAATCATCAACAACGTGGTCTTTTTGCCCTGTATAAGATTCAAGCACTTCTCGTGTTACCAAATAAGGTAATCTGGCATGATTGACCGAAATTCCAGAGGAAAGAATGCGTCGCCAGGACGAGATTGCTGTATGGAAAATAATAAAGGCTGATTTTGGAAGCCCTGCCCTGTCATACAATGCCTTGAAAGCTGATTTTCTATCTTTTGTAAGAATAGCTTCAACACGCGTGAACTTGACACCACTTAGCTCGGAAAAAGCGCGCGCAACCAAGGTAATGTTACCCATGCAAACAGCACGTAACAAGTAACTTACCGTGATTTTGCCGCTTTCAATCATATTGCGTACGAGGTGCGTTACATCTTCATTTGATGCTGTTGCAACAAATGCAATGGAAGCCTTGTCACACGCTTCATTAATGACTTTTTTCGCCCTGCCTACTTGCATCCATCCTTTGGAGGAAACCAGGCCATAAAGCGCCTCACCCAGTTTATCAATCAAGATAAGACGTGTTTCTGCTGCCAAATCATTGCGATTCAACAACATTAGACGGATATCTGTGATCGTACCAAAACGTTGTGCAATTGTATGAAGGTTATCTTGGGTAACTATGGCAACCGAGTTCATCAATACTGCCATACAGGCATCCTGATGAGCGCTATTACAAATACTTGTAACAACCTTTTCGCTCAACCAAGGGCGACAGGCAATTGCAATTTGGTTGTCCACTTCTGAAGTCTCAATAAATTCAATCAATTCCATATCATGCAATACGGGTGATTGGGACAGGGCAATAATTGATACATCCAGCGTGTCTGAGGCAAGAGCTGAAATAATATGTCTGGGGGATTGCTTGCGAGCACCAAAAGTCTGCGCGAGTGCAACCCGAACTGAGGGCGCTGGATCTTCAAGAAGCGTGGTAAGCGCTGCTTCCACATCTTCACGCTCCTCATTAGATATATCATTTCTTAAATATGCGCGAACAAGTGCTGACGCAGCCTCTACCCTTTTGGCTACAGGTGCAGTTTCAATCCATTCCAAAAAATACTCAATTACCATACTAACTCCAGTCCATTCATACATTGGACGTTACTCATGGAGTGCGTTATAACTTGTAATAATTAATGATCGGTTCACTATAAAAAAAGTTTTTTGTTAACTTTCGGGTGCTTTTTAGCCCTTCCAATCCGGACGTATCATTTCATGAAGGTCACTCGTTAAGCCAAAATCCATATAGCCCAAACGGCTTACAGGCTCAGCCAAATTAACATCAAACCGCCCATCGCAGAGCATTTCATCATTAATGTGCACACCAACCACCTGACCAATGATTACAACGGCACCTGTTAAATTTCCTTCGACATCATTTGTCTCAACAACACTGGTCACCTTGCATTCCATCGCCGCATTGGCTTTTGCCACACGCGGTGGCGCTACTATTTTACTTTCAGCGGTTTCAATTCCGTAATGCTCAAACTCACTCACACCAGAAGGAGCATTGACGCTTGATAAGTTCATTTCTTCGGACAGATTTTTACTGGCATAATTGAAAACAAATTCACCTGTATCAACGGCATTGCGTGCACTGTCCTTAAAACCTTCCGAAGCAAACATCAGCATAGGCGGCATGCCACCTACAGCATTAAAGAAACTGTATGGTGCCAAATTTGCAATTCCTTGCGTTGAAAGGGTAGATATCCATCCAATTGGCCTTGGCGCAACAATTGCCTTTATCGGGTCGTATTTTAAACTCGGGTCGCGATTTTCCGGGGTATAGAACATAAATTGGCTTTCAATTGAGAATATCAGATAAAAGAATTAAGCAGGTTTTTTTGGTAAATCAATCTACTGCCTTGAAAAGTACGTAAAATTGCGCTTTGGATTATAAAGTGGAGATCAATTTATAGATGAATCGTAATTTTCTAGGTCGTGTTATAATTTATGTATGCTTGATGCTTGGTCTTGATACCATAGCTTATGCACAATCTTCTTCTGATACTGTTACTCAACGTATCCTTCTGGAAGCAAGGCTTAGTGAAGCCGGTCCCATTATTCGTGATGGTATTGAATGGCGCATTTTCCCGCTTGATACACAAAACCCTGACAAAATTGAAGAATTGGCATATGCCACTGGTGGTTCGAAGGCTTTTGACATTGAACCAGGCGAATACATTATACACGCAGCTTATGGTCATGCAGGTGTCGTAAAGAAAATTTCCATTGGCAATGAAGCTGTACGTGAAGAGGTCAATCTCAATGCAGGAGGCTTAAAATTATTGGCCAATGCAACAGGAAACGTTCGCATACCTTCACGCATGCTAAAATTTAACGTTTACGAACAATCCATTCGTGAAGATGGTTCACGCAAGCTTTTGGCGCGTAATATCAAGGCTGGAGAAGTTACCACCCTGCCCGTCGGCACTTATCATGTGGTTTCAACCTTTGGAAAATTAAACGCAACAGTTCGTGCAGACTTGCGCGTTCAACCAGGTAAACTCACAGAAGCCAATCTGGAACATCGGGCTGCGATCATAACCTTCAGGCTGGTACGTTCAAGCGGTGGAGACGCAGTTGCTGATACAGCATGGTCCATTCTTACCGATGGCGGTGAAGTTATCAAAGAGAGCAACAGTACATTTCCAACAATGGTACTTTCTGAAGGCAATTATACAGCCATCGCAAAGCATAATGAAAAAATCTATAGCGAAGACTTCAAGGTTCGTTCAGGCTATAATAAAGATGTTGAAGTTTTAACACCCAATTAGCCTTGGCCTTCGGGGGAAATATGAGTTTTACAACACCAAGGGAAGTGCCTGCCCGCCTTAACCGCAGTCAACTAGCTGTTCCTGGTATCCAATCCCGCATGTTTGAAAAAGCAGCCAATTCAAACGCTGACATCGTATTTCTCGATCTTGAAGACGCTGTAGCCCCTGATGACAAGAACCAGGCGCGTCATCAGGTTATAGAAGCCGTGAACGATATTGACTGGGGTAACAAGTCTATCTCGGTTCGCATTAACGGGCTTGATACGCATTATATGTACCGTGACATTATTGATGTTGTTGAGGGATGCGGTTCAAAACTGGACCTTCTGCTTGTTCCAAAGGTGGGAACAGCCAGTGATGTTTATGCAATTGACATGCTGCTTACTCAAATTGAAGTAGCCATGGGATTTAAAAATCGAATTGGCCTTGAAGTGATGATTGAATCTGCACTTGGCATGCAGAACATAAAAGAGATTGCTTGTGCCAGCAATCGCATGGAATCACTGCATTTTGGTGCAGGTGATTATGGGGCATCCCTACATGCCCACACAACACATATTGGGGGTGTGAATAATGACTATGCAGTTCTTGCTGATGAAGATAAAAATGGTGAGCGGAAAACTTATATAAGCGACATACACCACCACGCTCTTTCAACCTTAATTGTTGCTGCCCGCGCAAATGGACTTCGCCCCATTGACAGCGCGTTTGGCGATTATTCCGACAAGGATGGATATATTGCATCTGCCAAGCGCGCTGCCGCACTTGGATGTGAAGGCAAGTGGGCCATTCATCCTTCACAAATTGATCTTGCCAATGAAATCATGGGGCCCTCACCACAAGAAATTATCAGAGCAAAAAATATCCTCAAGGCAATGGAAGCGGGTGCAAAAGAAGGTAAAGGTGCTGTAACGTTTGAGGGTCGCATGATTGATTATGCAAATGTACGACAAGCCGAAATGCTGGTTAAGAAAGCAGAATTGATTTCAACTGCGAAATCCTAGAGTCATTACAGACGGTTATCCAATGACTTTAAACCAGCGATCTGGTTTGTCACTTCCTTGAAAAGTTTCTGTTTTATTCGCTTTGGATATTCATCAAAGGTATTTGCTGTCATCACAAATGCCTTTGGTCCCGCAATAACATAATCACGATAATACTTTGTAAGATTATCCGACGACCCTTCAATTGCCAGTCCGTTGATTGTAAAGCCATCATCAACCAGATGTTGACGAAGCGCCAAAGGCTCCACACCCTCATTTGAATATCCATCGCCTGAGACATCAATAACCTTGCGCTTACAGTCTGACACGGCACTAAATTGACCCGATGTAAAAGTCAGCGCGTCTCCAATGGCAGTTGAGAAATTACGCCACTGCCTTGGCGTAGACTCAACCTTGTTCGCAAAACTCTCGACATCATCAAACGTTGCCATGCGTTGCCAGGTTAAACTGACAACTTGCCTGGACGTTCCTGTCCATTGAACAAGCATCACCGCTGCCTTTCGACTTACCAGGGCTTGCGAAACAGTAGAATCACGTAGCGCGCCTGCAAGGCCGTGCATCTGCAATTGATATTCCTGTGCGTCTACAGAGCCTGAAATATCAACCGTTAATGCAAGCGCTACCTCGCAGGCTTTTGCTCCAGAAGTAAAAGATAGCAAAGAGCCAAGTGCGACTGACAAAATTGATATTTGTTTCATATAGCTCTTTCATTGTAAGCATTACTCATCACAGTTTATGGAATATGTTAAATTCGTCAATTGGATGATGCTCTTTAAAGCAGAATTCATTATCACAAAAAGATGTTTACCGAATAAGTATCAATCCTGGTTTAATGACAGAGTGCTTGCATCTTCTACAGCGTATATTTCAAGAGCATCCAGCCTGCCACGTATGGACGCTTCGTGGGAGGGGAAATTGGAAAAATCCATCCCGCTACGCTCAACCGTTTTTTGCGACACAACCAATTGGGCTTCAAACTCCTTTGTTAAATTCTCAAGTCTGCTGGCTGTATTTACCACATCTCCGATGGCCGTCATGCTGACAGCACGGTTATATCCCATATTGCCAACAATTGCCTTTCCGCAATGTATGCCAATGCCTATTTTCAAGGGCTCTTCAATGTCTTGTGTGAGGATTTCATTTAATTGCTGTAATCGTATCGACATCGCTTTTGCAGCTGCTATTGCTTCGCTGGCACCAACGTCCAAAGGTTTATCAATTCCGAAAAGTGCCATGACACCATCGCCAATAAACTTGTCCAAATGTCCGCCTGAGTCTTCGATGGCTTTACCCATGGCGGCAAAATAGCGATTGAGCAAGAATGCTGTATCATAGGGTAGTTGAGTTTCTGATAACTTTGTGAAAGCGCGAATATCTGCAAACAAGACCGCAACATCCTGCTCATCGCCGCTATGACTTTGAGCTGCAGCAAAACCATCGCGGGCGCTAGCCTGTGGGTGCAGCAGGGCAGTAACGGAAATGGTGTTAACAGGTACAATCTGACAGGCAAGGCGAACATTTGGTGGCGCACCAATACGGTTTAGAACTTTTTGCTCTTCTCCCGAAGGTGAGGCAATTAAATCAGAGCCATCATCTATTCTTACGCGACACGTCGAACATCGTCCCCTTCCACCACATACTGAGGCATGGGGAATGTTTTCCTGCTTTAACAAGTCAAGAACAGATGAACCGGAGCGCAATTTTACTTCATGTTTGCGGGCAAGTGTTACATCGCGGTAATGAAGCGCCACTCCGCCTGGCATTAGAGATAACAGCTTTCGGATAAAATACACAACGAATATCAGTGAAACTGTTCCCAACACACTATATTGAATGATACCTGCGTTGGATAAGACAAAATCCGGGAATAAGCTTGCTTCATTCGTAATTTTATCAAGAAGACGCGTGACCCATTTTTCATTTCTTGAAATGCGTAATACACGAAAACCTCCAGATATAATTCCTGCCAAGGCTAGTAGTGGTATTGCCAACGCAAAAGCAAAGGCAATGACTCGAACCTTATGATACCAAGGCTTCAAGCGTAGCCAAAAATGCCAACCAAGGCATGCATGTACCCACACAACGAGTAATGCCAAGGACGTAAGCAATCCCTTAAACGGATCATTAATCCATTGGGCATAGAGATGAAAAGAATACCCTTCTTCCAATCCAAAAGCTTCATGGCCGCCACGTGTTGCCATCACATGGGATGCCAGAACAAGAGGAATTAAAAAACCCAAAACCAATTGCAGAGCTTCGCCGAGCCGCATTTTGAATGTGCGCCGCAAATAAAGAGACCAGACAGCCAAACCCACATGAACAGAAAAAGCCAAGCCAAGGATGAAAGTACCAATTGGTGTGCGCCATGGTTCAACCGTATACTTCAAGCCATTGTCCATGGCAGACAGGGAAACAATGCCTAACGTATGATTTATAAAATGACCAAGCACGAAGACAAACAATACAAGTCCACTAATCAGACGCAGTTTGCCTACCATGCTATGGTTCCTTAATTAATCAACGCAAATCTGGCGGCGTTGCTTCTTCAACCAGGCTTGCAATAGCATCCTCTAACGACATCGAAGTTTGGTCTTTGGACCCCAGACGGCGGATGTTTACACTGCCTTCCTCTGCTTCACGCATACCACAAACCATGATAACCGGTACTTTGGCAAGGGAATGCTCACGCACTTTGTAGTTGATCTTCTCGTTTCGTGTATCAACCTTGGCCTGAAGCCCCGCCTTCTTGAGTTTGGCTACAACTTCTTCTGCATAAGCGTCAGCGTCACCTGTAATTGTGGCGACAACCACTTGTTGCGGTGCCAGCCAAAGCGGGAAATGACCTGCGAAGTTTTCGATCAAGATGCCTAAAAAACGCTCCATTGAACCACAAATTGCACGGTGGATCATAACGGGTTGCTTCTTGTTGCTATCGCTATCAATATAAAATGCGCCAAAGCGTTCCGGCAAGTTGAAATCAACCTGTGTTGTGCCACACTGCCATGTACGCCCGATTGCATCTTTCAATGTGTATTCGAATTTAGGACCATAAAATGCGCCCTCACCTTCGTTGATGCCTGTTTTGATTTTACCACCAGATTGCTCTTCAATGGTTTTTAAAACATCCATCATGATTTCTTCGGCATTATCCCAGCTTTCATCATCACCCACCCGTTTTTCCGGACGGGTTGAAAGCAGGACTGACATTTCTTCAAAACCAAAGTCTTTATAGACAGACAGAATTAAATCATTGATGCGCAGACATTCGTCGCGCATTTGCTCTTCTGTACAAAAGACGTGTGCATCATCTTGTGTAAAGCCACGCACACGCATCAGGCCATGCAATGCACCAGACGGCTCATAGCGATGCACATTGCCAAACTCTGCCAAACGGACAGGCATCTCACGATAGGAGCGAAGACCATGCTTGAAGATTTGAACGTGTCCAGGGCAGTTCATGGGTTTAAGAGCAAAGACGCGTTGATCAGCCTCTTCATCTTCTTCATTCATCATGGCATGGGCGGATTTTACACCAAACATGTTTTCATTATACCACCCCCAATGACCTGATGTTTCCCATAGGGATTTATCAAGAATTTGTGGTGCGTTTACTTCTTCGTATGTGCCTTCAAGACGACGACGCATGTAATTTACAAGTGACTGGAATACGCGACCGATCCTTTTGCAACTTTGGAGCTTCAAAAACGTTTCTGAACTAGATAAAATCTCCTTTATTTATGCCTGAAATGTTGAAACGGCCGGTCGGGTAACGTTTCAAGGTATGTTCGTACTCTTCTTCTGCACTCTTTATCGGGACATTAATTTGCAAAATTTAACGAGAAATGAAAGGCTTGAAAGCCTGAGTAGCAGCGTATATTTGATTTGATAGTTTCAACGGTTGAAGGGTCGCTTAGCGTATTTTTTGAAACTTTCTTCCCTTGGCAACATGGATTCGGGCCAAAAAAAGTTGTCTTCTCTTCCTGTCTTTCCTTCTTTTTCTCTTCTCCCGATAAGGCCAACTCTCCGGTTTGAGCCCATGAGAAAATGTATCTGAGCGCAATGACGAATGTATTTTCGCAAGCCAGCCAGCGAATAATTCGCATTGGGCAAAGAAGAAAAAGAAACTCCTTGGTCCATTCAGGGGTCCTATTTTTAGCCAGAGCCTATGCTTCTCTTCCCTTTTTTCTTTTCTTCTTTTCTTGTGTATTAGCTGCCCCTCTGCCTTTCACTCTATTCCTTTTCTATCCCTTCCATTTTTTTTTCTCAAGGTAGTAGTAGTCATGCTTCGAAATTTATGATGCCAGTCAGCCAGCAAGCAAGCAACTTATAGGCAGCTTTGCTCCGTCGTCCTCCTTCTCAACTTGCTGCTAACCTGTTGTTATCTACCTGTTGAGTCATACAATTTAATGCTCAAACATTTTTCTCTCCACTGCAATTGAGAAAAGAGAGAAAGAAAGAAAAAGTAATGCTGACGAATCGAGCTTATGCCAATTATAAGGATACAAAGTCACGCAATGTAGTTTTGATGGACAGTATGTGGGCCGTTGGAAAATTTCACCTTCATGCAAGCTGCTTTGACTGGAATGTATGACAAGACGGAAGTTTTGTCCCCATGATTCGCTTTTTGCCGAGAGTGTGTATATATGTAATACATAAGTATATATACCTACGTACTTGCCTCGCTTCAAACTTGCTTGGCGCTAGCTCCATTCATCAAATATTTCGAAATAAATAAAACCATGATTCTTTGAGGGGCGGCCCGGATCGACGGTGGAAGCCAACTGAATGGACTTTACGATGGGTTAAAGTCTAAGCCGCTGCTTAATCTGGAAGAGTGAAACTATATCTCGTACTTGCGAGAATTGCGTACTTAAGGCAAAAGGTTACTTTATGCAACTGTGGGCGGGTGCCCTGCGTGGTACCTTTGAAATAATGACTCGTAAAGTTTCTGGAGAAAATTGGCGTGAAATAAGGGTGGCAATTTCTTCACTCTCTCACTCTATAACAATCCATTCATGTTTGTTCACTCTTGCTCAACGCCATTTCTTCCTTCCTTAGCTCTTCTTTTTTCATTCAGAAAATGAAAAAAATGCCTTTATTTCAGGGAGTGATGCTCGTTTTTTTGCTCCTTATTTTTTCCGACATATGCAAATCAGCAAATTCGAGGAGAGTAACGCAAAAAGGGTAAGGGAGCTAGTAGTGCAACAGCTGGAGGCCACGCAACAGTCCGTATGTAGACGTTCCAATTCATCTACTATTGCAATATTTGAGTATATTACATGCAAGCAAAAGCTACTACATAGTTACCGATGGATAGATAGACACTCATAAAAGTATCCCACAGCTACAGCCACAGGCAGAAAAGAAAGACAGAAGAAGTCTCCCCCTGACTTTTTGGGCGGATCAAAGGAGAGAAAAAAAAGTTCCCATTCAACTTTGATATTCTCTTTTGGTCTGTCTCTACGGGCCTCATCACCACGAGGTCGCTACTTACTTACTTATCCACTACATTGCATTTTTAAATACTTTCAGCATAAAACTAATGAGGAACTTGATTGTGACACACAGGTATCAAGGAAAAGAAGGCATTAACATTAAGTCAAATCGGCGTGAGGGTATACACAAACTTTTTTTTAACGAAACATGTATTGAAGAAGAGTCGAAATTAGCCTTAACCTCAGAATACAACCCTAAGGAAGGAAGCGAATAGAAATCAACATGGCGATGCTACTGCAATGTTGCGCCAGCTACTGTGCCGCTGTCTTTCACGTAGACATATCTCATAGATCCATATTATAGTATATTGGATCTTGGTACTACTACATAGTAGATGCTACGTAAGCTGCTATATAAATTGACAGTGGGATACATCGATCCTCCGCCCAACTGCAGAAAGAGGAGAGGAAGAAAGAGAGAGAAAAAAGAACGAAAAAACATTGACAATAAAATCTGGTCTGAATCACAGCGTGGTGTAAAAGCGAGAGAGAGAGAAAAAAAAATACATGGAGAGAGAGTAGCTACGATCTAGAGCCAGAGCTAAAGTCTCATCATAATAAAAAGAAAAGAAATAGAAAATAAGGGGCGAAAACTGTGCATTCTGGCTAGCCACTCGTAGTGTA
>CALFBM010000063.1 GCA_937951645.1 uncultured Rhizobiaceae group bacterium
CAATACAGTTAAATATTCAAAGTATTGATGATTTTGATGATGTTATGGCTAACGCAAAACAAATATCGGAAGGTGTTATGCTGAAGTTTGGAACTGATAAATTGGTTTTACAAGGAATAGAAATTGATGATCTCAATGAAAGTGATTTCATATTCGGGTAATGCATTGATGCAATTTAATTAATAAAATAAATTACATTATATTCTATTTAGAGCTGCATCTCTAACAATCGCAGCTTTGATATGCCTAATAGGCATGCTGGTATATTAACACCAACATGCCCGTTTCGCTTTTGATCGGCTTTTGATTCATGTTTTGAGATGGTAAGAGAGATTGCATATTTTTAGAAAAGACCAATGATATTATTAGTCATTTGAATCTGCATTCAGTATTACTGTAAACTTCTATTTTTGTGTATTTCATTCGATATTTTCTAATTTCGGTTTTAAATTAGAAGTGGTCATCGGTGCGAAATGTATTTGTATTGAAATTATTTATTAGCCAATTCTCAACGTAACGCTCCCTCGCGCTACTGGTATAGCTTCATCGTCTTGCCAACACACCACATCAACGATTGAAAGCCGTTTGCTTTTTCGTACGATTGTGGCTTTGGCGAAGATGTCTGCGTCTTTGGTGATGCGCAGGTAGTCTATGGTGCCGGTGGAGACGGTTACGTCTTGTCCTTCTTCCAGCAGTTTTTGGGTTTCTGCTTCGGCGCAGAGTTCTATTGTGGAGGCGCTTACGCCGCCATGGATTGATCTTATCCAAACGTTTCCTATGTGGTGTTCTGCAAAAGTCAGGTGATAGAGGCCATCGGCTTCAAGGGATTTTATTTGCAACCATTTGCCGATGTTGGTTTTAAACACGCTCATGATTTTTCCCGGATGGATTTGGTGGCTGTGCCTACCATGAAGGTGCCGATTGCAGTTGCGATGAGGCGTTCTTCTTTACTTGCAAGGATTTTCCCGCTGACATAGGCAATTTCATTTTCTTCACCTTGAAATGTTGCGCGGCAAACAAGTTTTTCACCAATTTTGGCTTTACCCAGATGATTTGTAGTGAGTTTAATTGTGGCGATGGTTTGCGGATTTTCCATTTCACCCAAGACGCAAGACCCCATGACGGTATCCAGAAACAGTGTTGAAAACCCTGTGTGGGTATGGATGCCATCCTGATCTGCAAAGGTTTCAGGTGCGTTGAGGGTTACGGTGAGCGTGTGGTCAACGACACCCTCAAATTTCATCTTCAGATCAGCGGTTAACGGGTGCTTGTCTGTGAAGAGAAGCTGTGCCGGGTGATCAGCAGCCTTGGTCATTTAGTCGGATTTCCTTGTCTTTTAATGTCCCATTAAAAGGGAAAGCCTTAGCCAAGTTCCAAAACTTCTTTTGAGGCAACGCTTGTGTCTGCATTGAGTTTGTAAATCATCGGAATACCTGTGCCGATGTTCAGGCTCAGAATGCTTTCCGTGTTCATTTTGTCCAGGATCATTACAAGCGAGCGCAGTGAATTGCCGTGCGCTGCAACAAGCACTGTATTACCGGCCATTACTTTGGGCAAAATGTCTGTCATGTAATAGGGCCAAACGCGCGCGCCTGTGTCTTTCAAGCTTTCGCCTTCATCACCAGGGGGCGGTGTGTCATAGGAGCGGCGCCAGATTTGGACTTGCTCATCTCCCCATTTCTTGCGTGCATCGTCTTTATTAAGGCCAGCGAGATCGCCATAGTTACGCTCGTTCAAGGCCTGGTCGTGGATGGTTTCAAGATCAGATTGACCAACACCGTCCAGTATATGCTGGCAGGTTTTTTCTGCGCGTTGAAGAACACTTGTATAGGCAATATCAAATTTCATGCCGCGCTCGCGCAGCAATTTTCCAGCGGCTTTTGCTTCCTGGTGACCAAGCTCTGTCAGGTCAGGGTCGCGCCAGCCTGTGAAGAGGTTTTTCTTGTTCCATTCACTTTGTCCGTGTCGGACGAGAACGAGTGTTCTTTCCATAATAAAATTTCCCAATTTAAAGTATTAAAACCCAAGCACATCGCGCATGGAGTAAAGCCCTGCAGGCTTGCCATGCCCCCAGAGAGCAGCTTTTACGGCACCTGTAGCAAAGAGTGAGCGGTCTTGTGCAGAATGTGAAAGCTCTATTCGTTCACCGTTACCTGCCAAGATTACAGAATGGTCTCCAATCACCGAACCACCGCGTAGTGTTGCAAAGCCAATCGTGCCTTCTTCTCTTACGCCTGTGATACCATCGCGTGAGCGAACTGAATTTCCAGCCAGATCAATGCCTCTGCCTTTGGCTGCTGCCTCGCCCAACAGAAGTGCTGTGCCTGATGGGGCATCGACTTTATGTTTATGGTGCATTTCCAGAATTTCCAGATCAAAATCTGAAGCGGCAAGGGCTGCAGCCGCCTGTTCAACCAGAACGGCAAGCAAATTAATGCCAAGACTCATATTGCCGGATTTGATGATGGTAGCATTTTTACCTGAAGCTGCAATTTCTGCATCTTCTTGTGCGCTGCAGCCTGTGGTTCCGATGACTTGAATGCAATTGTGCAAGGCCACTTTTTTGGAAAGGGCAACAGAGGCTTGTGGTACGGTGAAATCAATGACACCGTCACAGGCATCAAGA
>CALFBM010000064.1 GCA_937951645.1 uncultured Rhizobiaceae group bacterium
ACCGATTTTTGGGTTTTTTCTCCAACGCAAAAAGCCGGAATATCGGCATTATCAGGTTTCCATTCACGAGTTTGAAGAATTTCTGCAGAATTTCTACTAGTGAAAATGAGGCCATTATACTCATCTTTCGGAATTGGACTTTCCAAATCAACAACTTCAAACAGGGGTAATAAAATTGCTTCGTGCCCCAGTTTTCGTAATTTATGTGCTGTTTGAGTTGCGGCAGGCTCTGCTCTGGTGATTAACACTTTCATCAGACATTAAGCCCAATCTTCAAAAAATGCGTCTCCTGCCCTTGATCTTAACAGCTTGCCCATCTCAAGACCCAGTTCACGCGCATCTCCAACAGTTCCTTCAAGATGGTTTTCATGACATTCAGTGCCATCCGGTTTCAGAATTATTCCATGTAATGATAGTTTCTTGCCGTCAATTACGGCATGCGCGCCAATTGGTGTTCGGCAAGAGCCGTCGAGTTCTTCAAGGAATGCACGTTCGGCAATCAGTGCTGTTTGTGTGTCCTGATGATTAAGCGGTTTTAGCAGATCCAGCATATAGCTGTTTTCCAGATGTGCCTCGATGGCAATGGCACCTTGTCCGGGAGCTGGCGGAAAATCATTGATGCATAGCTGCGAAGTTATGACATCACTCATGCCAAGGCGGTTAAGGCCTGCAACAGCCAGCAAGGTTGCATCTGCTACACCTTGTTTCAGCTTTTCGATTCGGGTGCCAACATTGCCCCGGTACATGACCATTTCCAGATCAGGACGCTTGCGCCACATGAGCGCGCGTCTGCGAAGGGAAGCTGATCCTACAACAGCGCCGTGCGGCAGGTTTTCGAACGTATCCGCCTTGTTGGAAATAAAGGCATCAGCAACATTCTCGCGCGGTGGGTAGCAAACGAGTTCCAATCCCTCAGGCAAGGCAGTTGGCATGTCTTTTGCTGAATGAACGGCCATGTCGATTGAGCCGTCTGACAGCTTTTGTTCAATCTCCATTGTAAACAAGCCTTTGCCGCCAATTTCAGAAAGGGCAATATTTTCCTTTTGGCTTCTGTCACCTGCTGTTGAAATAACATCAATCTCTACATTAAGACCCTGATGTGCGTTTTGAAGCATGGCTTTCATGTATTCGGCCTGAACAAGCGCCAAATTGCTGCCACGAGTGCCTATGCGGATTGTCTTTTCTGCCATTTTCTTTTTGTGCTCTGTCTGGTACTTCAAACTCTATAAACTGTTACAGGTATCGGGCTTTTCTGACAATGTATATTCTGGGAATTGAAACAAGTTGCGACGAGACAGCGGCAAGTGTTGTTACGCGTGATGGTAATGGCAAGCCCCAATTGCTATCCAATGTTGTTCTTAGCCAGATTGACGAACACTCGGAATTTGGTGGCGTTGTGCCAGAAATTGCAGCGCGCGCGCATTTATCTGCAATTGATCATATTATCAGTCAAGCACTCTTGGAGGCCAAGACTGATTTATCCAATATTGAGGGTATTGGTGTAACATCAGGGCCAGGGCTGGTTGGTGGATTGATGGTTGGGCTAATGACTACAAAGGCGATTTCTGCAAGTCGAGGTATTCCTTATCTTGGTATCAATCATCTGGAAGGTCATGCCTTAACTGCGCGGCTTACTGATGATGTTGCCTATCCCTATCTGCTTCTGCTTGTTTCTGGTGGGCATAGCCAGATTCTGCGTGTAGATGGTCTTGGTGACTACACCAGACTTGCAACCACGATTGATGATGCAGTGGGGGAGGCGTTTGACAAAACGGCCAAACTTTTGGGTTTGGGATTTCCGGGTGGGCCAAATGTTGAAAAAGCTGCCCAAACAGGAGATGCAACCCGTTTTAAATTTCCGATGCCACTTCGTGGGCAAGAAACATTGAATATGTCATTTTCAGGCTTAAAGACCGCAATCAGGACTGAGGCCCAGAAACTGGTTCCCTTGAATGAACAAGATATCTTTGATCTTTGTGCCTCCATGCAAAAAACTGTTGCTGAAATTCTTGCCAACAGGTGTGAGCGGGCGATGGTGCAATGTGATGATATCAATACGCTTGTGGTTGCGGGGGGGGTTGCATCAAATATCGAAATCAGGGCACGCCTTGATCTGCTTTGTGAGCAGAATGACTATACCTTAATTGCACCGCCCTTGAAGCTTTGTACGGATAATGCGGCGATGATTGCATGGGCAGCATTGGAACGATTTGAACGTGGTGAAAAATCACCAATGGATTTGGCGCCGCGCTCGCGTTGGCCGCTTGATGGGTCAACTGAAAGTGTAATCGGGTCAGGTCGCAAGGGAGCAAAGGTATGACGAACATCTGTATCATTGGTGCTGGTGCCTGGGGCTCGGCCTTGGCTTGCGTTGCTACACGTGCGGGACATAAGGTTGCAATCTGGGGACGTTCGGAATCAGTCATTTCTGAAATCAATACGCTTCATACCAACACCAAATACCTTGATGAACTCGAACTTGAACCTTCCATTCAGGCTATAATGGATTTGGGTGAAGCTGTATCTGGAAGTGATGTTGTTTTATTCTCCATTCCAACTCAAAGCCTGGCAGGTAAACTGGATAAAATTTCCCGATATATTGGCAATGCCATGCTTGTGACTTGCTGTAAGGGGATTGATCGTAAAAGTGGCAAGCTTCCTGCGGAACTGGTTATGGATGCTTTTCCTGATAATGCAGTTGGTGTTTTGTCTGGCCCCAGTTTTGCAACGGATGTGGTTGCCAATCTGCCAACAGCGGTAACCGTTGCCAGCCAAAGTGAAAGCTCAGCTGATATTTTGGCCGGCATGCTTTCAACCGATACGTTTCGTTGTTATGCGTCAACTGATATCAAGGGCGTTGAGCTTGGCGGTGCGCTTAAAAATGTCTTGGCACTTGCTGTTGGTGCCGCACGCGGTATGGGTTTGGGTGCCAGTGCAGAGGCCGCCTTGATGGCAAGAGGATTTGCAGAACTTCGCCGTCTTGCAACAACCTTGGGTGCAGAGCCTGAAACACTTTCGGGCCTTTCAGGGTTTGGTGACCTTGTACTTACATGCTCAAGCCCGCAATCGCGTAATTTTTCATATGGTATGGCGATGGGCAAAGGCGAAAGTCTTGAAGGGCTGAAACTTGCTGAAGGCGCGTATACTGCGGGTGTTGCGCTGAAAATTGCGGATGAAAACAAGATTGATGTTCCAATTATTGCGGCAATTGTTAATGTACTTGAGAATAAATCCACGGTGCGTGAAGCAGTGCATGCCCTGTTGACGCGACCTCTAAAACGGGAGAGTTATTCTAATGACCCAAGATAATAGCTTCCAAAAAGAAATTATTTTGCAGCGTCTGAATCGTTCAGGTGATTATACCTTGTTTCTAGTCAAGTCGCTTTTTATCCTTAATGCAGGTGCTATAATTGCAACGCTTACGTTCATTGGCAATAATCAAAGTTTTGTAACTTCTGAAAATGTCGAGAGTGGGCAGATTTTGTATGCTATTTATTTGTTTGTTGCTGGTATCTTTACATCAATATTAAGTGTGTTTATTTTTTTAATTTTCTTGGAAATTCAAATGCAGAGCACTCGCTGGAACGAAAAGAGTCCAGCTCTTGGTTCAGTTTCTCCATGGGTTAAATATAGTACTATGATAGCAGCCTATGGATGTGGATCTCTTTCATTATTATTTTTTGTTTGGGGTGCGATCGTTGAGGCTAATGCAATATTATAATTTGATGGAGAACTTAAATGCAATACTGGCTGTTTAAATCGGAACCTTTCAAATGGTCTTGGGAACAACAAAAAGCCAAGGGTGATGTGGGTGAAGAATGGGATGGCATTCGCAACTATCAGGCGCGTAACTTTATGCGTGCGATGGAGCTGGGTG
>CALFBM010000065.1 GCA_937951645.1 uncultured Rhizobiaceae group bacterium
TTCAATTTTTTCCTTGCGCGTTTGAGCCTCTTCCAATGTGCGCTGTAGTTGACTGCGTCTGGCATTTTCATCAGCAAGTTTTACTGTCAGATCAGAGAAAGCTGCTTCACTCTTGCCCAGTGCGTCAGTCGCATTGGTGAGTTCCTCTTTTGATTTTGCTTCTGTCTCGCCAACACGGCGGCTGGCTTCTTCCAGTTCAGCCTGTTCACTATCGAGGTTTACAATTGTCAGCTCATTGTCCGCAACAATATGCTCTTCGCGTTTCAAGTCATTTTCAAGTTGTGCAAGGCGACTTTCAAGTTCGCTTTTGCGACCTTCAAGACGTGCTACTTCTTCTTCAACCTGACCTTTGGCAATCTGCAGGCGCTGCAAGACAGCAGCACTTGCAGCTTCTGCTTCGCGCAGGCTCGGTAATTTTTGTGCAGCGATTGCTTCTACCTTAGCAAAATTTGCCTGAATTTCAGCACGCTCACCCATTGCAAGATTAAAAGCTGATAACGCACTCTCGGCTTCAGATTCGCTGGCCTTGGCTGCAACCCAACGCAGATGGAATAAAAGTGCTTCTGTTTTGCGAATTTCGCCTGACAGATTACGATAACGATTTGCCTGTCTGGCCTGACGTTTCAAACTTTCAAGTTGGCTTTCAAGCTGGCCAACAACATCGTCCAGTCGTTCAAGATTTGTCTCTGCTGCACGAAGGCGAAGTTCTGCTTCATGGCGTCTTGAATGAAGACCGGAAATACCGGCAGCTTCTTCCAAGAGAGCACGTCTTGCCACAGGTTTTGCAGAGATTAACTCACCAATTCGTCCCTGCCCGACCATGGAAGGTGAACGTGCCCCTGTTGAAGCGTCTGCAAACAAAAGCTGTACGTCTTTTGCCCGAACATCCTTACCATTGATGCGATAAACAGAACCTGATTCGCGCTCGATTCGCCTTGAAACCTGCAGTTCATCACTATCATTAAACGCTGCAGGTGCAGTTCTGTCTGCATTATCAAGGAAGAGAGAAACCTCTGCGGTATTACGCGCAGGGCGATTACCTGAACCGGAGAAAATAACATCATCCATGGCTGAGGCGCGCATGTTTTTGTATGAATTTTCACCCATGATCCAGCGAAGCGCCTCGACAAGATTGGACTTGCCACACCCATTGGGACCAACAACCCCTGTCAGGCCATTTTCAATAAGAAATTCAGTAGGTTCAACAAAGGATTTAAATCCAAGAAGACGCAGTTTATTAAACCTCATCGTGCGGCCTCAACATGAAAAAAACGGACTAAAGCTTGCGCTTTGTCCGTTTGAAAGCCTGATATCAGAAAAACAATGCCTTTCACAAGGCACAGAGAATCATACGAGAGAGTCGATAACTTCGCCCATCGCTTCTGCAGACATATTGCCTGAGTATTTTGTGCCATTAATGAAGAAGGTTGGCGTTGCATTAACCTCGTAAACCTCTGCCGCTTTTTTCTGAATTGCCAATACATTGTCTAGAAGTTCCTGATTTTTCAAGCAGGCACTGAATGACTCCTGTGTAAAACCGGCAAGTTTTGCAATTTTAAGCAGTTCATCAACCACTTTCCCTCGAGACCAAACTGCCTGCTTTTCATAAAGTACATCAACCATGGAAAAATATTTGTCACCGGAGCATTCTGCCAACATGGTGGCTGCTGCTGCCGCCGGATCAAACGGAAAGCTGCGGAAATACAGTTTTGCCTTGCCTGTATCAATATATTTTTCCTTGATAACCGGATAAATGTCTTTATGGAAAGATCGGCAATGAGGACATGTCATGGATGCGTACTCAATAATGGTAACAGGTGCATTTTCATCCCCCACAATCCGCTCTCCAAGTGGACCCGCATCCATTAGAGTTGACAAATCGGCTGCATTTGCAATTTGGCTTCCAATAACCGGTATGCCACTTAGTGCACCAGCAGCAGTTACGCCACCTGCGGCAAATACTGGAAGTGCTTCACGACGTGTGATTTTCATTTTCAACTCCGAAATTATTTTTAAATATTTATTTTACAAACTTAACCTGAACATAGCATGACAATCTCGTTCATATAATGTCGCAGTCAGGTTTTTTTGGATAACATCTGTGTTATCATTCAAGTTGCCTCGAAATGACCCCACGGCCAAGTTTTGCAAGTGTTTCCTTAAGATCAGGGTCATCAATTTTCTCCAAAATTGTCGCAAGCCGCATTTCATCCGTTTTTGTAACTTTGGCAGGCGTGTTTTTTTTATCAGGTTTTGCAGTAACAACTGATTTTTGGAGAATTGTGATGCGGCTTATGGCTTCAAATCCAAAAAAGATATTTACCCGCTCCAGAATTGCTGGTTGTTCATGCTGAAAGAAAAGCGCAGCAGAATTTTCGCATGCAACCACAAGGATTGCAGGTTTGAACGGATCATCTTCATGAGCACGGCGTGGCCAGTTTATTTTTTCAGGCCTAGTGGTTTTGCAGAATTCTTCTCCAACCAAATCAGGCCATGCCTTGATTAAATCAAGCGTCATACCCGTACGGCGTGCCAAAACAGGCTCTAGAACCTTGCCAACAATTTCAGAGACAGAGCGCGGACCAAAACTCTTTCCACGTTTATTTGCACGCTTTGGTGTGGGTTTTTCTGACATGACTTGATTTTTATTCTCAATCGAGTTCCTTGATACCATGAATAGCACCGAATTTTCAAAACAAAAAGGCAATGCCTCTTTCGCCCACCGTCTTCTTGAGTGGTATAAGATCAATGCCCGTGAGATGCCTTGGCGTATTCCGCCTCATGACCATGCACAAGGCGTTCGCGCTGACCCCTATCATGTTTGGCTTAGTGAAGTAATGCTGCAACAAACACAGGTTGCTACTGTTAAAGATTATTTTCTCAAGTTTATTTCTAAATGGCCTACACTATTTGATTTGGCACAAAGTGATGAAGAAGACATTCTAAAAGCCTGGGCTGGGCTGGGCTACTATTCACGTGCCCGCAATCTGAAAAAATGCGCTGATTTTATAGTTACTGAGTACGAAGGGCAATTTCCACAAAACTTTGAAACCTTGAAGAAATTACCAGGAATTGGTGATTACACCGCTTCTGCCATCGCCTCTATTGCCTTTGACGAAGCAGTTGCAGTGCTGGACGGTAATGTGGAGCGGGTTATGTCTCGCCACCAGCGTATTGAAGCATATTTTCCAGATGCAAAAGCTGATACAAAAGCCATGTTGGCACATATTCTTGATAAAGAACAACCTGGAGAATTTGCCCAGGCAACCATGGATTTAGGGGCAACGATTTGCACACCGAAACGCCCTGCCTGCAGCCTTTGTCCTGTGAATGAAGATTGCAAAGGTTTCAAGAATGGCGATGCTGAGCTGTTTCCATATAAAAAACCAAAGAAAGAAAAACCAATCCGCAAAGGGGCAGCTTTTGTTTTACAGAATGAAAAAAGTGAAATATTTCTCTGTAAAAGGTCGCAAAGCGGTTTATTGGCTGCAATGACGCAGGTTCCGACAACCCAATGGAACTCAAGACAAGACGGCAGTGAGGATATTACGGAAGCCCCTATTGAGGCTAACTGGAAAAAGATGGGTATTGCCAAACATACATTCACCCATTTTCATCTGGAACTAACCGTTTGGTATGCAGAGGGCATAAATAACGTACCAATCAAAGGCTGGTGGTGTAAAGTAGAGAAACTTTCTGAAGAAGCCTTACCGACTGTTATGAGAAAAGTGCTCGAAAGAGCCCTTGCCTAAGCCCCTGCAGCCATAACCTCGGAACGGTAAACCTTGCGAATTTCATCAATTTGCACAAGTTTCCTGCCGTCAATTGTGTGCCAGAAAGTCCAACCGTTACAAGCATCCAGTCCTTGAACTTTTGCACCCATACGGTGAATAGAAGCCGTTTCACCACCATGCTCCAGAGAGCCGTCAATGCGGACTTTTGCTTTCCAGCGTTTCTTCGTGTCCGTCAGTACAGTGCCAGGCTTTAACAAACCTGACTCCAACAATGCCCCAAAAGCCACGCGAGGCTCTGCTCTTTTGCCTGTTGTGACAACGAGTTGCGGTGATTTTACAACTTCAACTGTATCAATGCGCCTTATGGCTGCTTCTATATATTTGTCTTCACGGTCAATACCAACAAAGTTGCGTCCCAATCTTTTTGCAACTGCACCTGTTGTTCCTGAACCAAAGAACGGATCCAGAATAACATCACCAGGTTTTGAAGAAGACATGATCACACGGTGCAGGAGTGCTTCCGGTTTTTGCGTTGGGTGAACCTTGTCACCATTTTCATCTTTAAGACGCTCACCACCATTGCAGATCGGGAAAAGCCAATCAGAACGCATTTGCACTTCATCGTTGGCCATTTTCATGGCATCATAGTTGAAAGTATATTTCTTTGCAGCTTGCGTTGGCGTTGCCCAGATCATGGTTTCATGCGCATTTGTAAAACGACGACCGCGAAAGTTTGGCATCGGGTTTGATTTGCGCCAAATCACATCATTTAAAATCCAGAAACCCATGTCCTGCAATGTTGTGCCGACACGAAAAATATTATGGTATGAACCAATAACCCAAATTGTACCTTCCGGTTTCAATACACGGCGGGCAGCCAACAACCATGCACGGGTGAACGCATCATAGGCTTCAAAGGTTGCAAACTGATCCCAATGATCGTCAACCGCATCAACCTTTGATTGATCAGGACGATGCAAATCACCATCTAGCTGGAGGTTATAAGGGGGATCAGCAAAAATCACATCAACAGAATTTTCCGGTAATTTCTCAAGTGCCGCAACACAGTCACCCTTGATGACAGAATTTAACCAGGATGGATTTTTAGAATTTACAGACTTTAAATCTGCAAGCTTGACAACGCTCATACTTATTGACCCTACGCAAAACAAAATGGGACTAAAACTTTTTCCTATACTTACTGAATAGGGTAAATAATGTTCTAACGATTCGAATAAAGATTTAATGAAAGTTCCTATGACCGAAATTCAGCTTGTGATTTTTGACTGTGATGGCGTGTTAATGGATTCAGAGCTTGTGGCAGCTGCTGCGGAACTGGAGGTCTATTCAGAGTTTGGCATTGAAATGGACCCACAAGAATTTTGTGAACGTTTTGCCGGAAAAGACAGCGCTCTCATCAAACTTGATATGGAAAAGGAACTGGGCCGCACATTGCCTGATGACACGATGAAAAAAGTTCATGCCAGTGTGGATGCCAAGTGCGGACTTGAAGCCAAAATAATCAAGGGCGCTGATACAGTTTTAGACCAATTGGACCAAGCCAGATGTATTTGCTCGAATGGCCCACAACTCAAGATGAAACATATGCTTAGCCGTGTTGGGCTATATGACAAGTTTCGTCCGTATATTTTCTCAGCCAAAGACTTTGACCCACCAAAGCATAAGCCAGAGCCAGATATTATCCTAAAAGCCTTGAAAGAATTTGAATTACAACCACTCCAGGCAATTGTTGTGGAGGATAGCGTTCACGGCATTGGTGCTGCACGAACAGCTGGAACACGGGTTATCGGATTTACAGGCGCGTCACATACCTACCCCAAGCACGCGGATGAACTCATAGATGCAGGTGCAGAAACAGTTATTAGCCGCCTGTCAGAATTGCCAGCAATTATAGATGCGTTTTCTGCCTGGGGTGGAATGGAGTAAACCCAATTTAGCTTGGTGGACCTTCATCAAAGCCCACATATACGACCAGATTGTTCTTGTCTGGAACGGGAATGTTGACGTTGCTATCAACAAAGCTGAATAATGCGTTTGAACCGCCCTCCGGGATCGTTACTGGCACTTGATGCAACTGAGAATAAATTACCTCATTGGCCGTTGTAGCCACTGCAACTCTCACCGGTACATTAAGCGTTCCTGTTAGGCCTGATGGGCCATTTATAACACGTCCCTTGATACCAACACGCATGTTTAGATTGGATGGTGAATAATTACATTCACGAGCAACATCGGTAATTGTTGATTGAAACTGCAAGGCATTCAGTGCGCCCGGGCCGTCTTTTTTCACGCCACCTTCAAAGGTACGATAGGTCTCTGTGCCTGCACGAAGGATTGTCTTAGGACAAAAGGCGCGCAAATTGTTTGTTTGGTCAATTGGCTGTGCTTCGGTTACTTCTTGTTGCTCGGTGATGCCAAGCGTATCTTCGGTTTGATTTTTGGTTGCAGAATTACAAGCTGCAAGGGTCATTGCCAAGGCGCCCAAGGCAAGCATTTTTACTGCTTTATTATTTTCCCGGTCCAGTTTCATTTTCATCAACTCATCAAATGATTGCCTATAAGGCTTAGTTACATATTGCCAGTAGCTCTTATAAGGGGCTAAAAGACGGCAATCAAATATTCATGTGCATAAAATGCAAGAAAATCAAGGTTGGACTTAAAGTGAAATACGTCAGTACACGCGGCGAAGCTCCCGAGTTGGGCTTTAGAGATGCGCTTTTGGCAGGGCTTGCTCGTGATGGAGGCCTTTACTTGCCTGAAAAATGGCCAACGCTTAACGAAGAAGAAATTCGCTCTTTTGCGGGAAAACCCTATGCTGAAACGGCAAAAAGAGTTTTAGCACCCTTTGTTGAAGATGAAATTCCAACGGAAGATTTTAACAAAATGGTGGACGAAGCTTATGCCAGTTTTCATCATCCTGCCGTAGCACCTCTTGTTCAAATTAATGACAATCATTGGGTCATGGAACTATTTCACGGCCCAACGCTTGCATTTAAAGACGTAGCAATGCAATTGCTTGCGCGACTGATGGATTATGTTCTGGCTGAACGCGGCCAAAAGGCGACTATTGTTGGGGCAACTTCCGGTGATACAGGAGGAGCTGCAATTGAAGCATTTCGTGGCCGGGAAAATACAGATATTTTCATTCTCTTTCCAAAGGGCAAAGTATCGCCTGTACAACAAAGACAGATGACAACTGTACCAGATGCCAATGTACATTGTCTGGCAATCGAAGGCGACTTTGATGATTGTCAGGCTTTGGTCAAAGAGATGTTTAATCATCTGGATTTCCGCGACCGTATGCAATTGTCAGGTGTCAACTCGATCAATTGGGGACGTATCATGGCGCAGGTGGTATATTATTTTACCACGGCAACAGCTCTTGGCGCACCGGATCGTCAAGTTTCCTTTACTGTTCCAACGGGCAATTTTGGTGATATTTTTGCAGGTTATGTTGCAAAGCGTATGGGGCTTCCCATCAAGGACCTGATCATTGCAACAAATCAGAATGATATTTTGGCACGCACACTTGAAACATCGCGATATGAAACTGCAGGCACTTCACCTTCCATTTCACCCTCCATGGACATACAGGTATCTTCAAACTTTGAACGCTTATTATTTGATGCATCTGACCGGGAAGCGTCCATTATCCGAAAACAAATGGCCAGTTTGAAGCAATCAGGGTCGTTTGAAATCTCTCAAAATACAATAAAAAATATCCTGGCCAATTTTGCAGCAGGCGCTTGTAGTGAAAAACAAACTTCTGCACAAATACAAAAGAGCCTAATGGAATGCTCTTACCTGGTTGATCCACATACAGCGGTTGGTCTTCATGTAGCAGATCAACATCTTTCACAAGACACCCCCATGATCACACTCGCAACAGCACATCCTGCAAAATTCCCTGATGCGGTCAAGACTGCCAGTAATGTTTATCCTGAATTACCTGCCCGTATGGGTGACATGATGAGCCGCGAAGAACGAATATCTGTTTTGCCCAATGATATTGGGAAAGTGGAAAGCTTCATAGAGGAACGTTCACGGGCTACAAAAGTAGTTTAAATGTGTTCGTGACAATTCACCCTTAGAGTAATATGTTATTTTAATGACAGTAAATATTTCCAAACTTGAAAATGGCCTGACCGTTGTAACTGATTCCATGCCACACCTTGAGAGCGCCGCGCTTGGTGTTTGGATAAAATCCGGCTCACGTAATGAAACAAATAACCAACATGGTATTGCACACCTCTTGGAGCACATGGCTTTTAAAGGCACACATAATCGTACTGCCCTTCAGATTGCTGAAGAAATTGAAAATGTTGGCGGTGAGTTAAATGCTGCTACCAGCACTGAAACCACTGCGTATTACGCACGCGTATTAAAACCGGAAGTTGGCCATGCTGCCGATATTCTTTACGATATTCTTGCCAATTCAACGTTTGAAGACCAAGAATTAACGCGCGAAAAACATGTGATACTACAAGAAATCGGTGCTTCGCTCGATTCACCTGATGACCTTGTTTTTGATAATTTTCAATCTACTGCATTCACAGGCAATCAGCCAATTGGCAGGCCTATTTTAGGCACTCCAGAAACAGTTAAGGGTTTTTCATCAAATCAAATCCGCGAATACCTTGACGCACATTATCATGGGCCAAACATGGTGCTTTCTGCCTCAGGTGCAGTTGACCATGATGCTTTGGTAAAGCAAGCCGAAAGCACATATTCAAGTTTCCAAAATTCAATAACTGAAGAAGCCGGTCCTGCCACTTATATTGGCGGCGAGAGTATTATCGAGGACGATTTTCAAGAAGCACAGCTTGTGCTGGGATTTGAAGGTCGCGCCTATCATGTCAAAGATTTTTATGCCTCACAATTACTGGCAACCATCCTTGGGGGCGGTATGTCTTCAAGGCTTTTTCAGGAAGTACGTGAAAAACACGGGCTTTGTTATTCCATTTCATCCTTCCATTGGGGTTTTTCTGACAGCGGTATTTTCGGCGTTCATGCAGCAACCGGCCCGGAAGATTTACAAGAATTGATCTCACTTATTCTCAAAGAACTACAACGCGCCAGCGAAGATATTGCCCAGGAAGAACTGGATCGTGCGCGAGCGCAAATCCGATCCGGACTATTAATGTCGATGGAAAGCCCGGCTGCTCGCGCTGGTCAAATTGCAAGACAAATCCTTTTGTTTGGAAGACAGATTCCAAATGAAGAACTAATGGAACGTCTTGACGCCCTCTCGGTTGAGCGGGTTCGCGATCTGGCTGGCCGCATTTTCCATGAAAGCACGCCCACCCTTAGTGCTGTTGGTCCTGTTCAAAACATACCGCGTCTGGATGAAATCAAAGACCATCTGGGCATAAGACAGCCACAAGCAGCAGAGTAGACGATGCAATTACGTTTGCTTTCAAGATTTTTTAATCAGGAAATCGATGTAGCAGATAAAAGCTTATACTTGAGAGCGCCAACAACTGCAGATTTCGAGCAATGGATAAAGATACGCACGGAGAGCAAGCCTTTTCTTAAACCATGGGAACCGCTTTGGCCTGAAGATGATTTAAGTATTCTCGGTTTTCGCCGCCGGCTGAAGTCTTACACGCAACAAAGACAAAATGGGGTTGCCAGAACTTATTTTCTGTTCACACGCACCGATAATCAATTAATTGGCGGGATCAGCCTGACACGCATTACCTACGGCGTAACAAGATCAGCAATGCTTGGGTACTGGATGGGTGTAAATCATGCAGGAAAAGGCCACATGCGAAAAGCGGTTCCTGCAATCCTTGAGTTTGCCTTTAATGAATTGAGGCTCAAGCGTGTGGAAGCTGCTTGTATACCAAAGAATATCACCTCAATTAACCTGCTCAAGAAATGCGGTTTTTGTGAAGAGGGCTATGCACGCGAATACCTGGAGATAAACGGCAAACGGGAAGATCATGTTCTTTTTGCTGTTTTAGGCTCGGAGTTTACCCAACAAAACTCTTAAAAGATTGTTTTTGGCTGGAAAAATCGCTTTCTGTGTGTTGTAAGTAGTTGGGGTTGATGTCCGGTTTGGGTATTGTCTCCAGCCTATCGGGGTGATGGCTTTGATGCGGGAATGTAACTTGAGGCTTGTTAAAAACAAAATCCAAAATGTTGTCAGTATTCTACTGGGCATTTTTGCGTGGCTGTTATTAAGCTTTTCAGCACAAGCGCTAGAACCTGTCAGTGTTTCTGTCGACGATATTGCACTGGATATAACCGGCGCTATTGAAACCTATAAGCGGCAAGATGGTACCTTGAAAATTTCAACAGCACCTGATGCTGAAGGTATTGTGCGCAGAATTGAAGTGCGTTCCAAAAAAGAAGATGGCATTTCTCATTGGGCTGTATTTTCCCTGGCCAATACAAGTGATGAACAAATAGACCGTCTCATTGTTGCACCGCATTACCGGATGGTAAAGTCCGGAATTATTTGGCCCGATCTTGATACCACCAGAATAGTAGCTGTTACACCAAGTGAAGGCTTCGCCCTTGATCGGCAAAACGATACGGAATCCGATGTGTTTTTTCTCACGCTTGACCCGGGTGCAGTTATTACGCTGATTGCCGAACAGAAAACAGAAAAACTTCCCAAACTGTACCTTTGGGAGCCATCTGCTTACAAGGATACAGCCAATAGCTACACGTTGTATTATGGTATTGTATTGGGTATTTCAGGCTTGCTTGCGGTATTCCTGACCATTCTATTCGTCGTAAAAGGTTCTGCAATGTTCCCGGCAACAGCAGGAATTGCCTGGGGTGTTTTAGCTTATATTTGCGTTGATTTCGGCTTTTGGAACAAAGTGATTGGAACGCAGGCATCCAATGAACCTTTTTGGAGAGCAAGCACAGAAGTTTTCCTGGCAACCAGTCTGATAATATTCATATATGCCTATTTGAGTATTAACAGGTGGAACAAAAAACTTTCAATCTTCGTTATTGCGTGGGTGTTGGCACTTATCATCTTGATGGGCGTTGCTTTGTTTGAACCCCAGATTGCAGCAGGTATTGCAAGAATATCAATTGCGGCAACCGTTATACTGGGTGTTATCCTGCTGATTTACCAAAGCTTCAACAAATTTGATCGGGCAGTAATGCTTATTCCAACCTGGATATTGTTAATAACATGGCTCACGGGTGCCGGCATGACGGTGTCTGGCAGAATCGCCAATGATGTTATTCAACCTGCTCTTGGGGGAGGGTTGGTGCTGGTTGTTTTATTGTTATGCTTCACGGTCATGCAACATGCATTTTCCGGGGGTGCTTTTGCACAAGGGCTTGTTAGCGATTCAGAACGATCTGCTCTTGCACTTACAGGGGCTGGTGATATTTTGTGGGATTGGGATATCAATAGAGACAAGGTTTCAGTTGATTATAAGATTTCATCCCTTCTCAAGCAGGATAACAAGCTTTTTAACACAAGCCCTGCGAACTGGCAAAAACTTCTCCATCCAAATGACCGTGATCGTTTTATATCAACCCTTGCAGCAATTATCGAACATAAACGAGGCAGGATTTCACAAGGTTTTCGCATGCGCGATGGCGATGGTCATTACCAATGGTTTCAATTACGTGCCCGCCCCATGCTGGATACCTCAGGCGAAGTAACAAGATGTATTGGTACACTTACTGATATTACTGACCAGAAAAAGTCTGAAGAGCGCCTGCTGCAAGACTCCGTTCGCGATCATTTGACAGGACTTGAAAACCGCGGCTTGTTTACAAGCAGGCTTGAAACACTTATTCATCTGGCCAACCAGAAAGATGACATAAGACCGACGGTATTTTATATTGATATTGACGGGTTTAATGAAATCAACTCAAAATTTGGCTTTGCTGTTGGCGATACTATTTTACTGACACTTGCTCGTCGCTTAAGCCGTTTGTTGAAGAACGGTGATAGCATGGCACGCCTGTCTGGCGATCAATTTGCCGTACTTTTATTGTCAGAAATACAGCCTAAAAAAATCGCTTCTTTTGCAGATGCAATTCGCACAACCATTAAGGCGCCCATTGATTATGATGAAAAAGAAATCATTCTTTCTTCTTCGATTGGTTTGGCCAGCTGGAGCCCCGAGCATACCTTGCCTGAACAACTTTTAAGAGATGCTGAGCTTGCAAAGGATCAGGCAAAACGTGATGGCGGTAATAGAACTGAACCATTTCGCCCTGCTTTCAGACAGTCCAAGGATGATTCGATTATTCTTTTGGATGATTTGGGTCGAGCAATGCAGCTGGGACAATTGCAGCTCTTTTACCAACCCATTATCAGTCTCAGTGACAGAAAGACGAAAGGGTTTGAAGCTTTATTGAGATGGAACCACCCCAAACTTGGAATGTTAATGCCAGCAGATTTTGTCCCAATTGCTGAACGATCCGGTTTGATCAATGATCTGGGGTTATATGCCTTGAATACAGCAACCAAGGATTTGGCTTCACTAAATCAGAAAATTGGAAGTGACTGTTTTGTGAGTGTCAATGTTTCCAGTCGTGAACTATTACGCAATGATATCATTGCTGACATTGATAATGCATTAGAAGTCAGTGGTCTTGCACCTGAAAAACTACGCATGGAATTAACTGAGAGCATGGTGATGGAAAACCCTGAGCACTCGACACAAATTATGTCGCGTATCAAAAATCTGGGTGTGGGTATTTCACTAGATGATTTTGGTACAGGATATTCAAGTTTATCGTACCTTTTAAAGGTGCCTTTTGATATTATCAAAATTGACAAGTCTTTTGTTCAAGCACGGCAACAAAATGAGCGTTTGATTATTCTGCGCTCAATCATAGCACTTGGTCATGGCCTGAACCAAACCATCATTGCGGAAGGTGTTGAGTATGAATCGGACGCAACAGACCTCATGCAATTGGGGTGTGAATATGCACAAGGTTATTTATTCGGGGAAGCAATGACCATTGATGCTGCATGCCACATGGTTGAAAATGAACAGTAGCAAAAATTACTTATCAAGCATGCCCTGAACTACTTGATAGAAGCGCTTCATCAACACCTAATAACCGTAAGCTTCTTGAATATTTTGTCTCGTTCTTTTGGTCAAAAATAATACTTTCCTCAGCATCCGCTACAAGCCAGCCATTGGAGACAATCTCATCTTCCAATTGACCTGCAGACCAACCGGAATACCCCAATGCCATCAAAGATAATTCTGGTCCGTTACCGGTTGCAATGGCTCGCAATATTTCAAGCGTTGCCGTTAGGCGTACGCCACCATGCACTTCTACGGTTGAGGCACTTTCAAAGTCCTGGGTGTGAAGCACAAAACCACGACCTGGTTCTACAGGGCCTCCAGAATGCATGTTTTTTTTAAGAGCATGTTGTGGAAGTTCATGACGCTCTTCTTCTGTGATAATTTCAAGTTGGCATAGAAAATCAGGTACTTTGGGATTATCCAGTGTCTGGTTGATGATAAACCCCATGGCTCCTTCATCCGAGTGCGCACAAACATAAATTACGGTTTTATCAAACCTTGCATCCCCCATGCCAGGCATGGCGATGAGAAATTTTCCGCAAAGAGATGGAAATGATCCTGTAATCATTTCCAGAATACTCCAAGGTTAACCAAATTCATTGCTCTCTTTTTCTCACTCTTAAATCACCTAAATATGATAATTATGCCAATAATGTAAGTCGATTTATGCTGTTTTCTCTTATATGACTTTAGAATGATAAAAAATACAAATACAACCCTGACAAAGTTTTTTGCATCTTTGGCAAAGCTGTGTGGATTTTTTATTCTTATAATTAGCATACATGTGCCGTTTGCCAATGCCGCCTCAAGCCAGTGGCAAGATCTTGGTGGCGGCAAGGTGAGACTTTTGGCGCATCTTGACCCCGCGACAAACAAGGTCGCTGGTGTTATCGAAGTCAAACTTGAAGAAGGATGGTCAACTTACTGGCGCTATCCCGGCAGTTCAGGAATTCCGCCGCGTTTTGATTTTTCAAAATCCCTTGCTTATACATCAGACCAAGTCAAGTTTCCTGTTCCACAGTTAATTACCCAGGATTATGGCACTTATGCAGGATACAAGGAAAAGGTGATGTTCCCCTTTGAGGGTGAACTCCTTGCAACGGGCAGTGCAGAGATTAATCTTGATCTTTTGATTGGTGTTTGCTCGGAAGTCTGTATCCCTGCAACAGCAAAACTCAATATTAAAAACAGCCAATTATTCCAAAGCGATCCAAAAGTTGTGCAAGCTGTTTCCTTTGCCAATATTGCTATTCCTGCAAAACGGAATGCCAATGACATTCTCATAAGTCGAGAGCAAGTTGATGAAAAAACGCTTCATGTAAAAATCAAACACGAGAAGAGTTTTGGCAAGCCTTCCCTGTTTGTTGAAGGTCCAACCAACTGGTATTTATTGCCTGCAGAATTAATATTGCAAGAAGAAGATTTTGCACTCTTTAAGCTCGATGTTTCGCAAGCTCCCAAAGGCACAGACATTCTTGCGCATCAACTTCGTTATACAATTGTAACTGGCACTTCAGGCGTTGAAATACAGCGTTGAACTTGCGCTTAAAAGTTCTATATGTTTCTCATAGATAATTTTACTTCCGGAGATATTTAATGACTATTTCAATTGGCGATACAATCCCTGATGCAACCTTTACAGTGATGGGTGAAGAAGGCCCAAAAGAGATGAAATCTGCAGATCTTTTCTCTGGTAAAAAAGTTGTACTCTTCGCAGTCCCTGGTGCTTTTACGCCAACATGCCATAACAATCATCTTCCAGGCTTTGTTGAACATGCAGAAGCACTTAAAAGCAAAGGCGTTGATGAAATTGCTGTTGTTTCAGTCAATGATGTCTTTGTCATGGATGCCTGGCATTCCGCAACAAACAGCGGCGATGCAATCACTTTTCTAGCCGATGGAAGCGGTGACTTTACCAAGTCAATCGGAATGGAACTGGATCTTGCCGAGCGTGGCCTTGGTTTGCGTTCATTGCGTTTTGCAATGGTCGTTGAGGATGGAAAGGTTAGTGTCTTGAATGTTGAGGATGTTCCAAGTAGCGCAACAGCTTCGAGTGCAGAAAATATTCTGGCAGCGCTCTAATCTACTTGTAATCTTCCATACCACGGCGGGCGAGTTCGTCCGCCTTTTCATTTTCAATGTGTCCTGCATGGCCTTTTATCCAATGCCAGTTCACTTTGTGACGCGATACAGCTTCATCAAGCGCCTGCCATAATTCAACATTTTTTACCGGTTTCTTATTCGCTGTTTTCCAGCCGTTTTTCTTCCATCCAAAAATCCAGCCCGTCATGCCACCTTTTACATATTGACTATCCGTTGTTAGCTCTACGATGCATGGTTTCTTCAAGGCATTCAACGCTTCAATTGCAGCCTTGAGCTCCATTTGGTTATTGGTCGTTTCAGCTTTTCCGCCAAACAACTCCTTTTCCTTGTCACCATAACGAAGTAGCGCTCCCCAGCCACCTGGGCCAGGGTTGCCAGAACAAGCACCGTCCGTCCAAATCTCAACTGTATTCATTAAGTGCCAGCTCCATATTCAGAAGCCGAGTTTAAAGACTGATGAAATTTTAACTTTGCAATATATTCAGCAGGGTTCTTGGGTGTAACAAGTGCGCCTTCGGGTACATTTAACCAATCATACAATCTGGTCAGCAAAAAACGCAGTGCTGATCCACGACATAAAACCGGCAGAGCCTCATGCTCTTCATGGCTAATTTCCCGCACTGAATTATACCCCTTAAGCATGGCCTGAGCCTTGGTGACGTTAAATGAATGGTCTGCCTCAAAACACCATGCGTTGATGCAAATTGATATGTCATAAGCAAGCACATCATTGCAGGCGAAATAGAAATCTATAATACCTGACAATTTACCCTTGAGGAAAAATACATTGTCAGGAAATAAATCAGCGTGGATAATCCCTGTCTTCAAACCCTTTGGCCAGCTTGCCTCAAGGTATGTTAATTCATCTTCAATGAGTTTTGAAAGTCCACTTGCCACTGTATCAGATCTCGCACCTGACATCTCATAAAGTGGCCTCCAGTTTTCTACTGTAAGTGCATTGGGTCGCTGGAGATTAAACCCCTCGCCTGCAATATGCATTTGAGCCAGAGCCTCGCCCAGTTGGCGGCAATGCGAAGTGGACGGACGCCTAATTGAGTTACCATCCAGATAACTGATAATGGCAGAAGGACGCCCTGCAAGGTTTGAGAGTTGCTCACCATTTTTTAATGTAATGGGTTGAGGACATTCGAGGCCATTTTTTGCAAGATGTTCCATGAGCCCCAGAAAAAATGGAAGATCATCCACATTCACACGCTTTTCATACAGCGTTAGAATATGCATCCCTGCATCAGTAGACAGAAGATAATTTGAATTCTCCACGCCTTCTGCAATCCCTTTGAGAGAGTGCAGTTCGCCAATGTCATATCGCTTGAGATAATCAATCAATTCTGCGTCTGGAATTTCTGTATAAACAGCCATGCTTATTCTACACCGTTCACAAAGGCCATGTCCTGAGATGTTAACTCAGTATCGCGCAAATCGCGGGCTACAAGAAACTCTTCATCTTCCTTGACAGTTTCAACAAGGTTTAACGACATGTCAAACCGCTCCCGAAATGCTTCGATAATTTCATTGACCAGTATTTCTGGCGCAGAAGCCCCCGCAGATAGGCCAACAGCTTTGGCACCTTCAAGCTCATTCCAGGGAATATCAGCTGCTTTTTGAACAAGAATTGAATTCCTGGCGCCTGCACGCGTTGCAACTTCAACCAGTCGTTTGGAATTCGATGAGTTTGGCGCACCCACAATCAAAAAGTGATCGGCATCTTTTGCTGCCAATTTAACAACCTCCTGGCGGTTCGTAGTTGCGTAACAAATGGATTCTGCTGCTGGCGCCTGCAGGTTTGGAAACCGTTTCATTAGCGCATTGATAACCTCTGCAGTATCATCCACAGACAATGTCGTTTGCGTTACAAATCCAAGAGCATCAGCGTTTTGTGGCTTGTAATCTCTCGCCTGCTCCACATCTTCAATCAGCGTCATTTGTGAAGGTTCAACCTGCCCCATGGTTCCAATCACCTCAGGATGACCTGCATGCCCAATAAGAAGCACATGACGTCCCTGTCTGATATGACGAATTGCCTGTTTATGAACTTTGGAAACAAGCGGACATGTTGCATCCAGATAATGAAGGTTTAAATTCTCGGCATTTTCTGGAACAGACCTTGGAACGCCGTGCGCAGAAAAAATAACCGGTTGTTTGGTAGGAGGAATTTCATCCAGTTCCTTTACAAAAACCGCACCTTGTTGCTCAAGGCCTTCAACAACATACCGATTATGTACAATCTCATGGCGAACATAGACAGGCGCGCCATATTTTTTGAGCGCTAAAACAACCATTTGAATTGCACGATCCACACCTGCACAAAACCCGCGCGGGCCACACAATCTTAGTTCCAGCTTTTGTTTTTGATCAGTCATGCTTTTGCCTGCGTGAATAAAGAAAGAAACCACCTACCCCAAGGAGGGCAAGTGCCAAACCATACCATGTCACAGCATACTGCAAATGACTGTTTGGAAAAGAAATAATGGTTGTCCCCCCTTTTGGCCAGCCCCCGGGGTTTGGGGCATCATTAACATCCACAAAGAAAGGGATGAATTCACGATTTTCATCTTTTCCCATCAAATCAACAAACACATCATAATCACGCCAATAAAGTTCACGTTTTTCTGGATTGTTTTCTGGGAACCATCCATTGGGCACTTCTTTTTCAGGCACCCGAACAAACCCCGTAATCGACTGTTTACCCCTCACTTGACCTTCAATACGTTTTTCAGGCTCTCTCATATCGTAAGGTACAAAGCCTCTGTTGACGATCAGATATTTGCCATTATCCAATAACATTGGTGTATGAACATTCCAGCCAGAGCGACCTGTTTTGCTTGTGGTAAAAAAATAAACCTCTTTGGAATGATCGTAAATTCCTTTTGCCGAGACAGGGCTATAAGGCCAATTATCTTCAAGCATTTGACGATCAAGAAAATTATTGATTTCCATTGGAGCAAGCGACGTTCTTTGCTCGACTTTGGCAATTAACGCTTCTTTCCAGTAAAGACGATTTACCTGCCAGGTACCTAATGCACATAGTATTGTGATACCAACAATCATGACAATGATAGTTATAATATTGTATAGACGCATTTTAAGTGTCCTATCTATCAAGGGTATTTGCCACGGCTCTCTTTATAAACGAAAAAGGCGGCCAATTTGACCGCCTTTTAAAGAATTTATATGCATTTATTAGTGAGCGATTGTAGCGCCTGCACTTGCCCATACATAGACTGCACAGAACAGGAACAACCACACAACATCCACAAAATGCCAGTACCAGGCAGCAGCTTCAAAACCAAAATGCTGCTCTGAAGTAAAGTGACCAGACATTGCACGGAACAAGCATACCAGCAGGAAGATTGTTCCAACCAGAACGTGGAAGCCGTGGAAGCCCGTCGCCATAAAGAATGTAGCGCCGTAGATTGATTCTGAGAATGTAAATGGTGCGATACTATATTCGTAGCCCTGCACAAAACTAAAGAAAATACCAAGGACAACTGTTACGAAAAGCATCCATTTCAAAGTTGAGCGATCATTTTCAATCAGAGCGTGGTGCGCCCAAGTAACTGTTGTGCCTGAAAGTAATAAAATTACAGTGTTAAACAACGGGAAATGCCAAGGATCAAGAACTTCAACTCCTTCAGGAGGCCACAACCCACCAGTATGTTCTACACGTGCATATTGAGCAATTTCATCAGGAAAAAGGCTTGCATCAAAAAATGCCCAGAACCAGGCAACAAAGAACATCACCTCAGAGGCAATGAACAATAACATGCCGTAGCGCAAATGAAGCGAGACAACCTTTGTATGGTCGCCTGCATGCGCTTCTTTTATGGTATCAGCCCACCACGCATACATTGTGTACAAGACAAGCGCCATACCAACGTAGAATATCCAGGGACCTGCGGCTGCAAAATCTGCTCCTGCAACTATAAACTCGCCACCAGAAAGCGAACGCATCCATGAAATTGCGCCAATTGCAGTAATCAACCCGCCAATAGAGCCAAACAATGGCCATGGACTTGGATCGATGATGTGATAATCGTGGTTTACGTTGTGACCGTCAGCCATTTTATACTCCTGAATTCGAATCCGTTAAACGGACTTTTATTGTTTATATCTTCTCATTATCAATTTTAACAGCGGCTTCTTCAGCTTTAATTGCCGCTTCTTCCTTGCGCTCTTTAAGTGCATCTTCTACAGAAGTCTCGCTCTCAAAGAATGTATATGAAAGTGTAATTGTATTTAGCGCCTTCATTGCCTTTTCCTGATCCATTTCAGGATCAACGTAGAAAATAACCGGCATATCCAGTGTTGCGCCTGGCTCAATATATGTATCCGTAAAGCAAAAACATTCAATCTTGTTAAAGAAAACACCTGCAGCTTGTGGTGTTACATTGAAAGATGCCATGCCAACGATTGGCTTGTCAGAAAGATTTTTGGCAACATAATTGATGACCATCTTTTCGCCCATCTTGATGGTGACTTCACGTTGCTGCGGTGCAAATTCCCAATTCAAGACTGAAGCTGTGTTCGCATCAAAACGAACATTGATATCACGATCAATAATGCCTACACCATCGGCTGCTTGTGCATCAGCCTTTTGTGTTGTTCCGCCGTATCCGGTTACCTGACAGAAAAGCTCATATAAAGGAACGGATGCATAGGCCAATCCGCCCATGGCTAAAACCATGACTACACACATTGTCACAATGCGAGAATTGTTTTTCTCGTTGTTTTGGCTTGGAATAGATGTATCAACCAGTGTCATGATTATAAATTATGCTCCGCTTGCTTCAATTACAGATGCCATTTTAGCCATGGTTCCAAAAAACATGATTAGAATGAATGCAATTAAACAAAAAGCCACAACAACATTTCTGGCACGGCGGGCCTTTTTTTGTTCGGCGGTTAACTCTACTGTTTCTTTTGTAAATTCAGCTTCATACATGTTTAAAGTACCTTTGCAATAATTGCATCAACACCAAGAGCGGCAAAGATTGCGAATAGATAGAATATCGAGAAACCAAAGAGTTTCTTTTCATGCGCATATTTATTTTCTGAATTCCCGTCTTTCCAAACCTTGTAACCAAGGAACACAAAGCAAATTCCAAGAATGGCAGCAAAGATGCCGTAATAAAGCGATGCAAAACCCATCATTGTTGGCAGAATACTGGAGATAGCAAGCGGTATTGAATAAGCGAAAATCTGATTACGTGTTGATTTTTCACCCTTGACATTAGGCATCATTGGAACACCCGCATTATCATAATCCTGCAAACGCCAAAGCGCTAACGCCCAAAAGTGAGGTGGCGTCCACAAGAATATAATTGCAAAAAGTACAATACTTTCAATCGTAACCGTACCTGTTACAGCAGCCCACCCAATCATTGGAGGAAAGGCGCCTGCTGCACCACCAATAACAATATTTTGTGGTGTCGAGCGTTTGAGCCACATGGTGTAAATGACTGCATAAAAGAAAATTGTGAAGGCTAGCAAGAAAGCTGAAAGCCAGTTTACAAGCAGACCCAGAACCGCAACTGAAAACAGGGAAAGCACGATACCAAAGGAAAAAGCTTGTGATGCCTCCACCTTGCCATCAGGAATAGGACGTTTTGCAGTACGGTCCATTACTGCGTCAATGTCTGCATCATACCACATGTTCAATGCGCCTGAAGCACCGGCTCCAATTGAGATACACAGGATGGCAACAAACCCCAGAAATGGATTGATACTACCTGGTGCCATTAACATGCCTATGATGGCTGTAAAAATAACAAGATACATGACACGCGGTTTTAGCAAGCGATAAAAATCAGCCGGCATTGCAGATGTAATGCCAGATGTCTGATGTTCATTATTTACTGTTTCGACAGTCATTTACTCAAGCCTTACAAATTGCAAGCCGCTAAACTTATTAGCGGCTTGCGTTTGATTTATTTTACCTTTGGAAGGATTTCCCACTGGTGGAATGGCGGTGGTGAAGGTAACTGCCACTCAAGTGTTGTAGCACCCTCGCCCCATGGATTATCACCAGCTACACGTTTCTTCATGAAAGCTTCAACGATGGTTGCAAGGAATACCAATACTGCGAAAGCTGAAAGGTATGAGCCAAGTGATGATACATAGTTCCAGAAGGCAAACGCATCAGGATAGTCGACATAACGACGAGGCATGCCTTGCAGACCCAGGAAGTGCTGCGGGAAAAACACAACATTCACGCCGATGAAAGTGAGCCAGAAATGCGACTTTGCAAGGAATGAATTATACATGTAACCCGTCATTTTGGGGAACCAGTAGTACCAGGCTGCAAAGATTGCAAACACCGCACCCAGAGACAACACGTAATGGAAGTGGGCCACAACGTAGTATGTATCATGGAATGAACGGTCCAGACCTGCATTTGCCAGCTGCACACCTGTTACACCACCAAGAGTAAACAGGAAGATGAAGCCGATAGCCCATAACATTGGTGTACGGAAGGTGATTGAACCACCCCACATTGTTGCAATCCAGGAGAAGATTTTTACTCCTGTTGGAACCGCGATTACCATTGTGGCGAATACAAAGTAGCGTTGGGTATCCAGCGACAAGCCGACTGTATACATATGGTGAGCCCATACAATGAAGCCAACTGCGCCAATTGCAATCATGGCCAGCGCCATACCCATGTAACCAAAAATTGGCTTACGTGAGAATGTTGAAACAATGTGACTGACGATACCAAAGCCAGGCAAAATCAGGATATAAACTTCAGGGTGACCAAAGAACCAGAACAAGTGCTGGAACAAAATCGGGTCACCACCACCAGCAGGATCAAAAAATGTCGTACCGAAGTTACGGTCAGTCAACAGCATTGTAATCGCACCAGCAAGCACAGGAAGTGAAAGCAGAAGCAGGAATGCTGTAATTAGAACTGACCAGGCAAACAATGGCATCTTGAATAAAGTCATGCCCGGTGCA